>CAYNYJ010000146.1:0-1752 GCA_964401355.1 uncultured Ectothiorhodospiraceae bacterium | reverse complement strand
CCAGCTCCTGGATACCGGCATTCGCCGGTATGACGGTGGATTTAAGTAACATGAGAAGTATTCATTATTAGTGACTTGTTAGTAAGTTTGAGGAAGACTGTTTTTCGAAGTTAGAAAGTGTCTAGTGAAAGCTGGGAAGTCCATAACGCTCTCAGCTGTGTGCGATACTAGCGTGCCTGCTTCATAATGCGATGAGGATACCATCTGCTTTATGTGCAAAAGAAAGCCACCCCTGAAACAGGGGCGGCTCTTGGTGATTATGTGCGACGATGGTTCTGCTGGGTAATCGGCGCCGATTAGAGAAGAGTTAAGCGCTCAAGGCTTTGCTTTTGCGGCGACGGGTAAAGCCCAGGCCAACCAAGCCTAGGCCCATTAGGGCGAGGGAGGCTGGTTCGGGGACGACCGTAACAGATGAGTTTACATCAAATGCCACGCCGGCAATGCCTAAGATATTGGTGGCAAAATTTGAGATGTTCAGGCGTACATATTGTGCATTTGTATCAATCAAATCAAACACCTGTAATGATTCGTCGAGGTTCGCATCACCGCTGAAAGTGGGATTAAATGTTCCTACGGAAGTTGACGTTGCGAAATCAGCAGCCAAGGAGGTAAAAATTTCTACGGCTGTTATTCCTCTAAAACTACCATTCCACAACCCAAACTGGTTAATGGAAAATATAGAACCGAGATCAAAGTCTATATTACCTGTTAAGATGCCGGACTGCCCGAAATAGTATGGGGAACAATTATTGCAATTTGCCGTTGGATTACCTAACGCGTATGTATTGAAATCAGTAACGCCAGATACAAAACCTGTCGACAATGTTGACTGATTAATCATGTTATCTTGCGAATATATAGGGCTAAACACTCCGAAGTCATTATTTATTACAGAAACTGGGCTAACGATAACTCCAGCATTTATTACTCCACTAAACAAAAACACGAACAAACTAATAAATAATATTTTCATTTTTTTCTCCAAATATTATTAAGAAAAAATGATCGCATTGCTTTAAGTTACGCGACACTCAGGACACCCAGCGACATCAAAAAAATACACTACCAAATCGAGGTAATCTGGTGATTAAACTGAGCACACATCTTTAGAGAAGCACGATGTATTCCATAAATATAAACAATTGATTTATATATAGTTTATATGCTTATCAGTCATGCACACATCAATTATGTAAAGAATGCCGAGAGCTTAAAAGAGGCTATAAACCGGAATTATGCTGAAGAAGATGGATAATTTTACAGTCATTGCCAACAGGGGGGGGCGATAACCAATTGATATTATAATGGTTTTTGAATTATAGTTTTTGTAGGCTCGTTACTATGCCTCTGTTTTTACGTCTTTCAGGGTTATAATACAGACAAAATCAGTGTAAAGAACTTCGACAAACTGAGGTCATCGGTTGTAAACCATCGCTGCTGATAGAGCGGTAGGATTATAATTTTTTCGTATTCTGTCTTACTCACGCTATCAAGAATGATGGTAACTATTAGTTAGTAGCCTGGCTTCAAAATAGATCATCTTGATCCATTTTGAGTCGTCCACAAAACAGCGGCGCAAATATGCGAATTTGCGGGTATTTTTCGGGATCGCGTTGGCTATCGCCAACGACGGTGCGTCTCTGCACCGCATTCTTTTTGTTGCAAGAATAATCCCGCCTATAAAACGGTCGGATTAATGTAAGCGCTCAACAAACCCCATCTTGCAATTTCACATTCCAGGGTAACAGCGCT
>CAYNYJ010000145.1:0-1867 GCA_964401355.1 uncultured Ectothiorhodospiraceae bacterium | reverse complement strand
GCATGCCGATAATCAGTTGGTATTGCTGTGAAAGTTAACGGGACAGCAGTGATAATATGTAGCAAAGTAAAGCAGAGAGACTCTCCAATGAATATACAGACTGGCGACTTACTAACAAGTCACTAATAATGAATACTACTCATGTTACTTAAATCCACCGTCATGCCGGCATTCGCCGGCATGACGACCGGGATTTTAAAAAGAAGCAGTATCCTTTTCAGGCGACTGGGTAGTATGTTGAGCATAAAGGAATATAAATTCGACTACTGCACAGTTCAATTTCGCAACGACCGCATTGCCGAGTTTGAAATAAATGAAGGTGTCAACGTAGATACCGGCATGGTAGCCGAGTTGACTCAACTGACCGAAAAACACTTGCCAGGTGCCATTGGCATTTTATCCAATCGCATCAACTCCTACTCTCTTTCCTTCGAAGCGATGTCAGCCGTTGCACAGTTTGAGAATTTGGCTGCATTAGCCATCGTCGTGCATTCCACCAAATTACGTTTTCTGGTGGAAGCCCAAAATCATCTGATCTCGGCAATCAGGAAAATACCCATTAAAATTTTTGTGGATACGGATGCAGCGCTTCACTGGTTACAAAATGCTGTACAGCACACACCCAATATTCCAGACCCCAGCCAAACCAACAGCTTTCAGAACACCCCCTCTAATCGCACTGAGCAGTGACTTAAAAAGTACCACTCAGCCCTTTTTGAACGGGATCCCATTCTCGATTTCACAAACCACATGAAGCTCTGAACGTCGTTTTTCCAATGCTTTTTCCATGCGGCTCAGAAACCCTCTCACGGATGATCGTTACATGCATGTAGTACGTCTTCAGACGACAAGAAAGGCTCGTGTGTGGGGACGGACCTTCACTCTGAAAATCGATCCAGACTAATTATAAGAAATAGGGTTCAAAGCAGTATCGACCAAAACTCAGGCATCACGATTCAAAACTAATTCAAGCGGCGCTACCTCTGTAAGAACTGCTCCAACACCAGCATCGCAGGGTATCTCGTCGTCCAGCGGCCCCAGCACATCCCCCGCATCCAGTAATGAAAGAAGGATTGTCAATAAAACAGCCGAAAATCAGCAAGTCCCTTGATCATCATCGGCACAGGCACATCGCAAACTGACTCATAGAATGCTAACCCGTCGCCTACCAGTCATCGCAAGGATCTTCGGTAATTTAGTATTGCTCGGCACCGAAAACGTATCCAGTAACAGCTATGGTCACCTTCTCACGATGCTGTAACGTAAACGAAAAAAGGTTTATTTATGCCGTATCCGCGACGTAAAATATCAATAAGAATTTTAGCGAAAATTATGTCTCGTCATCCGTTTCAACCTCACCTGACCAACCTGCCGCTTTAGCATCTTTTATCGCTTTATCATAAATACGCTGATGTTTCTTAAACAGTTCAGGCGGAAGTTGACTGACCGAGCAACCATATTTATCCCATTCAGCATTGACCTTATTCAGCAAGATATTAATAGCGGCTAAATTCCAGCCTTCACAAGTCTCAGACTCTTCAATAAGACCAAATACCCAGGCATCACGAATAATCCTGCCAATCGACGTCATGCCACCATTGATTTCGTTCTGAATTCCAACATATTTACTCGGTCTGCCCATGAGTTATCCTCTTCAATTTTATAGCAACATATGTGTCATCACATACGCTAATGTCTACGTAGCCATGTACCGCACGGCACCACTCATTCGCTCCTGTTAGCGTTCATCTCAACAGGAGTTTTCACCATGCTCTCTGGTTTTATGCTGTTGTCTTAAAAGAAATACCACGACACTAGTGTCCCATTAAGAACTTACAAAAAAGGCCTGAAAACCCGTTTGTTTTGA
>CAYNYJ010000144.1:0-1901 GCA_964401355.1 uncultured Ectothiorhodospiraceae bacterium | reverse complement strand
TGGCTCTTTGTCATTCCATTGGTACTGTTCAATAGAAGAACTGAAGTTTCACCGTTTTTACTCCGATTTATTCACGCAACCATACGCAGCAGCACGGCAATGGATAAATTTTTCGGGGGTTTGACCTTTTCGGGGCAAACCCTATCAAAATGCTCGCTCAAAACAGCTTTTGCGATAATATGACGAACGTCTGAAAAGGCGAAGCTGCTTCTTCCTCGGATCATGTGACGACGTTTGGGTGTATTTTCTAAACGTATAGCGTACAACCATGTCACGGCTGCCGCCATCATGCAGAAGTTGAGATGATTCATCACTGACTGTGCATTTCGCATCTGACTGCGGCTGGCGCCAATGTCCTGTTTGATTTCCTTAAAGCCCGATTCAATTTTCCAACGCGCACCATAGAACTCAATGATTTGTTCAATGGACAAAGACAAGTCTGTCGTAAACAGGGCTACCCACTGGCTGCGGCGATAAACGAAGACCACACGCACGGGGCAACGCAGAGTTTTGAGCATCACCACGATAGAGGAAGCAAGTACTTCCCGTTGCTTGCCATAAAGGAACGCGCTGTGGCTTACCGCCTTGTCCTTGAGCATGACCGCAACCTCGGCTGCGGAACCAAGTCGTTCTCCATACTTTTTGTTTCTGCCACGTTGCCCAAGCTCTCGCTGTTGAGGTATGGCGTATAAAACGATATTTGAACGCAGACGAGAAAGCAGATGGAATGCCTCTCCGATCAGTTCTCTGGCAGGTGCAAATAACCCCTTGTTACCAAACCAGCTATCGCAGACGGTGAGGATGGACATGCCCGAGAAATGATTGGCGAGCATGGCAATCATACTGACGGCATGTTCCAGCTTGGTAGAAAACTCAGGGGTCTTGCCTTTCACCTTCATATTCTCCCGTTGAGCCGCCAACGCCTTATTCGGGAGGTAGAAACGGTGCGCTAACGGAATACATGCCCAGCGACCCTTGATACGTTTCAACAGGCCAATACTGGTGACGCATTGCGCCCATGGATACTTGGACTGATTAGCTTTGGCGGCATGGTCGAAGATATGCGATGCCCCAAACACCTTCTTGCCCACCTTGGGATTAATGAAGTCATCCAGTACCAGCAGCAAACGTCCATCTGTTTCTGGCTCGGGAATCATCCTCCACAGGGTCGGCCACAATCTGTCCCATGCTAGCTTCCCTGAACCCATAAAGGCGTAGAAACGTCTATGGTTTACATCCATTCCGAACAGATGTGTCAGGGCACGCAGAAGGTTGGAAGATATCGAACTGGTAAAGGGAATAATGCAGGACGATATAACATACACGAACCAGCGGCTACGCAATCGCCCTAGTTTAGTATTGGAAAACTCCTGTTGAAGCGGTGTAAGAATATCACGCAAAATAAACATAGCTTAAAGCTCCTTTCGATAAGGATATCAACGAGTTACGATGTTAATATCCTACAATAAGAAGGGCTAAGATCAAGCGTTAAAATGACGTAACATGCTGTTATATAAAGCGTATCTTGGCATCAAAAATGCGAACGATTTTGATGCCAACTTTTGTTCTTCTTTTCACTCTGTGAAGCTGAATTCCCCCAGCTATGTTGCAAGGACGCTCAAAAACGGTGAAACTTCAGTTTAACCATTGTATTTCTTTATATGTTCCCACGTTTATTTTTGATATATCTATGTTGAGCTTTGCATTTTCAATGGTCGTATCAGTTGGCTTTAGTGTTTGTATAAATGCTATAAGCGTAAATCCGAAACCAATTATTAGAAGAGTAGAGGCAAATACACCTAAAAATATTCTATTATTCATATGAAACATCCAGCTATTCCCATTAAGGAATTTAATCTGCTAAATTTTAGTAAAATCATAAAATTATGAGAGTTAGTCAA
>CAYNYJ010000143.1:0-2067 GCA_964401355.1 uncultured Ectothiorhodospiraceae bacterium | reverse complement strand
GTTATGCATTTTCTCTTGATGCCCATAAATCTATCAGTTCAGATATTTCCGGTTGTTTTTCATATTGAGGAGTAGAGCTATCCAGTGTAACCCATGGCTGCATACTACGAACCCACAAATGAGCAACTGGCTTAAACCAAGAAGTATCCTCAAATGTTCCGGGCTTCAATGCCACAATGCCAGGGTATTCATCTGCTGAGAACCAAAAGGGTGTACCGCATTGAGAGCAATGATGCTTCTGAACTTTTGTACCATTAGTATCAATAGTGTTTATAGCAACCTTACCTTTGATTATTTCAATATCTTTGTCATTTACGATCATCGAGAGACCGAAAGCAGAGCCTGACGAAGTTTGACAGTCAGTGCAATGACAGGCGTAACATGTAAGAGGCTCACCGGTGAATTCATATTAGATAGATTTACATTCACAGCTACCTAGATGCATTGTCTTCCCCTCTTTTTATGCATAACAGTTAATCTACCCCAAAGTGGGGTATAACCCCGCCCTTAGATATTGTGAATTATTCGCCATCTATTACAATTCCGGTAAATATTCCACCAAACACACAAGACAATCAACAACTTATCAAAGTTGTATTTTGTCATGGGAAACTAGATTGTTGGTTTACGCGAGATATTGAGTGGGTAAATACGACAGTTTGGGGTATATCACGCAAGACTTTTCAACACACGATATTTAATCTTTGAACAGTTTCTTTTGTCTGCAATGATTGTAAAACCATTAAATTCAATCGGATGGCCAGGGTGTTGGGATGTTTTCTTTAAGTCGGGATATCAGTGGGTGCAGAATATTGAATGTGGAATTATCCCAAAGTGGGGTATAACTCCGCTCTGAAATGCCGTGAATGTTCATCGGCGCCTTCTTACCAACCTCGTTGAATATTCCGGCAGCCACACGCAAAATTCAATAAGCTGTATCAATAAGTAGGGTGGACACGCTGTTCGGTGCCCACGTGAAAAACCTCCCAAGCGAATGCATTTCTCCTTTCCCGACAGATTATAGAATGACAAGATATGGTACTGTATCAAGTATAGATAACGTGGTGGTGTTGAATCGCGTGGGCACAGAAAACGTGTCCACCCTACGAGACTTAATCCGAAACCATCGTCACAGTTTTCAGACCATCGTAGTTACCGTCCAGGCCCAGCGTGTAGCCGCTGATGCCTTGGCGCGAGATAAACACATGGTCTTCGTACCAGAGCGGCACGTACGGTAGCGTTTCCAGCAGTCGCTGCTGTAATGCTTGATAGGCGGCGGTTTGCGTTTCCAGGGTGGTGGCGTTGCCCGCTACGTCGATCATTTTATCCACTGTGTCATCCCGAAAGCGTCCCCGGTTGGCTCCGTTGGGCGGTGTGGATTCACTGTGAAAAACATACCGAAAAATGTCCGGTGTTTTGATGCCGACCCAGGAGAGGCTGAACATCTGAAAATTTCCGGATTTGATGTCGCCGTAAAAGGTGCCCCAATCATAGCTACGCAAGTCCACATCAATGCCCACCGCTTTCAACTGACTTTGCAGCACCGTGGCGAGTCGTACGCGGAAGGCGTTGGTGGAGGTTTTGTAGGTCATTTTTAAGGGGTGCTCCGGGCTGTATCCCAGCTTCGCCAACAGCGCGCGGGCTGCGTCGGGGTCGTATTTAATTTCCGCCAAGGCTGGATTACCCGCCCAGTGTTGCGGCGGCAACAATGCGCTGGCCGGGCGCGCCGATTCTCCCATGACGTAACGAATAATAGTGGGTCGATCAATGGCCATGGCAATGGCCCGACGCACATCGTGCTGACCGGCGACATCGTCTTCCAGGTTAAAGCCCAGATAGGTGAAGTTAGAGCCTCGTGCGCGGGTGACGGTGATGTCGTTTTTATTTTGCAAAAAGGTGATCATCTCCGGCGACAAATCATTCTGTAACATGTCCACTTCGCCGCGCAGTAATTTGAGCACGCGCACGGTGGCGTCACTAACCCGGATAAAACTGATGCGCTGCTGGTCGCGTTGCCGCAGCAATTGCAAACGACCGTCTTCCGGCCAAGCGATAAAACGAAAAGGC
>CAYNYJ010000142.1:0-2391 GCA_964401355.1 uncultured Ectothiorhodospiraceae bacterium | reverse complement strand
AGAGATGAAAGAAGCCGCTTAACTGGGTTGTATCAAAAAGGTTGACCAGGTCAGTTTCTTGTCCACGACCATAAAATACATCGGCTGGTGTCAGGCTCTTGAACGATTCGTGATAACGCTCATGATTGTAATAATCTATAAAGTGTTGCAGTGCGATCTTCAATTCACCAGGCAGATAATAGTTCTCCAGTAAAATCTGGCTTTTCAAAGATCGATGCGTTCAATCTTGCCTTGTGTCTGTAGGTGGTAGGGGCGACCCCGGTGTGCGTCATGCCGTGCTCTGCTAAGTAATCTGATAATTCACCCGCGATGTAACAGGGACCATTATCGCTGAGCAGGCATGCTGCTTCTGACTGGCGGTAGCTGGACGCCCCACGATCTGCGACACCGACGCGACTATGATGGGGGAACTTGGGATTTTGAGTGAAGCGATCGAACGCTACCTGAATCATGTGGAACAGAATAAGCTCAAGCGCATCTACCAGCGCCATGAACTCAAAACCGAACAACGGGAGGCTTGACGACGACTTGGGGATCGAATTACGCTTCTACTGGCATCCGAAGACCAAGAAAACGTCGTTGTCGCGAACTTTGCCAAAAAAGCGTAAAAAACCGTTTATCTTTTACAGGCTTGCCCTAAATTCGCCAGTAAGACCAGCAGAAACACGTCTACAAAGTTTTGACGACGCACAACGTATCCATAATGGCTTCAGCAAAAATGAATCAAAATGTACCGGCTGAAATGTGACAGGACTGTATCGAACCCACTTGACCGTTCTCTAATCGTTCTCTACCCTAAGCGGATGGAAAACGATTAGAGAATGCCCATGCTCACTAGTGCCCAAATCAAAACCCTAAACTTCATCCGTCAGTTCATTGCGCAGCATGACTACGCTCCCACTCTCACGGAGATCGTAGAGGGCTTAGGTTTGCGCTCCAAAGGTTCGTTGCACAAACATGTTCACGCCCTAGCCAATGCGGGTTATCTCACAGTGACCCCGGGGCTCCAGCGAGGATTGCAACTGTCCGAAAGCACACCGGGCAATCCGCACAGTCTCCCGTTATTGGGACGTATTGCCGCCGGCCAACCTATTGAGGCCATCCCTGACGAAGACATACTCAACCTCTCAGAGTTTCTGCTCAGGCCGGGGCGTTTTGCCTTGCGCGTGCAGGGGGATTCCATGATGGATGTCGGAATCCTGGATGGCGATACTGTCATCATTCGCCGCAGCGACACAGCCGAGGACGGTGATATCGTGGTGGCCCTAATCGATAATGAGGAAGCCACTCTTAAACGTCTGCATCAACGCGCTGGCAATAAAATCGAACTTACACCGGAAAATGCACGATTTCGCCCGTTGGTGCTAGATGCCGATCGGGTCCGCATCCAAGGCGTACTGGTAGGTCAGCTACGCACCTATCCTTGAACCCGTCATGCTCAGCAACAAACCCTGGTCACGGGCAATTATTCTCGTGGATATGAACGCCTTTTTCGCCTCTATCGAGCAGCGCAACCGCCCCGAGTGGCGCGGTCGCCCAGTGGCCGTCACCAACGGTCGCATCGGCACCTGCATTATTACCTCATCTTACGAGGCGCGCGCCC
Source organism: uncultured Ectothiorhodospiraceae bacterium (assembly GCA_964401355.1). Classification (GTDB taxonomy): domain Bacteria; phylum Pseudomonadota; class Gammaproteobacteria; order SZUA-152; family SZUA-152; genus SZUA-152. Next base: position 788 of record CAYNYJ010000142.1, on the reverse strand, counting down.
ACGGCATTAAAACCGGCATGCGCTTATAAAGAGGGACGAGAACGCTATCCTGGTCTCATCCAGTGCAGTTAAACGCCGCATAAACTCTGACAACACAAAGAGATGCCATTGGTATAAGCCAGCAGCGAAACGTATTGAAACTATCGGTATTAACCTGGCTTAACGTTTGAGATACCGCGACGCGCTTTTTGCGGTCGCCGTTAATTGATTTGTTAAGGCTTTACTACTACCATGTACGGAATAGCAGTACGTTACAGAGGTGGGTGAAATGGACAGCATTAGTGTAAATAAATTCAGAGATAACTTAAAAAGCTTTATAGAGCAAGTAGTTACTAACCATTTGCCACTTAAAGTTACACGCAGAAATGGTGATGATTTTGTCGTTTTAAGTGCAGACGACTGGGAGCGTGAGCAAGAAACATTATATGTTTTGCAAAATAATGACTTAATGAAACAAATTGCAGCATCAGCTGCTACAAATGCAAAAAATAAGGGGTACAAGCCTACTGCTGGAGAGCTAAATGAGATCACTGGTATTTGAAGGTAATACCTGGGCTGTATATGAAGAACTTAGACTAAAAGACAAAAAGCTACACAAGATGCTTTGTCGTTTATTGAAGGAAATGCTTCGTGATGACCCGAGTGCTGGAACTGGAAAACCTGAACCATTAAAGCATAACCTCTCTGGATTGTGGTCTCGCCGTATTAGCCAGAAAGACCGTGTCATTTATAAGCGTGAATTCAATTCGCTAGTGCAACAGGTGGGTTGATTCCGAAAAATACCTGAT
>CAYNYJ010000141.1:0-2395 GCA_964401355.1 uncultured Ectothiorhodospiraceae bacterium | reverse complement strand
TCAAATCATGGGTGAATCAGGCCTCTTTACTTACTTGTTAACGGGACAGCAGTGATAAATAGTACATATATCAGTAAGTCACAATTAAAAATGGCGGGTGGGCTGAATTAGCGACTACGGATAAGCACGTAAAGGGCGCCGCTGCCGCCGTCTCGCGGCAGGGCCGAACTGAATGCCAGGATTTCCGGCTCGTCACGCAACCATTGTTGAAGCTGGGCCTTTAGCCGAGGTTTGCCCGTCGCTGAGCGGTGCCCTTTGCCGTGTACGATGAGGGCGCAACGCTGTCCCGCTTGTTGGCAATCGCGAAGGAAGACAAAGAGTGCTTCACCGGCCTCGGCCAGGGTTTGGCCGTGCAGATCCAGGCTGGCTTCGACGCGGCATTCGCCACGCTTCAGTCGTCGTATATTGCGTTGTTGCAGACCGCTGCGCGCAAAAAAAAGGCGTTCCTCCGGGGCCACCTCGGCGACATGTTCACGCGGGATAAATTGATGGGCGGTTGTCGCATCGGCTACGGGTGAGTGGTGTTGGGGAGGCGGACGCGGTTTGACCCGTTGGACGGCGGTGATGCGTTGTTGGCCGGATTTTTTATCCGACAGAGGTTTGACGTCCGACATTGTTTGTCGGAACAGGTCTGTGTCGTTATCGATTGTTTTCTCGTTGGCCACGGTGCTGTACATCTTACGCAGTGGTGCCAACTAGGGCTAGCGGTGAAGGCATGTGTTGGGATTCGCCGTTGTTTTCGTCATGCCAGAATGTTTAATGTGTATTTAAATGCCGCGGGGGATACGAGTTTTTCCGTTGAGGCCGCCGTGCCATTATCCTCGGGCTGGACTGTTTATGTCCTGAAATTTCCCACTAATTCCTGCAATTCACCCGCTAATTTAGCTAGGTCGGCGCTGGCGTTAGTGGTGAGCTGGGCGTTATCTGCAGTTCGGGTCGCAACCTCGCTAATGTTGGTAACATTGAGATTGACTTCCTTTGCTACGCTACCTTGTTCTTCCGCAGCGCTGGCAATTTGTGCGTTCATTTCCATGATGGTGGAGACAGATTGGGCGATGGTGGCTAGGCAAATGGCGGCGGCCTCAGTCTTTTCCGCACCCAGTTCAGATTTCTTCTGACTGCGTTCCATGGTTTGCACCGCCTGACTGGCGCCGTTTTGCAGGCGTTCGATCATTTGTTGAATTTCCTGGGTCGATGTCTGGGTGCGCGAAGCGAGAGTGCGAACCTCATCTGCTACTACGGCAAAACCACGGCCTTGTTCGCCAGCGCGTGCGGCTTCGATGGCTGCGTTCAGGGCCAGCAGGTTGGTTTGTTCGGCGATACCGCGAATCACATCCAGTACCGAGCCGATGTTGTTTGTCTCTGTTTGCAGGTTGCTGACCACATCAGTGGCGGTTTTGATTTCATCCACGAGCGAATCGATAACATCAGTGGCCTCAGTGACGACCACTTTGCCATTGTTGGCTTCATCATTTGCAGAATTGGCAGCATTGGAAGCCTCTTGTGCATTTTTAGCCACTTTCAGAACGGTCGCGGCCATCTGGTTCATGGCAGTGGCCAGTTGGTCGGTTTCAGATTGTTGCTGCTCAGTGCCAGCGCTGGTGTCTTGGGTGATCTGGATCATTTGTGAAGAAGTATCTGCCAAGCGTCCCGTAGCGCCAGTAATCTGCCGCACCAGAGATTTGAGGCTATCTTGCATGGTGGCCATGGCAGCCATCAACCGTCCGGTTTCATCGTTACTGTGTGATTCCACTGTGGCCGTCAGGTCGCCGTTAGCAATTTGTTTAGCCAGTTCTACTGCTGTGTTTAATGGTCGGGTAATGCTGCGAGACGCGTAATAAATAACCACCATTGCTATAAAGACAATGAAAATTATCATTATAGATAAACGTAATGCGGCAGTGTTAAACGCGTCATTTTTGATAACATTCATGGTCTCCAGGCTTTGCGCGCTGGCAGTTTTAAGAGCATTACTTTGCATGGTTAAACGTGTGTGGTTGTAGACGACGGTCACTGAACCCAAAGGTTCACCTTCGTACGAAATACTTTTTTCCAGTGTGGTATCGGTATCAACACTGGTTTTATTACCGGATTGTGCCAGTACTTTGTTATCGTGACTGGTGAAGGCAACGTAGGCTATGTCCGGGTCTTCTGTGGCGACCTTGGCATAGTTCAACAAGGCGCTGAGGTCAAAAGAGGCAATGGCATTGGGTGCTATTTCTGTGAGCATTTTCAGTAGCTGACTGGCTTTGATGTGTTCCGACTCTTTATTGGCCTCGATCTGTTTGGAAGTGATTTCTTCCACGGTCTTACTGGAGGCGATGAGTAAGGTATTCAATGCTGACATGGTCTAATTGATTGATACACCCCAGTTAAGGATAATTCACTTAACTGA
>CAYNYJ010000140.1:0-2468 GCA_964401355.1 uncultured Ectothiorhodospiraceae bacterium | reverse complement strand
AAACAAACGGGTTTTCAGGCCTTTTTTGTAAGTTCTTAATGGGACACTAGTGATTGCATATGAAAGAAATTTTAGATAACGCAACAGAGAAATTATATAAAGCGCAAGATGCTCTCGCTGGTGGTGGCAGTCGTACGCGCGCTCAGCAAGATAAGCTGAAACAAGAATATGAAGATGCCAAAAAGGTATATAATGATGCTGGTGGGATTGATCCCGTAATCCCTGAGCTTCATGGTAAAAAGGTTTTGTGATGAAAGGGCCTACCAGAATCCTTTCTGCTATCATGGCCGTCGGAATAATGCTGGTCTTGCCTAGCGCAGGGAATGCTGAGACCTATGCCTACGATACGGCAGGACGTTTAACCAGTGCGACCTATGATGATGGTAGCAGCATCACTTATACCTATGATAGCTCTGGAAACATTCTCCAGCAGCAAGTCGCCACATTAGATGCAACAGCACCGACGACTACTGCCGCTCCAACAGGTGGGGCGTATAACTCAGCGCAATCGGTAACACTGAACTGTGATGACGGAACGGGTAGCGGTTGCGCGACAACTTATTACACCCTTGATAGTACTGAACCAACGACATCATCCAGCGTTTATTCCACGGCAATTTCCATTAGTACAAATACAACGCTGAAATTTTTCTCTGCCGATAACGTGGGCAATAGTGAGGCAATAAAAACAGAGTCTTATGTGATACAAATATCCACTTCGAATAATCCACCCGCAGCATTTAACCTTGTATCGCCGGCGGATAGTGCAACGACACAAGCCACCGCGTTGACCTTAATATGGAAAAAATCTGTCGACCCTGATGGGGATAGGCTTAGCTATCAGGTGATTTACTGTGACAATGCGAGCTTTACGGGTTGTTCATCTGTTGCAGTGGCATTTTTAACAAACAATACTGTTGTGGTGGCATCCGTAGGTAGTTCACTCACTGGCTTGTTCGTATTAGGGATGTTGTTTGCCGGCAGTAATCAAAGAACACGGCTCAAAAAACAGCTTGCCCTCATTATGTTAATCGCTATCTTTGCGGGTATGTCTTCCTGCGGTGGAGGTGGCGGTAGCAACGGTGATGGTAATGAAGGCGGTGGTGGTGACGATCCCATAACGCCCGCTGCCGACGAAGTTGGGTACAGTGTGACAGGTTTGCAATCCGCAACGACTTACTACTGGAAGATAACCGCAAACGATGGCAACGGTGGTATGACGGAGAGTACCGTCTGGAGTTTTACTACCCAGTAGTGATTTCTTTTAAAGAAACGCCCAGCTCGCAAAGGGCTCGATTTCATCCCGTCAGCGAGCAAGCTGGCTCAACCTCAAACCCAAAAAACTCTGGGAAGCTGCGCGCCGCGTACCCGTTGAGGCGACCTCTGGAAAGTACCTTTAATGAAAAATCGCTATACTGGTTGATTAACCCCAGAGAGACGCGCTATGTGCAAAGCCAAAGGTTGGACTTATTAAGAAGCTATTCAAAGTACACGATGCCTATAGCAACTGAATTCGGGTTTCACACAGCATAACTTTATTCAAAAGATAACTTATCTAGCACTGAACGTAATTCCGTTTCATTCATAGTGTGACTGATCGTGCCGAGTTTTTTTCCATTGGAGCTAAAAAATACCAGAACAATCGCATCAACATTCTGTTGCTGTCTAAATATTTGGCCCTCTCTGGTGTTAACATTTACAACAAGAAATTCTATCTTGCCAGCATAATCTGAGCGTACCTTATTGAGCAGCGTCATTACATCCAAACTTCCAACAGAGCTATTATCGTGTGTCAACACGACAGTGGCCGTACCTTGGCCTATTTTTGACAAGTCATCACTAAAACCATCCGGCAGCAACATAACCGCAATGGCCAAAAAGGCACCGACACCTAAAATGATAAATACAACTGTGCGTGAAGCAAAGCCTGTTTGATGATGTGTCATATTTTTGTATTTCCTTTCCGGAGGACTGAGCTGAATATTAATTAATATTACCCGTACTTGGATTTCATTACGTCATACCTCATTGAAAGGTATCACCTCTTGCCGACGCCAAGCATAATGTTTTTTTAGCGGCAATTTTAGAACCTCAAAACAAGTGCTGTTTTCTATTGTCCGCTTGAACTGGTGGTTTGACGATTTTTTAAGCATTAGATAAATATTTCAAACTGTCTTTGAATGCTGCGGATTTATGAACTTCATGTAATTCTGAAGCTGGCCCGGAGATTATTAAATCCAGAGACTTTACTATATGTGCATTCATTATTGTTTCTTCTATAACCTCTGCCATATTTCGCGCTCTTTTATCAGGTGTTTTTCGAGTTATTTTGGACACGAACTCAGAGTCAGAAAATAATTTAATGAAATCTATAATTTCCGGTTCTTTGAAATTGTTTATATGTTTTATATAATATGGAAGTGCCACCTCATCAACGCCTTCCCGAAAACCATAACCATTCCCTACAT
>CAYNYJ010000139.1:0-2723 GCA_964401355.1 uncultured Ectothiorhodospiraceae bacterium | reverse complement strand
GCACGGTAGCAGGATGATGGATGGATTTTTAGATGGGGTTTACTGATCGCTTACCTTTGGCTGGCCTGTTGAGAGACATCCATGTCTCACTTAAATGCGGTGGCCATTGGCCACAATTTTTTTTAAAAGAAACGCTCAACGGGGCTGCGCCCCTTGCCGCTAGGCTTCCCCCCGTCTTCATGAAAGCCGGTTTTCTTAGGTTAAGATGCTACTTGTAGTTATGCTGTCGTAGCTAAGTTAGTGCTCCCCGCTTTGGCCCGCTGCGCGGTCGAGCCTAGCCCGACGGCTACTTCCTACTATGCGGCTGAATATGCATAAAATATTTTATATCTAGCTGAATTAACAACCAATATCAAAAACGAAATATCCACAATAAAAACAGGAACGAGGGGCTATTTCAAGTGCTGGTACGTTGCTTTGCAACTACCAGCACTAAAAATATCCGCTCTCCTTCGACCCTTCGCTTCGCGAAGTGTGCGCAAGCGCACCCCGAGATAGAGCCCTCGTTCCTTTGGCTTCGCTGACAGGAAAAGGCCGGTAGCAGTTTTACTGCTACCACTGCGCCAGAGGACTGGCGCTTTACACGCAAGGCTTTGCCTTGCTTGGAACTGGGGCGATGCCCCAGTTTTCTTAAAAAGCATCAAAGCAATCGAATGATCCCCTTTATTTTTATGACCAATGGATCCCGAACATTGTTTGATCTTGGTGTGTGCGAAAGATTGTTGCGTGCGCTGGTTTGCGAGTTATCCACAAACTCCACATTCGGAACCCCGAAACGGTGAAGGCTTATTTAAAGAGCCGCAGCCAAGGGAGGGCCGTCGACTGGCGGGATTGTGGTGCCTTGTGGATAACTCCCGGGGTTAACATTGTATATGCCCCTGGCATGTTGTTGATTTGACAGCCTATTAGTATGTTCATTACGATTTGATGTGACTTCATGCTGAGCATAATATTGAATTATTCTGCGTATACAGATTGATAAAGTTAGGCGTCATGGAAGCCAGCTGGCAGTAATTATTGGAAGTTAAGTTATTATGAATAAGATAAATGAGCCTTAGTTTCATAGAGCAACGTACGGCTTCAAAATACTGAAAGCCGCCATTTGTACAGACATTTACAAAGCCATGACCACAATAAAAAGCTGATGCTCATAAAACCCGGATTAAAAGAAACCCGGCATAGCAAACTGTGCCAGGCTAATTTCTAGCTCAATCGATCTGCTGGACTTTCAACACCTCTGCCACCCTTATTCAACACATGAGTATAAATCATCGTGGTTTTCACATCAGAATGCCCCAACAGTTCCTGAATAGTGCGAATATCCTGGCCCGCCTCCAGGCAATGGGTCGCGAATGAATACCGTAAGGTATGACAAGATACTTTTTTGAGAATGCCAGTATCTAGACTGGCGCGACGGATGGCTTTTTGAATCGTTGATCCAGAGCAATGCCATCGTCGTGTAACTTTATAGACAGGATCAACGCGTAATGAAGCTGATGGAAATAAAAACTGCCACATAAATTCACGTTCAGCATTGGGATATTTGCGGTGTAAAGCACGTAAACGCAAGATATGTAATTTCAGTTCGTCAATAACACGTATTGGGAGCACAGTTCGCCTGCTCTTGGAACCTTTGCCACCAATGATGTTGATACATCGGTAATCAAAGTCCACGTCTTTCACACGAAGCTTGATACATTCGTCGCGGCGAAGTCCGCCCCCATACAACAACATTGCCATAATCCAATGCGTGCCAGACATATGGTATAGTACACGAGCCACTTCATTTTGAGAAAGAACAACGGGTATCCGTTTGGGGGGGGCTGTATCTTATTTAGAACTTGTAGCTCACCCACATCCATCCCTAATACCTGTTTGTACAGATAGATAAGGGCATTGAGCGCTTGGGACTGTGTAAAAACCGATACTGATCGTTTTGTCGCTAAATAATTAAGAAAAGCGGTAATATGGATCCCGTTTAGGGTGGAAGGGTGCTGCTTTTTATGAAAGAAAATATATTGACGTATCCAATACCGATAAGCCTGCTCAGTCCGTGGACTGTAGTGCTTGCGGCGCATTGAAAAGTGTAATTGTTCCATTAACTTAGGCCCTATGAAGGCCTGACGTATCTCACCTCATAACGGCTTCTTATTTCCTACTAATACATGTTAGGCTTTGTAAATGATAGGCCTACAAGTTCTATTAATTAGAAAAACAATATTAGGGGTATATATGTACAAATTTATACGTAGTATCACAGTAGTAGTATTTTTACTAACTTCAACAAGCCAGGCTTACGCTGCAAATAAATCGGTAAATATAAAAGGGCTAATTCCTGACTATATGCCGGATCAAATCAAGTTCAATGTTGATCAAGCAATAGGGAGTTGTGTAGCAGGTAGTTGGTTGAATAGATTCGGCAGAGGTGATGATGAGATTGCGAAAAGAGAAAATAATAAAATTACGTATGCGACCTTATTGTCAGCTTTTATGGCTAATAAAAAGGTCAATGTCTATGTTGACGAATCGAACTGTCAAGTTACCAATATCCAATTAATAAACGAATAAGGCTAGCCTAACAAACGCATTAAAAGCGACGCTCGTACCTCGCGCACTTTATGAAGGCGTTAGCCAGTCAAAATAATAATTTAAATGAGGTATTATATGGCGTCGTGAATTCAATTCGCTAGTGCAACAGGTGGGTTGATTCCGAAAAATACCTG
>CAYNYJ010000138.1:0-2822 GCA_964401355.1 uncultured Ectothiorhodospiraceae bacterium | reverse complement strand
AGAGATGAAAGAAGCCGCTTAACTGGGTTGTATCAAAAAGGTTGACCAGGTCAAGGCAAACAATATGGCAAAAAGTAACAGGTTTTGTTGCGGATGCGATTGGTACTGTACGACCATCATTTTCAAGTGAAACTATTGAGGTTCAATATAATAAAATTGATACCATAGTGGTAGAGCGTATTTGGTATTCTGGTAGCACAGACGCAGTTATAATTGTTCAGGAAGTTGGCCCACATTATCAGGTAACTGATATGACTGGTGGGAGCGTAGATGGGTATAGTTATAATGGAAATGGTGTGTATGGCAGAAAAGTACAATCGGTTAATGGCGTTCGACCTCCTGATGTTAGATGATGATTTATATGTGGGTGTGATATATGAATAAATTTTCTGTTTTCGCTTTAATTTTACTTTCCTTGTTGGTCATCTCTTGTGGAGAAAGTTCAAAAAATAAAGAGCAAAGCATTTTGTTTCATGATGATTCTTTAAAAAAATATGTTGTAAGTCATCTGAATACAAAAGGAATAGAGTATCGACTCGAAGGAGACTCTGTTTGGTATTTGATCGAATATAAAGATGAAGTTAAAAGTATTTATGAGGATGCACTTTTAAATAGACCGATTGAATATAAGTTTTATGATTCCGAAAAACAAAAAAAATTTGTTGGTTTGCTTGAGGAAAAAGGGGTTCATCCATTGGTGAAAATTGGTAAAGGTACTGTTGTTTACGTTTATATTCCAAAGAAATCTAGAGAAGTGGCTGAAAATATATTTGATCAAATAATTACACATTAAAAGGTAAAAGGGGACATATCTATTTAATTGGGGTTTTTTTGTTAGGTTTTGGGATTGGTGGGATTAAAAAGATCAGTCCTCGGTAAAGATAGCGGGGACAGTCTTTAGGACTGTCCCCCTCAAAAGGAAAGCACGATGCCACGGAAGGCAAGGTTGTTGGTGCCGAATTGCCCGCACCATATTGTACAAAGAGGACATAACCGAAATACGGTTTTTGTTGCAGATGATGATTATCAGTTCTACTTGGAGAATTTGTTTGAGTGGAAAATAAAGTTAGGCATTAAGATTTATGCTTGGTGTTTAATGACGAATCATGTGCATTTGATTGTTGAGCCGGGTGATGATGCGAAAACGATTTCGGAACTGATGAAACGTTTGGCAGGAAGGCAGTCGACGTTGGTAAATAAACTGGAGAAGCGGTCAGGTTCTCTGTGGGACGGACGATTTAAGGCAAGCCCAATTCAAAGAGATGAGTATAGGTTGCCATGCTTGCGTTATGTTGAGATGAATCCGATGCGGGCCAATATGGTGGCAGGGCTACGGCAATATCGGTGGTCAAGTTATCGAGAACGAATGGGCCTGGGTAATAAACATCGGCTTGATCTTGATCCTACGTTTTTGTCGTTAGCTGAAAATAAAGATGCGTGCCGTGTCCGATATAAGGAATACATAAAAATGGGCATTACCGGTAAGGAAATAAAATTATTACGCGCAGCACTGCAAAGAAATCGGTTGACGGGAAATGATCGTTTTTTCGAAGAAGTGACTATTCGAATTGGGCGCAGGGCAGAGAGTAGAGGGAGAGGACGACCAGTACATTTACATAAACAGGTTTGTTCCATTTGATCCATACAAAAACAATATTGAGTTAACACTATGAAAAATCGGGTAACGATACTTTTATTTATGTTTTTGCTGATGGGTGCTCAAGCCTTGTCTGCGAACCCAGCCTTGTCGGTCGATTCTGCTTCAGGGAATGAAGGGGATATAGTGACCGTTGGTGTTAGCTACTCACAAGGGGGGGCGACTAATCCTCCGGTTGCGATTAAATATACCTTGTTGTTCAATCCCGCATTCTTGGCATCAGGAATGGCAATTGATGGTGCTGCGCTTGGTGACAGTCATGTACAATTCGCAAAGGTTGATAATGTTGCAGGGAAGTTGGACGTTATTGTTGTGCCTTCCGCAGGCAAGGCAGCGGTTAATGACGGCCAAATTCTTCAAATCCCTTTTCTTTTAAAAAATGCAGGACTGAACACAATAACTAACCAAGCGGTGTCTCAGCTGACACTGTCTGCCGTAGAAATGAGCAATGAAGCACCCGTAACAGTAGGTGCCATTATTAATGGTACCGCCACCATCAATTGGCAAGGGCCACAGGTTACAACTATTCCAGATGGAACACCGTTGTCTGGGCAATTGACAGAAGATACTAATTTAGCATCAGGTGCAACCTACCCAATTGCCGCCGACCTCACCGTAAACCCAGGAATAACGTTGAGTGTTGCACCGGGCGCCACGTTGCAATTTGCGGCCGGTACGAAATTGATTGTTGATGGCACGTTGAAGGTTTACGGGGAAGCATCATCTGTGGTGACGTTTGGTAGTGATGTTGCAACTGCTAATCGACAGTATTGGCAGGGCATCGTATTCGGCCCAACCAGTACCGGCAGCGAAATCAATTATGCCAACATCCAATGGGCGAAATACGGTGTGGATGTATCCGGTGCTAATGTCACCATTACTAATAGCCTGATCAGTAATTATCAAACTACCGGTATTCGTCTGCAGAACGGTGCGGGTGGATTGATTGCCGATAATGTCATCGATAATCTGGGCAATTACTCCACCGGTATTTACTTACAAGATGCCACGGTCTCCGTGGCGGGTTATGACACTACGATCAGTGGCAACAGTATCGTTAATAACAAATACTATGGAATATACATTGCCAAAAATTCAACACCAGTAATAAATGGAGCCAATGAAATAACCGGCAATGATCGAGGTATCTACCTTAGAGGGACTG
>CAYNYJ010000137.1:0-2824 GCA_964401355.1 uncultured Ectothiorhodospiraceae bacterium | reverse complement strand
ACCTTGTTTTTCATGATGTTACCTCCATCTGAAGTCACATCATTAGTATACACGAACTGAGAACATTTAGCTGCAATTAATACGTAATCAGGTATCCATATTAGAAAGTCCTGGCTCGGGAATAAGCGGCTGGTTCTGATATTCTCTCGGTGTAACGATCAGGCCCGCTGGAAACTGGTAATGCATAATAGAATTTTTGTCCCAGTCGGATCCCTGTACAGCTGTTGGAGATATTTTACGAATAATATTGTTATGGGACATGCTCCGACTCCAGTTGTTCGGCGAGCCGCCAAAATAAGAATAAACCGCCTCTTCATCCCATACAATGCCTGCGTTCGGGTTCTGATGTTCATGAGGAAAGCCCATCGCATGACCAATCTCATGCAAAGCTGTATCATGACCATAAGGCGTCGTCAAATCCCAACCGAAGTTCATGGTCCTCTCATTTTTGTCTGGAACCAGATCAATACAGTCTCTACCCACATAGGACCATGCCCCCTCTCCCTGCTCAAAACCAATACGTATCTCAGCATCAGCCGCGTGATCGACCTCAACAAACTCTAGGCCTATTCCAAGATCCTTCCATTGCCTGAAAGCATCCCTGACAGACTGTTGCTGTAAATCATCGCCTCGCCATGCAGCGGGAGTATCAAGAAAGTGATAATGCAATACGGTGTGATTAACCCATTTCTTTTCGATATAGCGAATAAGAGAAACGCGATTAGGATCGATATTGTTGTCAAGCGGTCGAACTGGAACAGTTGGCAGCCCACAATAGAAAATGTTATTTTCTTCATCTTCTACGCAACATTTTCTTTGATTGATATCTCTGTTCATTATAAATACCTCCATTCAAACCACCGGCAAGTATAGAGCAGTGCAATCTATGCGCTATCCCATAAGTATGGGACAAACACCCGCCAACAAAAAAGTCGGGTGAAAAGTTTCATAACTTGATTATTGAGTTCTCAATACGGTTGATTTGCCCGCGAAACTCATCCGACATTTTCATCTTATCTTCCAGCCGCCGCACTGATGTGCTTATGGTTGCTGCATCTCGCCCGAAATACTTTGCAACTTCAGTTAACGTCAAATCCCCATGTCGCCTGATCAGCCATGAAACCACTGCTCTGGCCTCTGCCGGTTTTCTCACCCTGCCCTGATCCGACAAATCAGATGGTTTCATTTCATAATTCTGGCAAACCACGGCAAGGCATGCTTCGAAACTGCATCCGGTCTCCGTTTTGCCACTGCCCGCCAATACCCGTTCGGCAAAACCGTCATCACCCAAAACACGCACATCGACGGGGCCGGAATGAAATTCGGGGCGATGCCTCTCCGTCATGCCTTCAACCATAAATTCAGCGTACTGCTGCCTCGCAGAATCCAGTCGCTCTGAAAACCGGGACAGCACGGTTTCTATCTCCAACCACGGGATCGTTTCAAGCCCGAGATAAGCAGCATGACTGCTCCATGGGTAATCGAGACTGTTTTTTACGATACTCGCTCTAACCGGGTTCAGGTGCGTATATCGAACCAGCTCAAGCAGATAACTGTCTTCATCCACCAAAATCGCCTTGAACCGCCCCTGGAAAAGATGGCCGGTTCGCTTGTGACAACTGTTAATCCAGCGCGTGTAGCGAAACGAAATATTTTGCATGATGCGAGACAACGGAACTTCGCCAACCTGAATCACCAAGTGGACATGATTGCTCATCAGACAAAATCCATGAATGCGATGGCCGTATCGCACTACGCCCTCCTGCATGAGCAGATAAAACCGATATCGATCTTCTTCTCTGAAAAAGACATCAGCCCCGCCATTACCACGAAGCATGACGTGATAATATCCTCCAGGTACGTGTATCCGAGGTTTACGAGCCATGCCGAATATTAAATGACATCAGGATAAATAGCAAAATATGAAAGCCTGACCGTATGCCGTTTTCGGCAATAAATCTAGCGGGTTAGAGTCCCGCCAAAGGAGTTATCCGTATGCCTTAGTAGTACCGGGAAGCAGCGTATGAGCAATCATGGGTTGTAAGTTTCCCAAGGGCAAAATTGCAGGCCGTAACGCAAGTGAACCTATAAGTAGCTTCGTCACTTATTGTGGAAGCCGATCCTGTGGTCAAATGGAGAAGGCCAGCGGATATGGGATGAGATAACGGAAACGTTCCATATTTTCCACCGGAGTAGCAGGGGCGGCATGTAATGGAAGATTGATTGTGCAGGACGGGAGGCCCGTCGTGGTGGTGGCGCAAACCACCGAGTGGTGCGTATAAGGTTCGTCCGAAATCGTATCATGCCATGCCGGGATTCGGAGGGGCTCATAGTACTGTCTGAGGATTCGGGACAACATAACCCGTAACTGAGGGAAGGAGCCCTGCTTTGTTTAACGCTTTTGAAGGATGGAGGATCAGGAGATTGCTAATATGCTAGTCACTCCGGTGAAGATCAGGACATTACAGAGGAAGCTATATGCCAAGGCCAAGCAGGAACCGGGCTATCGTTTTTATGCTTTGTACGACAAGGTTTATCGGGCGGATATATTGCATCACGCCTATCGCCTTGTCCGGTCAAATAAGGGAGCGCCGGGAATAGACGGTGTGAGCTTTGAGGCCATCGAAGCAGCAGAAGGGGTAGAGAGATTTCTTGAAGGGCTGGCAGAGGAAGTGAAGAACAGGACGTACCGGCCTATGCCGGTGCGCCGGGTGTTAATACCCAAGCCGGATGGAAGCCAGAGGCCGTTGGGCATCCCCACGATTCGTGATCGTGTGGTGCAAATGGCTGTGAAACTCATGATAGAGCCGATATTTGAAGCGGA
>CAYNYJ010000136.1:0-3086 GCA_964401355.1 uncultured Ectothiorhodospiraceae bacterium | reverse complement strand
TGGCACTTTAGATGCCGATTAATAAGTGAGGTGGGTCCATACCATTAGCAGTGACGTTGCATACCAAATTAACGGGACAGCACTGACACGAGGGTTAAATAATCAGTATGCGAGAAGTAAGTACAGTAGCCGTAACTAGTGCCAGAAAGGGCACGGCCCTTTTGCCATCAGGAAGGTAGAATTAGGTTATGCGGTTGTCCACACGTACTCAGAAAATCATCCGTGATACTTCGCAAGAGGTATTTGGCAGTGAAACTACTGTCACGGTATTCGGTTCCCGTGTTGATAATTTTGCGCGTGGTGGCGATATTGATTTGCTTATTCAGTCGGAAGCACCGATAACGCAACGCGAACGCAAAGCATTAAAACTCGTGGCGAGATTGCAGATTCGGCTGGGCGATCAACCTATCGACGTACTGGTGCTTGGCCCTGAAACAACACGTCAACCCGTGCATGAAGAGGCCTTGCGCGTGGGGGTGAAATTATGAGCCAAAACCTGCCGCTGAGCCGCTTTTTGCAAACGCTGGACATTGTTGCCCGTGAAGGTAAACATCTGCTTTATAGCTGGGGGCGTCTTTATACGCACCCCATTAATGCAGGCTGGGTGCGAGGGCTGGAGTCTGCCCCGGAGCTTGCTGAGCAGCTTGAGGCATTTGTTTCCCGTTTTGGTCGTATGCAAGACACCATTGCCGACAAATTATTGCCCCGTTGGCTTATGGTGCTGGCAGAAACACCCGGCAGCCAAATCGAAACACTCAACCGAGCTGAGAATCTCGGGGTTGTGGAAGATGTAGAACAATGGCTAGAGGCATGCAAACTGCGCAACCGGCTAGTGCATGAATATATGGAAAGCCCGAAAGCCTTCGCCGAGAGTCTCAAGCTTGCTAAAGAATACAGTTTTCTCTTGCTGAAATGTTACAATTACCTGCGCGATTACGCAGCGGTACGTATGGACATAGAGGAAATGAAATTGCCGAAAAAAATTGAAATGCCGAAGGGGTTATGATCTATTTTCTCCGTGCTCAAAGGTAAGCGCCCCTCCGTCATCCTGGTCAAGGCCGGGGCAATCCTTCAGGGACTTCCACGGCTGTCCCGTTAACTTACTAAGGCGTACATTTTGTTTTGATGCCGTAGGCGACGTTCTTGAGATGCAGCGCGCTTGATGACATTGGAGACATGAATACCGACAACCTCTCCCCGTCATTCCGGCGAATGCCGGAATCCAGTGGCCGCCTAAGAGCGCCTACTTTCGCCTAAGAGCGCCTACTTTTGGTGGTGGTGGTGCTGCGGGGTCGTTTATTGACTGAAACCATCGGTTCTGTCGGTGTGAATCAGTGAGGTAATCCCCCGGCTATGCCGGGGGACTCCCAAGGTTTGACCTATACAGCGGTCAATAGTAAATCTCCGAACTCGACCAAGAGAAGGAGGTTTACAAATGAAAGAATATCAGAGTTTGAGTGATACGCGGTGGGACTGTAAGTATCACGTAGTATTTATCCCGAAACGGAGGAAGTCGCGGGTATTTGGATCGTTACGGAAGCATCTTGGGGATATATTCCATGATTTGGCCAGTCGTAAGGAATCGAAAATTGTGGAAGGGCATTTGATGTCAGATCATGTCCATCTCTGTATCAGTATCCCGCCAAAATATGCGGTATCCAATGTGGTGGGCTACCTCAAGGGCAAAAGCGCGATTCAGATAGCGAGGCAGTTTGGTGGTAGGAAGCGGAATTTTACCGGCGAAAGTTTTTGGGCTCGAGGGTACTTTGTGTCGACAGTGGGCCTGGATGAGGAAATGGTCAAGGCCTATATCCGAAACCAAGAGGCAGAGGATGAGCGGTATGACCAGATGAAGTTTGGCATGTAAAGAGCCAGCCGCCTTGGGCGGCTCATGGTTTTATGGCGCCTTTGAGGCGCTCACCTAATAAGCCCCCGGCTTTGCCGGGGGTGATTTAACCAGGGCATTGCTGGGTAAGTGTTACATTGTAAAAGAGACCGGTGAGGAATTGTTTGTGGCAGGCGCTTTTTGTAAAAATCGAGATATAAAAAAGCCGTCATACCGGCGCATACCCTCTGGGGCATAAAGGCCGGTATCCAGGATTTTGAGTAAATCATTGAACAGAACAGAACTAGTATGCGAAAAACAGACATAATCATCATCGGCTCGGCAGTGGTCAGGCAGTTCATCAACGGAACGGATATTACCGTCGTTAATATTGAGGCGCTCACCTATGCAGGGAGATTATGGAAAAGGGTAGCGTCCCCTTTTACCCTGGAGGCGGGCATACAGCCATGCGACTGAAAGAACAGGAAAAAATCGCCATCACCGAGGCAATTCACAACGAAGACCCCTTCGCGGATATCTACCTGTTTGGCTCGCGGCTGGATGACGGACGTAAAGGCGGTGATATCGATCTCTATGTAGAAACGGACATCCGTGAGAAATTGTTAAACCACAAGGCTCGTATACTTCAAAAAATATGGGAACGTATTGGCGTGCAACGTATCGATATCATCCTCAAAACCCGAGGTGCTCCCCTGAATGCCATTCATCGTATCGCTAAAAAGACCGGAATCCAGCTGTGACAAGCGATCTTACAGAAGTCCTGCGGGAGAATCTTGAGATAGCCGCTAGAATGCACCATCATCTCGAACGCTCCCGTCAACAGATTGCTGGTGACGTTCCACTGCAACCTGAGCAGATATCCCAACTAGATGACGCTCAAATAGACCGACTGGATCTGTACCTTGCCAGGCTCAGTACGCTGCAGGATTTTATCACCTCAAAGCTGTTCCGCTCTGTCGCCTTGGCCAGCCTGGAAGACACCAGCCAAGATGTTTCCCTGATAGATGCTCTTCGAAGAATGGAGAAATATGACATAATCCATGATTTTGACGAGTGGTTAGGGATCAGGTTGCTCAGGAACTCTTTTACACATGAATATCTGACAGATGAAGCTACCATTGCCGAAAACATAAATACTGCATTTTCAGCCTACGAGATACTGAGTGAAACACTGGTAGGAGTACGACAGTATTATGAAATGCACATCATACAAGGCGGAAAAGGGTAGCGTCCCGAATGG
>CAYNYJ010000135.1:0-3127 GCA_964401355.1 uncultured Ectothiorhodospiraceae bacterium | reverse complement strand
CCAGTGGCGCAATGGCAACAGAGCCGTTGAATATGGGTTTTTCAGGATCGACTAAATAGTCTGTTGGGGTAGGTAGCACACACGGCATTAATCGCTGGCTGCAATATTCGCCGGCGATTAATGCCTTTTTTATGAACCACTTTTCTTGGAAGGAATCTCAGAAAAACGCATCAGCCGTACACGCAAAAAAAGGGGCTCACAAAAGACTGGGCGCTGCGGAATCTGCCACTCACTAATACACTCGACGCAACATGGCGTAACCCGCCAAAAATGCCAGTCCTGCCGGGAACAATGCGCTAAACATCGGGTTTAAACCAAACACTAAACCCATGTAAGCAAACATTTGATTGAGTATATGAAAACCAATTCCTGCCAGGGTGCCCACCAGAATTCGATGACCGACACCGACTGAACGCAAGGGACCAAAGACAAAGGGAACCGATAAAAACACCATCACGGCAGTCACCAGCGGTGCAACAATCTTGCCCCACAAGGCTTGTTGATAAACATCCGCATCAAGGCCGTTATCATTAAGGTAGGTAATATATTGATACAAACCAAAAATAGACAGGGTATTGGGTTTTACCGTCACCACACTCAGCAGGTCTGGGCTAAGGTTTGTTTGCCAGGGAACCTCTGCAATACGAGATGAGGTCACCGTGGTTTCGCTAATATCACTCGTCACCACCCCTTGTAACACCCACTCATCATCGCGAAACACAGCCGAGTCTGCGCGTACCAGCTTGACCAAGCGATGCGCGGAATCACGTTCAAAAATAAAAATCTGACCCAAGCGTTCGCCAGGAAGGATATCACGCACATTCACAAAACTGTTGCCATCACGCGCCCATAAACCATCCCGATCGCGTAAAGTAAGTTTGTCGGACATCGCCACAGAACGCAGCGTTTGTGCGTAGCGTTCGGCCGATGGCGCAATACCTTCACCAATAATCAACGTCAGCACCACGAACAGCAATCCAATCTTCATCACTGCAAAAATAATCCGTGACAACGACACCCCCGCTGCACGCATCACCACTAACTCACTGTTACTCGCCAACATTCCCAGACCGATGGTGGTACCCAGCAGGGCGCAAATTGGAAACAGCTGATACGCCAAACCTGGCATCGTCAGCAGCACATATTGAAACGCTTGCCAGGTGCCGTATTGACCCTTACCGATTTTCCCGGCTTCATCCATGAAGGTAAAAAAGGCGAACAAGGTCAACAACACCCCCATCACCAGCAAAGTGCTATAGCCGACCGAGCGTCCAATATACCGATCCAGAATCTGCATAGACATCACGCGGTCGACGCTCCATGACTATTTTTCTTGCCCGAGCGTCCCAACAGCCGTTCCCACAGCCAGCGACGTCCCCAATGCCTGACTGCCAAAACGACAATCAACAGCAGCAGGGCCAGATGTACCCACCACAAGCCGATGGCCGCAGGAACTATCCCGCGTTGCATCCAGGACATCGCCACACCGAGACTGTTGTAGTACGTCACAAAAATCAGAATGGCGATAAACAATTTGGCGAAACGTCCCTGCCGCGGCGAAGTGCGACTCAATAATACCGCCAGCAATGCCAGAAGCACCGTCGCCAGAGGCATGGAAAAACGCCATTGCAGTTCAGCCTTATCCGCCGCTCGTGGCGAGTCCCACAAGGCACTACTGGGAATGGACCAGTGGGTGCGACGCAAAGGTGCCACATCCTGCTCATCCAAACGCACGGCATTCTTCTGATACTGATGAATCCTGAAATCAGCGCTACCCGGCAAGCCCTGATAACGATATCCATCCACTAACACCAGATAGCGCGCACCAGTTTTTGGATCAATACTTTGATAGCCGCTGCGCGCAGAAAAGATATCCAGTTGCCCGTCCGGTGTTTTAGACTGTATAAACACATCGTGTAACTGGGTGCGGTCTTCCGATAAACCTTGCACATAAAACACCTGTCCCGCGCTGCCAATCTTATTAAACTGGCCTGCCACCACCGCCTCGAAAGCGCTGCCCGTGCGCGCTTGCTCACGGACTTGCAGGGCCTGTTCGTGAGCCCACGGCGTGCCCCAGAACGACAAGCCCGCCACCAGCACCGCACATCCTAGGGAAATAACACCCACGATCATCAGCACCCGGCCAGGGCCCAGCCCACAAGCAGCCAGCGCCGTCATCTCACTGTCTTTATACAAACGCCCAAACGCCAGCAAAACCGCGACAAAGAGACCAAAAGGCAGCATCACACTCAATGAGGTAATGGTGCGCAGCAGCAACATTTCAAGCACAATATCGCCGGAAATTTCCCCGGCCGATGCATCGGCCAAATAAAGCGAAAAATAACGCCCCATGAAAATCAGTAGCAACACCACCAATACCGCAAGCAGAGTCTGCAAGACTTCCTTTGCTAAATAACGATAAATAACCACGCTTTGGTCCGATCTACCCCGAAACAATGCCACATAAAAAATAAAATGCTAACCCCACAAAAATCAAGCACATCTTACACGTTTCCCCCTTCGCCATCGCCTTGGGATTCAGCTGCGGCATCGAGTACACTTAGCCGCATTCGCAATTAAACGTTTATCGCCCACAACCCGCATTCTCATCACTGACACTAGGTAAAAACCATCATGGAATTCAATGTAAAAAGTGGCAGTCCTGCCAAACAACGCTCTGCCTGTGTGGTCGTGGGCATCTTCGAGCCCCGTCGTCTCAGCCCCGCAGCGGAAATCCTCGACAAGGCCAGTGGCGGTTATCTCGCCGCGCTGCTGCGACGCGGTGACATTGAAGGGCAACTGGGCCAAACCTTATTGCTCCATCACATTCCAAAGGCGCTGGCCGAACGGGTACTACTGGTCGGTTGCGGTAAAGAGCGTGACGTGGGTGACAAGGAATATCAACGCATCATCACCACTGCGGTCACCCACCTCAACGAAACCGGCTCCATGGAAAGTGTCAGCTACCTGACCGAACTCAGTGTTAAAGGCAGAAACCTGCACTGGAAGGTGCGCCGCACCGTCGAGGCCACTCGTGATGCCCTGCATCGCACCGACCAGCTGAAGTCCAAGAAAGACGACCTGCGCCGCCCACTGCGCAAACTCACCTTGATGGTGCCCAAACGCA
>CAYNYJ010000134.1:0-3225 GCA_964401355.1 uncultured Ectothiorhodospiraceae bacterium | reverse complement strand
ATCAAATCATGGGTGAATCAGGCCTCTTTACTTACTCGTTAACGGGACAGCAGTGGGTGGAAATTATTAATCAAAATGGCGAAGACCGCCGTGCGGACGCCATCGGAAAATTACAAAACCAGCAGCTATTTCCAGATAACGAGGCCTATTTGCTGCAAGGGGGGATATCGCTGGACTCCGACATGATCACCAATTACGTGCTGAACCTGTATCGTAAACTATTTTAAACTCGACGATTATTTATTCCTTCCCATTCATTGTTAAAAACAAGCTATGATAAAGCTCGAACGCAGAGCAGATTATTTTTCCGGCCATTTCAACGCCATGGCTTGCCATTGTGAAGTCTTAATCGACACACACGATGAAACTCTGGCCGCAGATATCACCCAACTCGTCGCACATGAAGTCAGCCGCATTGAGCAAAAATACAGTCGCTATCGTGACGACAACATTCTCCATCAAATTAATAGCGGCGATGCCATCCGGGTCGATGTAGAAACTACCCAGCTGCTGGATTACGCGCAACAACTTTTCCAGCTCAGCGAAGCGCGCTTTGATATTACCTCCGGCGTATTACGACGCGCCTGGCATTTTGATGGCAGTGACAATATTCCATCGAGCACCGACGTTGATCGCCTGTTGCCGCTGATCGGCTGGCAAAAGGTGCACTGGCACGAACCGATGATTCAGCTACCGACCGGCATGGAAATTGACTTCGGGGGTATCGGCAAGGAATACGCGGCGGATCGTGCCGCGCAGCTGCTGATCGCCGCCCCTGAAAAAACCAACACCTCGGTGCTGGTAAACCTGGGTGGCGACCTTGCCGTCACCGGGCCACGCGCCAACGGTGAGAACTGGCAAGTCGGCATCGAGACCGGCGCCCGGTCTACACCCGCAGCGCCAACTACACCCGGCCATTTGTCACCCGCCCACTTTTCACTGAGTCACGGCGGCGTTGCCACCAGTGGTGACCGCCACCGCTATCTGCAAAAAGATGGCGTACGATACAGCCACGTACTCGACCCGCGCACCGGTTGGCCCGTGCAGGACGCGCCCACCGCCGTCACCGTGGTCGCGGCCACCTGTACCGATGCGGGCATGCTCAGCACCCTGGCACTGCTGCACGGCCCCGGCGCGGAGGATTTTTTACGGGAACAGGGGGTTAGCTACTGGTGTCAATGGTGAGCATTCAGTAACGAGGAATAAAATAAAAACGCTAATTTTTATCGCCCCCCGTCACTCGTCCTTCGTGACTTACTACCCAGTCGCCTGAAAAGGATACTGCTTCTTTTTCAAATCCCGGTCGTCATGCCGACGAATGCCGGTATCCAGAGAGGGTGGCAATACATGCAAGGCTGTATTTTAGGTTAATGTTGACAGGGTAACGGGCTTTGATATGTTTATATCCAGCTCCTGGATACCGGCATTCGCCGGTATGACGGTGGATTTAAGTAACATGAGTGGTATTCATTATTAGTGACTTGTTATTAATCCGGTCGCTTTATAGACTGGATTAATAGTGCGGTGCAAGAACGCACCGCCGTTGGCGATAGCCAACGCGAGCCCGCAAAACACAAGCAAATTCACATATTTGCGCCGGTGTTTTGCGGGCGACTCAA
This sequence comes from uncultured Ectothiorhodospiraceae bacterium, assembly GCA_964401355.1. Lineage (GTDB taxonomy): Bacteria > Pseudomonadota > Gammaproteobacteria > SZUA-152 > SZUA-152 > SZUA-152. The sequence continues at coordinate 1,606 of CAYNYJ010000134.1, read as the reverse complement.
AATGGATCAAGGTGATCTATTTTGAAGCCGGGTTAATAGCATCATTAAAGCCTGCCCCTTTCCTGCCGCTCCAAAGGCTATACTTTCGCTCACGCAAAAGGAATTGATATGCCAAACGCAGACATCGGCCTTATCGGCCTGGCGGTAATGGGACAAAATCTGGTGCTCAACATGGCCGACCACGGCTTTACGGTCGCCGTGTTTAATCGCACCACTGCAAAAGTCGATAACTTCATCGCCGGCCCGGCTGCGGACAAGTCCATCATCGGCTGTCATTCTCTCGAAGACTTTTGCCAATCACTTAAATCACCCCGGCGCATCATGTTGATGGTCAAAGCCGGCAGCCCCGTGGATGAGTTTATCGAGCTGCTGAAACCCCATCTCGATGCTGGCGACATCATCATCGATGGTGGCAACTCCCTGTACACCGACACCCAGCGCCGTGTCGACTCACTCGCCGAACAAGGTCTGCATTTTTTGGGCGTGGGCGTTTCCGGTGGCGAAGAAGGCGCGCGCTACGGGCCATCGTTAATGCCCGGCGGTGACCCCAAGGCCTGGCCCGCAGTAAAAGATATTTTTCAGGCAATCGCGGCCAAAGTCGATGGCCAGCCCTGCTGTGAATGGATGGGTGACGGCGGTGCCGGTCACTACGTCAAAATGGTACACAACGGGATCGAATACGGCGACATGCAACTCATTTGCGAAGCCTATCAACTATTACGTGAAGGGCTGGCCATTCCCTTTAATGATTTGCAGGGCATTTTTGAGGGCTGGAATAAAAGCGTATTGGATTCTTACCTAATCGAAATCACCCGCGACATTCTCGGCATACGCGACAGCGACGGTGAGCCGCTGATCGACAAGGTACTGGACACCGCCGGCCAAAAAGGCACGGGCAAATGGACAGGCATCAATGCACTCGAGAACGGCGTTCCACTTACCCTGATTGGCGAAGCCGTATTTGCACGTTTTCTGTCTACACTAAAGGAACAACGCGTGAAAGCCGCCGCGCAACTTAAAGGCCCTGATACCCCGCCGAACAACCCGCCAGCATCAATGATCAAAAATATTCATGATGCTCTATACGCGTCGAAAATCATTTCTTACGCGCAAGGTTTTATGCTCATGGCCAGCGCCTCCGATGAAAAAGGCTGGAATCTCAACTACGGCAACATCGCTCTGGTGTGGCGTGGTGGCTGCATCATTCGCAGTCGTTTCCTGAACAATATAAAAGAGGCTTTTGAAAAAAATACCGCACTCGACAACTTACTGTTGGACAGTTTTTTCCGTGCAGCCATCCACCAATCTCAAACAGGTTGGCGCCAGGCTATCCAGTTTGCCATCGGCATGGGCATTCCCACTCCTGCCTTCTCTGCAGCGCTGGCATTTTATGATGGCTATCGTTGCGCCACTCTGCCCGCCAACCTGTTACAGGCACAACGTGATTATTTTGGTGCTCATACCTATGAGCGTATCGACAAACCGCGGGGTGAATTTTTCCACAGCGACTGGTCAGGAAAATACAAGACGTCCACCACGTAAAATAAGCCCTTTACTACCCAGTCGCCTGAAAAGGATACTGCTTCTTTTTAAAATCCCGGTCGTC
>CAYNYJ010000133.1:0-3413 GCA_964401355.1 uncultured Ectothiorhodospiraceae bacterium | reverse complement strand
ATCATGGGTGAATCAGGCCTCTTTACTTACTCGTTAACGGGACAGCAGTGATCTTAAACCTAAACGTTCTATTTTTAGGTCAGTACTTTTTTCGAAAAGTACTGAGGTTAAATTCTTTAATTTATCGCCAAAATTATCCCACCCTGGATAAGGATCGTACGCATGGTAAGATAAAACATGTGACCCTATACGAATAGCAGTTCGTTCATCTTCACTGCGAGCTTCGAGAGTAGGGTTGAAGCGTAGGGTTGGATTTGATTCGCTAATCGAAATGGGAATATCGGCAGCGCCTAATCGTTTTGTAGTGAAACCGTTTAGAAAATCGCTATCGCTGAGACGCCCAATTATAACTTCGCCCACATCGTTGGAGTTAAAACGCACCTCAAATAACGCTTCAACAATGGCATCATCTTTAAGCTTGTTGGGCAGGCTCATTCTGTTATCTTTGTCATATGCAACTGTTTACCTAATGGCTGTCTTAATATAATCAGTACAGTATATTTCTATTACGTTCAATAAATATAGCAAATTTTGCAATATTTAAGATGCTTGATTTGTAGTCAGCTTTTAGCTTGCAAAGCAACCAAATGTTACTCTTTTTTTGCTTTTATCAAAGAATTAAGGGGACTGACTTGATGGTTTCTGAGTAAGTCCAATAATCCAAGCTGTTAGAAAGCACTATAATCCCATAAGTTGTTGTTATTATGGTTGATTTATTATGCCACCCTTTCTGGTAGATTCCACATTTATCAGTTTAATTTAACTTAAAAGCACTCAAAAGTATGTCAATGCTGACATACTTTTGATCTATGACTTCTAATGACAAGGATTATCAATGGGGGCGGGTTAAAGCGTACGATCAATTAAGGGCGAGCTTGATTGATTTATATAAGGTCACTAAAGTTAACGACACTGAATCGCAAAACTACAAAATAGAAATCACAAAAAAGGGCGTGCAGGATAGTTCCTGCACGCCCTTTTTTGTTAGAGACCGTTGATGGGTAGCTTAAAATAAGTGGATTAACGCCCTGTAACAGCGTGCTCCGCCAAGTTTTTGCGAATAAACGTCGCTGCCCGCTGCACGGCATCTTTGCTGGCGAGATCATCGGCAAAGGTACGAACATGCTCTGGGCGGAAGTCGAAGCCGCGACCGACGCCGGGGTAGATGATCAGGCGGGCATCGCGTCCTTTTTCCTGTAGCACTTTGATGCTGGTCTCGATGACGCGGCGGCGTTGGTATTGTTCTTCATCGCCGATGAAGATTAGGGTTGGCAGGATGAGGTCATCGATTTCCTTGGCGTAGCCGTAGACTTGCATGGCTTCGGGGGCGTTGGGGTCTTGCAGGTGTGGGTAGTAGGAGACGTAGCAGGCCAGTTCTTTTTCCTGACGTTTGAAGGTGGTGGCGACTTTGAGTGAGTAGTAACCGCCGCGGGTGTGCGAGTAGATGCAGGCTTTCGTGGTGCTGATGTCGTCGCGGGCGAGCAATATATCGACTGCGGCGTTGACGTCTTTTTCCAGTTCGTAATCGTGTTCGATGGGGTGAGTGCCCATGAAGTGCGCGCCGTAAATGTCGGCGGCGAGTACCACAAAGCCGCGCGCGGCGAGGCGTTTGGCGTGACGCTTGACGAGGCCGTCCAGTCCGCGTCGTCCATGTTGAAACAGCACGGCAGGGTACGCCTTGTCGTCGTCGGGGCGTATCACCCTGTAGGGGATGTCGACGTTGTTGCGCTCATAACTATCAGTGGTGATTTTGAGTGAGTGATTCTGTGGTGCCTTGATCACGCCTTCGTTCCACCAGTTGTCTTCCCACCACCAAGTGTTGTCCTGTTTTTCTTCGTGGGCAAAAGCGGCGGTGCCACAGAAGGTGAGTGCGAGGATAAATGCGCGGAGGAAAGTTCGGTGCATGTTGTTGCCTGTAAAAGTGAAAAGTGTGAAATGGAATGGGAGATAAGTGGAGGTTAAAAATTGTAGTTGTATATTTGCTATAAATTGGACATGAAAAAGGCGCGAAGAAACGAATCCTTTCGCGCCTGATTTAGTCCGTAGGTTGGGGTGTGTTTACGAACCCCAACGTCGAATATTTATCGACGCGGGCATTGTTGGGGTTCGCTTTGCTCACCCCAACCTACAGGGTTTTATTTGTGGTGCCTTATTTGTGGTATTGGGCACTCAGTTCATGCACGGCATTAATAAACGCGCCGACATTTTCCGGGTCAATCTTCGGATGAATGCCGTGGCCGAGGTTGAAGATGTGGCCGTTGCCTTTGCCGTAGCTGGCCAGTACGTTGCCCACTTCTTCGCGGATGCGTTCCGGATTGGAGTAGAGAATGCACGGATCCATGTTGCCTTGCAGGGCGATTTGTTGTCCGCCGTCTTTAGAAACCATAGCGCGCGCGTCGCTGAGGTCGATGGTCCAGTCCACACCGAGGCAGTCGGCACCGGTGGCGGCCATTTTATCCAACCATCGTGCGCCGCCCTTGGTGAACAGAATCACCGGCACCTTGCGGCCATCGGCTTCGCGGGTGAGGCCGTCGATGATTTGTTGCATGTAGTTCAGTGAAAATTCCTGATAATCACGCGGGGTGAGTACGCCGCCCCAGGTATCAAAAATCTGCACGCATTGCGCGCCTGCGGCGATTTGTCCGTTGAGATAGGCGATGACAGACTTCGCCAGTTTGTCGAGCAGCAGGTGCAAGGTTTCCGGCTGGTCGAACATCATGCCTTTGATGTGGCCGTATTCTTTGGTGCCACCGCCTTCCACCATGTAGGTGGCGAGCGTCCACGGGCTGCCGGAAAAACCGATCAGCGGCACGCGGCCGTCGAGTTCTTTGCGAATGGTGCGCACTGCGTTCATCACGTATTGCAGTTCGCCTTCGGGATCGGGGATGGGCAGGTTTTTCACGTCCGCTGCGCTGCGCACCGGGCGATCAAACTGCGGGCCGTGGCCGGTGTTGAACGTTAAACCCAAACCCATGGCATCGGGAATGGTGAGGATGTCGGAGAATAAAATCGCGGCGTCCAGCGGGTAGCGTTCCAGTGGTTGGATGGTCACTTCACAGGCCAGTTCGGCATTGCGGCACAAGTCCATAAAGCTGCCGGCCTTTTTGCGGGTGGCGCGATACTCGGGCAGATAGCGGCCCGCTTGGCGCATCATCCACACCGGAGTGACGTCTACGGATTCGCGATTTAAGGCGCGAAGGAAACGGTCATTTTTTAATTCGGACATGCTTTGATTCCCCTAAAACTTTATTTGCCACAAAGGGCACAGAGATGGGTTTCGGTTTTCGCCGACTCTGTGTTCTCTGTGACCTCTGTGGCTAATATATTTATATTTCTACTCAGTGCTGTCTCGTTAACGTTGATATGCAACGTTGTTTAAGTGGCAAAACACATCGCTATTTCATTGCTTCGTG
>CAYNYJ010000132.1:0-3433 GCA_964401355.1 uncultured Ectothiorhodospiraceae bacterium | reverse complement strand
CAGCTTGCCCTCTTACCGTGAGTCAGAGTTGCACTTACAAATTGAATTCACGTAATTTGTGCTGGGTAGTGAATGGAAAAATGAGACATTTTGAGAGATATCACACAGGATATTTTCGTTCCGAACTGTTCATTTTGTGCGTATCTTTTCTTTGTTTTTTAAAAGTGATATCGCATTCAATGGGATATTCCAGGAAACTTATAGCTTGCTCATGAACTCGTGTTTTTCGTCTACGCCTAAAAAATAAGATAGTCAGTTTCTGCATTGCCTAATGCAGCCACCTAAATTCCGCCCAGGGGCGTCTATTTGTGGTGGTGCCTCAGAATACGAAAATTGTAATTTACTTCATAAAAATAAATCATGGGTTTATTGAAAAAACGGTCAATCAATGAATTAATTAATAGGGTCAAACTCGAATGGCGCTAAGTTAAGGGGGCTTTAACATGAAAAAAAAGGAACCACAAAAAGGTGGGATATGAGATAATTTGCTATGCAAAATCCTACACCATTGTTTCCAAATTTCCATCTCCCTACACTCCGCCGAAAGCCTCGTTCAGCCCAACAGTTACTGGCTGATAAAATGGAACAGGTGAGAAAAAAATCGTTCAGCCAACTGGGGGAATGTTTTGGTCAATTCATTTCTAATCAACACCTCCGCCCAACAGCATCTGGGGCACTCAGTCGCCGGCGGTTTTTCAGTAAAGAAAATATTTTCTGGGCTTTCTTTTCTCAGGTATTGGATTCTGATGGTGGCTGTCAGGAGGTTGTTCGAAAGCTCCAGGCATTTGCTGCAATGAAGTCTCTACCGCTGCGGTCTTCATCAACGGCAGCTTACTGCCAAGCACGGAAGAATTTTGACCTTCTGAGTATGAAGGCAATACTCCAGGATACCTCTGATCAGATTCGGCCGGTAACGGATAAAGAACACCTAAAAAGTCGGCGAGTTGTTGTTGTTGATGGCACCGGCGTCAGCATGCCTGATACGCCTGAAAATCAGCGTGTGTGGCCACAACAAAGCAGCCAAAAACCGGGCTGTAGATTTCCTCGCGCTAACATCTGTGCGTGTTTCTGCTTGCGAACCGGCGTCTTACTTAGCCATGAAATCGGTAACAAAAGAAGTCACGAACTGCCACTGTTACGCAAGCAATGGGATACGTTTAAAGTCGGTGATATTTTCCTTGGAGATAAGGGGTTTTGTAGCTATTTTGATATTGCCAAGTTTATGGATAGAGGGGTTGATTCCGTTATCACACTCGCTCGGCGTACGTCTGTGACTGCGGCTGGATCTATAAAAATACTGGGTGATGATGACCTGCTTATCGAATGGAAAAAACCGGTCAGGCGTAAAGCATCCAGTTATTCGCTAGAAGACTGGGAAAGCTTACCGGCAACGCTTTTGCTTCGGCAGATTAAAGTCACCATCAATCAACCCGGCTTCAGAGTCACCACGTTTCATATTATTACCACCTTGCTAGATGCCGTAGAATATCCCGCCAGTGAGCTTGCTGATTTGTATCTCCAGCACTGGGATGTTGAGTTATTTTTTCGGGATATCAAAACCACCATGGGTATGGACATTCTGCGCTGTAAAACACCCGACATGGTGCGCAAAGAAATCATGATGCACTTGATTGTTTACAATTGTATTCGCAGCCTCATGTGCGAGGCCGCAAAGAAAAACAATGCGAAAGTACGTCGAATCAGTTTTAAAGGTAGTGTGCAAGCGTTAAGGAAGTGGGAGCCACATCTAAACCAAAGCAAAATAACCCGGCACGATCGTATCCGATTAGTTACATTGCTTTATGAGTCGACAGCCAAAAATTCTGTTCCAGAACGACCGGGAAGGCGTGAGCCCATAGCCGTTAAACGAAGGCCCAAACCATTCCAGCTTATGACCGCGCCGAGACACGAAATGAGAGAGGTAAAACACAGGAGTAGATATGTTGCAAAACACCCTTAACTTAGCGCCATTCGGGTCAGATCCCCTTCGCCGCTGGCGATTTCCCGCAAGTTGCTCGATACCGCCTTGATGGAGCGCATGATGCCCGTGGCCACCAGGGTGATGCTGTCCATGCTCGGCACGGATTTGGTCTTGCCCAGGAACAGTTTTTTGGCGGCCTTGGCGGTAAGCGCGTCGGCCCCGGGTTTGGGATGGGCGATGATGGCGATCTCGGCCAGCGCTGCGCTGCTGATGTTCATGCCAACAAACAGGGCGACGCTGGCGGCGGTCAGGCTTGCATTGACTTTTTTCATGGTGGTCTTTCCTAGAAAACGGTGTCGATGGCAAAGCCAATCATGTTGACGGTTGCGTCGGGGGAGCTGCCTTGAGGGAACAGTCCAAACCCTTTTTTGGTCTCGACCTGCGACATTTCGGCCTTGAGTGCAACCCCGGGCTGGTAATCCCAGCGCAGTCCCAGGGTGGTAATGGTTTGCCCGTCCTTCTGGATGCTGCCCTTGCCCTGCTCGTAGCGCTGGTAGGTGAGGTGCGGTAGCAGGTTGCCGATGCGGTAGCCGACGGTGGTGTACTAGCTGGTGGCCTTCATCATGTCGAGATTACCCATGGTGATGTTGACGTGTTCGGTATAAACGATGATGTCGTTCCGGTCCGCCTTGATGCCGAACTGTAGCCCCGAATGTTTGACGCCATTCATCATGATCATCATGGGCGTCATGGGGTCGGCGATGCGCATGGTGCCTTCATAGCCGGAGAGCTGTAATTGCATCGTATCGTCCCAGTCGGCCGTTAGGCTGAGGCCGCTCATTTCACGCACGTTTGTGCCTTCCAGTGCGATTTCGCCGGCGAACAGATCGGCACCCAGAGTCCAGTCCCCGGCACTCGTGTTGCTCAGCAGGCTGGCCCCGGTATAGCCCTTGCGAGTCATCTGCGGGCCGTTAGGCGGCCCCAACTCGGAATAAATCACCACCGGTGCCGTGATCCAGGGCATGGCATAGCCCAAGGAGCTGTATTCGTTGACCAGTCCCACCGGGAACTTGATCTTGCCGGTGCGCAGGCTCAGATCGGTGAAGGCCCCGTCGACGTGTAGCACAGAGTCTTTTTTGCCTTGGAGGCAAACAGCTGGGTGGCGAAACTCAGGCGTTTGTTGACCTTGGCGTTGAAAATGAGTTCCATGCGGGTGCCTGACCAACTATCTTGGTCATCACGTCCAATATTGTCTTCGCCGTTGAAGGGAGGGCGCATCATCGGTGCTGTTGTAATTGGCACTGGCAACCGCTGATGTTAACGCGTTTGTTCAGTCTGACGCGAGGGTCTGACCGTATGCCAAGGCGCAACCTAACAGTAATACGGTCGGGGTATGGATTCGTTTCATGGATGTTTTTCCTTGCCTGAACACACGGAGGGATTGTGTCGAATGTTAGTTACTACCCAGTCGCCTGAAAAGGATACTGCTTCTTTTTAAAATCCCGGTCGTCA
>CAYNYJ010000131.1:0-3546 GCA_964401355.1 uncultured Ectothiorhodospiraceae bacterium | reverse complement strand
CACGTGATAACAGTGGTACTGAAGACATCCAGAACCTGGTGTACAGCTATGATGCCTTGGGCAACATGAGCATGCGTTCAGACCTGTTAAGGGCTGTCAGTGAAACCTTCACCTATGATGACTTTAATAGGCTGACCAGTGCCAGTGTAAATAACGGTGTTGACGCGGTTGATGTTACTGACTTCGATTATGACGATCTGGGCTCTTTGACACATAAGAGCGATATCACCACATTGACGTCTAGCTCTATGAGCTATGCGATGACCGGTAATGCCGGTACGCATGCCTTGACCAGCCTGAATGATGGGACGACTACGCAGAACTTTAGCTATGACACCAATGGTAATCTGTTAACCGGTGATGCTGGGGGTAACAGCCGCACCATGACCTGGAATTCTTATGACAAAGTAGCAAGTATCACCCAGGGCGCCGTTGATCATGCGTTTGAATATGGGCCGGATAGAGCACGGTACCAGCACACCGCCAATGACGGCAGTGGTGATGATGTCACTATTTATGTTGAAAGCCTGTATACAAGAACCGAATACAACGGCGGGGCAGAAGACCATAAGTTAAATGTCTATGTGAATGGCTCGGTGATTGCCATTGTATTGGATGATGAAGACACCGGTTCAGGCAGTGTTGAAAACCGTTATCTGCATCGGGATCACTTAGGGTCTATTACCGCGATTGTTGATGGTGCCAGTGGCAGCAGTAATATCGAATGGATGGCTTATGACGTGTTCGGCAAACGCCGAGATGCGATTGATTGGATAGGTGCAGCAGCCACCCCAACAGAAGTGCGGGGCTATACCGGGCATGAGCATTTAGATGATGTGAATATTATCCATATGAATGGGCGTATTTATGATCCGCAGCTAGCTAGAATGGCTTCGCCTGATCCGATGTTGCAAGATCCGATGAATTCGCAGAACTATAATCGGTATAGTTATGTGATGAATAACCCGCTGAAGTATACTGATCCAACGGGGTATTATATTGATTCAGCCACCGCTTCTAGAGCGCGTCGTTATTCTAGCTTCACTTGGTCATTTAGCGGGAACGGGTCTTGGTCCTATGCTGGGGTATTTGATTCAGGTACTAAAGATACTGGAGCTTGCAGTTTTGATTGTGAAGTGACTGTTGTGGATGCATCAATGCTTCCTAATACTATGGTAGAGGTATTATTAGTTCCGAGAAATTCAGCTGGAGAAGATGGAGGTTATGGGGGAGATTCGGCTAGTGTAACCCCTAATGTTGACGCTGATAATTCAATTACCGTAAGAATAGGTATAAATCCTGGACAAACAGGAAAATTAGATCGAAGTGGAGGTGGTATAGTTCAATCTACAATTAATATCAGGTTGGCCGAGGGCATTATTGAATATTTACATGACAACGAGTTAGTAGATACGGGTTGGATAGAGGAAGAGTATTTGGGTGGATTGGATAACTCAGCATTTGATGTTCACACTAAGTTTGCTGAAACTTCATCTGATAATCCAAATAGAAATGCTGAGGCTGATATTACAAACGACACAGGGATAACTATTTTTAAACCTACTCTAGGAGTCAGTCTAGAAGGTGCAGTTTGGCTGATTGGGCATGAGTATGCACATCTAGAGTCTACAAATAAAAATTTGTATAATCGTGGCCATAGTTCGCTTACTCCAGGTATTAAAGGACTGGAATTGCGTCAGGAAGCGGAAAGACTTGCTGATGAGTTTGGAAATGAAGTTCTTGATGCTTTCACTAATATTGGATATGAATAGTAAGGCTGAAATATTTATGCGATATCTATTTTGTTGTTTACTGATTATGGCAGTGTCTTGTACGAGAAGCACTGAGTCTAATTTACAACAAGCCTCAGAATATAATCCAAATGTAAATCCGGTTATAGTTTCTGGAGTTACAATGGAAATTGATGTGAATAGTGCTAGCGATATATTTATAGCAACTATAATCAGTGCAAAAATAATTGACCCAGATGAAAGGTATAGAATTGTAGAAGCTCAATATCGATTAGTAGAATCTATAAAGGGAGTTCAAAACAATGAGGGTGTTGTAAGATCTTCTTTACAAAATTTAGGCTTACAATTCACTGTGGGAAGAGATTTTTTAATTGTTCAATATGGCACTGATGGGACTGGTTGCTGTTCAGGGTCTACTATATTGCATTATTTTACTGATTCTTTTGGTGACGAGGAAAGGGAATACTTGGAAAAGATTAGACTGGCTGTAAACCCACAATCAAATAGATCAGGAAATCAAGGGGTCAGGTTGAAGCTCCCCTAGTTTAACGGATACTTTTAATAAGCGACAATGTCGCGAAGGAGTATCCCAATGACAAGCAAAAGAAAACCCTATAACACCTATACCCGTGAGTTTAAGATTGAAGCCGTTCGCTTGATGGATGAGTCAGGTAGGTCAGCGTCTGAACTTGCCATGGAACTTGGTGTTCGTCGCAATCAGCTCTACAAATGGAAAGAACAGTTAAGCACTAAAGGTGGCGAAGCATTTCCCAACAAACGGGGCCGACCTGTTAAAGAGCAACAAAGTGAGCTAACGACCTTAAAGCAAGAAAATAATCAGCTCAGAGAAGAGGTTGATATTTTAAAAAAGGCCGCCGCGTACTTTGCCAGAGAACTCAAGTGAAGTACGCGTTTATCCGTCAACAAAGCAATAGTTATAGCATCCTTCTGCTCTGCCAGGTGCTCGGTGTATCTACCAGCGGCTATTATGATTGGCGGTTTCGGCCAGAGAGTAACCGAGCAAAGACCAATCGTCGGTTACTGACCAAAATCCAGTGTTTCCATAAAGCCAGCCATGGCATTTACGGTTCTCCCCGTATTCATCAAGACTTACTGACATCGGGGGAAGTGGTGGGTATTCATCGTGTTGCGCGGTTGATGAAACGTGCGGATATACAAGCTAAAACGGCAAGGAAGTTTGTGATCACCACGGATTCGAAGAATACCTTAATACCTTGGCACCGGCCCCTGATTATTTAGAGCAGAATTTTTATACTCAGCAGAAGAATCAGGCCTGGGTATCCGATACCACATTTATTGCCACCCGCCAGGGCTGGTTGTATCTGGCGGTAGTCCTGGACTTATTTTCACGCCAAGTGATTGGCTGGGCAATGGGTGACAAAAACAATCGTCAGTTAGTGATTGATGCCTTAACCATGGCGGTTTGGCGCAGGGGTAAAACCCGTGATGTTATTGTGCACTCTGATCAGGGCAGTACGTATGCTTCTGGTGACTATCGTCAGTTATTGATCGATAACGGCTTGATTGGCAGTATGAGTCGCAAAGGTGAATGTTTGGATAACGCTGTGGCAGAGAGTTTCTTTGGCACGTTAAAAACCGAATGGGTGGATCACCAAGACTACCGAACAAAACAACAGGCTAAACAAAGTTTGTTTGAATATATCGAGGTGTTTTACAATCGACAGCGAAGGCATTCTTATTTGGGCTATCTCAGCCCTGTGGAATTTGAAAGGCTCTATGCCTCTCAATAAATTAGTCCGTTATTTTGGGGGAA
>CAYNYJ010000130.1:0-3670 GCA_964401355.1 uncultured Ectothiorhodospiraceae bacterium | reverse complement strand
CGGTGGATTTAAGTAACATGAGTAGTATTCATTATTAGTGACTTGTTAGTAAATGATGTGGTTCCGACTTAATTAAAAGTTCCCGAAAAGATAAGCGTTGATGTGAATTGTTGGGGAAATGAAAGAAAAGAAAATATTCAGTGCCTGAGCCTTAACGAAGCAATCCGGTAGGCTGGGCAGGAGTTGCGAGAGAGCTTGGCAAGGGGCGTTTGGAGCGCGGTGTGAATTTTCGTAGTATTCCTTCAGCGACACCCTCCAAGTCAGTGGCGATAGGGCTGACATCTGAATGCTGTTTAACGCCACTATTTTCATTCGAAATGTTGTGATTGTCTTGCAGCAAGAAACCGCCGCATTCCAGTTCGAGCGCCAATAAAGATTGAGCGCTGTCGCAGAGGAATCCAAAAAAGCGTTTTGCATCCTTAATGTCTTTTGCTCCCAGCATGATGACACAAACAGTAAAGTCAGTTTCTAATGAAGCCATGAATGCCAATTGGTCATAGGCAATGCGAACCCCGCTTAACGAAGTATGTACTGCGATGATGAAACGATCGCTTTTTAGAGCCAATGTCGTCGATGGTGAAGTGATGGGCACCAAACATAAATCAGGCATTGCCATGTTTTCAGGGTTGCCCCCGGAAGATGCGGGTGGGATGGATAACATGCCTGGTGTGGGAGATCGGTTCTCAATATTCAAAACCATGCTACTACTGTTTTTTCGATTAAAAGCACGGTTTAATTCATAAACAATATAGTCATCATGTTTTGAGCCCAGCAGTACCGGGATGGTGGACGTGTTTTTCCATGTTGGCGAGCGTTGATTTTCTTCACTTAAAAAGTGATGGCTGATTTCGGATAGACGATGTTTTGATCTGATGATACCTGTCATCGATTCCTTGTTTATTGTTTTTGACATGTTGTCAGGTTACCTTAGGCAATGATTATTTTTAGTTTTTTTATTGGTTGGAAAATTATTGTGGTATTTTGAATGTATGGGTATGTAGTTTGTCACCAACACGCAGCATAGAATTATGAATGCCTAGTGGATTCAATATCTGATCAGGGTTTGTTGGATCATTTCGCCATTTTCCATCAATGACCAACCGATACTGATATTCTCCCGCTGGGGCAAAAAATATCTTGTATATTGTTCCGTTTTCTTCGACGGTTTCGATACCTTCATCGGGAATCCAGTCATTAAATTCTCCCGCAATTTTCAGGTCGCGATTCAGATAGTTTTTATAGCTGAGTTCAACCCGATGAAGTGAATGCTTCGGGTCTGCCGCGGTTAATGTATTGTTATTTTGTGACGGGGTTTGTGGCAAATCTTCGATCAAAGTTGGGCCACTTAAATCAGAGTTATCAGTATCGTCATCGGTATTTTTTTGTGAGGATAGCGCTGCGACATCTTCTAAAAGTACTTCATCAGGAAGTGAGTGGGTTGCATCGAGTTGTTCTGTTAACCAGGATGCTTCCTGCTCTATAAAGGCTTTTTCATCAGTAGATCGCTGAATAACCTCATTGGCGAGATCTCGATAGTCTTTTGCAGCAATTGATTTTTTGTCGAAGTGAATGATTGCCTGGCCTGCGCAAACTGCTTCTTTGAGGCGCACTGTGTGGTGCACCATGGAGGACAATACATTGTCCTGGTAGCGTTCCCACATTCCCAGCAAAAATTTTCGGCAAAGGCGGGTGCGTTTATCAACCAACGTCGGCAACATGTTAATTTCGATGCTTAGCTGGTATTTTTGCGCGACCAGATCCACGGTCTCACTCAGCCGTTCGATGCCGTCGATGGAAAACAGACTCATATCGATGGGTACAATAATGCGGCTGGCAGCACGAATGGCGTTGATCGACAGTAATCCTAATGCGGGTGGACAGTCGATGATCACGTAGTCGTAGATCGACTTCAGTTGTTGCAAGTGGTCGCTGAGTTGACGTTCCCGTTTGGGCATGTCGGAGAGTACGTGTTCAACTGCAGCCAGTGAAATAGTGGCTGGAATCAGGTCAACGCCGGGTGAAACATGGGTGACAATTACTTCGGTGATGGGGAAATCCAAAGCGAAAACCTCGTAGAGGCCTGGTTCATCTTGCCGGCGTTGCCCTAAACCCAGCGATGCATGTCCTTGCGGGTCGGCATCGACCAGTAAAGTGCGAAGACCTTTTTCTCCTAAACTGGCTGCTAAATTGATGGCCGTCGTGGTTTTACCACAACCGCCTTTTTGATTTGCTATTGCAATTATATTCATAAAACCTCCCGGTTTGTCTGAACTTCGCCATTGCATTGGTGGAGTAAAATGCATCTCCATATATTTGAGCATGGCGTTGCGGTTCAGATTCCTATTACCTTTTTTTGTGTCTGTGGCCAGGGGTTTTACTAGCCAAAAGATTTCACTTTGCCTCCATTATCATCGTTTTCCCAGCTTGTGAATAACTCACTCTGTTCTGGTTCCATGATGCCTCGGCTTCTTTCAGCCTCTCGCATTAATTCTGCAACGGGGTAAATCCATTCTTGCCCCGTCAGTGCTTCAAAGGCTGTATCTCGATGTAAAACCAAAATCACATCGCCGGTGACAACCAGCGAAAGTTCGGTGAGCGGTGCTTTACAAGAGGGTAGAAAGTGGGTCAAAGCCGTAATACATTTGCGAATACGCTGCACGGAAAGACCTGTGTCGATGAGTTTTTTAGCGGTCTTTAGCGCCAAAAGGTCAGCAAAGGAATACCGGGCATGGCCGCCACTGGTGTGTTGCAGGGGAGTGACCAGGCCGGTTTTGCGCCAGTAACCGAGTTGGCGCCGGCTGAGCTTAGTGATATTCATCACTTGCTGACAGGTAAATCCTTTTTCGCTCATCTCCCCTCCTGTTCATATTTCCACCATATTTGTATTTATTGTTGTTGTGGCTAAGCGCGGTGCACCTGAACTGCTGGCGAACAACGGCTCCTGGTTCTTCGATAATCCAGCCTAATCCTGATTGTGGTGGGTGGCTAAATAATGTCAAGGAAATTGGACAAAAAATGTTATTTTTGTTCACTTTGAGTCAATCCAGTTGGTTTGCACTCTATAAAGTGGCTGAATTTCTGCTAATCGTATATTTGTATAACAATAATCATATAAGTGATAGCTTGGCATATTGATTCCTCTGTTCATTGTTCTGTGACGAAAATGCCGTCCAGCATTACTTTTTAGTAAAGGTTTATGTGAGCTAGACGACATAGCAATTGCGGATTCGGTCACAGTTTCGGTTTTGGTGCGTTTTATCTGTGGCAAGTTTTCGCAATCAATTTTGAAAAAGGCAACTCTTGGCTGAAAGGCAAGGGGCGCAAAGTTACCGGCCTACGGGATATAAATCCTATGGCAGCGGGATCACCAAAAGAATTCAGTCTGTGCGTATTGTTGATGTTGTGAAATGTGTGACAAACGGTTCTTGTTCGTTCCTCTCTGAGATATTTCCCCATTTTGTCTGGCCCCGGCCCGCACTTGTTCCGGTTGTCCGGCCGTCAGTTGTGCGCCGAATTTCCTCACGTACTACCCATCTTCGGAAATACCCACGATGAAGAATTTTGCAGTTTTGCGCGCAGCCCTGATTTTGGCAGCCAGCCTGATGCTATTTGCTTGTAAGCGCTCAGCAAACCCCACCTTGCAAATTCACATTCCAGGGTAACAAAGCTT
>CAYNYJ010000129.1:0-3691 GCA_964401355.1 uncultured Ectothiorhodospiraceae bacterium | reverse complement strand
CCATCAGGGCCAGGTATCAGAAGATACCGACGATAGGTCGAATATATGTCTGCAAAACGGGGTGGGTCCATATATGTCCCGTTAACGCGAATCTTGTTCTGCTGCAACTGGCTACACACGTAGTGTATAGGTTATTCAGTAGAATTGGAGACATGAATATGGGCAACCTCTTCCCGTCATGCCGGCGCATGCCGGAATCCAGTGATCGCCTAAGAGCGCCTACTTTTGGTGGTGGTTCAACGACTTTCTGGATACCGGCATGCGCCGGCATGACGATTAAGGCGTTAACGGGACAGCTGTGATGCAACGTTGTTAAAGTGGCAAAACACATCGCTATTTCATGGCTTCGCCATCGGCGAAGGCCGGGATCAGTTGACGCTGACTGATGTTGGGCTGGGCCTCGATGAACCTGAAGATACGGTAGTAGATTTCTTCGTGGAGCATGGGTTGAACGATGCGCATATTAAATCCCACATTAATTGAGCGGTCAAAAGGAAGGGCTCAGTCCGTCAGTTGCAGCGTACGCCAAATATTCCCGGTGGGTTCAGCCTGGTTCATGCAGTAAAAATGCAGCCCGGGAGCGCCTTGTTCGAGCAGGGTTTGACACAGCTGCGTGGTGACCTCTTGGCCGAATGCGCGCAGCGAGTCCTTGTCGTCACCAAAGTCTTCCAGACGTTTGCGTATCCAGCGCGGAATTTCCGCACCGCACATGTCGGAAAAACGCGCCAGGTTTTGGTAATTGGTGATGGGCATGATGCCAACGACGATGGGGATATCCAGGCCCACTTTTTCGCAATCATCGACGAAGCGAAAATAGGCATCGGCGCTGTAAAAATACTGGGTGATGGCGCTATTGGCACCGGCGTCAATCTTGCGTTTGAAATGCTCAAGATCCGCGGCGGCATTTTTGGCCTGGGGGTGGAATTCCGGATAGGCTGCGACTTCGATATGGAAGTGATCGCCGCTCTCGGCACGAATGAACTCCACCAGCTCGTTGGCATAGCGCAACTCGCCCATGTCATGGCTGCCCGAGGGCATGTCGCCGCGCAATGCGACGATGCGGTGAATGTCGTTATCGATATACATTTGCAACAGTTCGCGCACACTTTGTTTGGTGGAGCCGATACAGGTCAGGTGTGGCGCGGCATCATTGCCGGCCTTTTTGATTTCCAGCACGGTATCCAGCGTGCCCTGCTGGGTGCTGCCACCCGCGCCATAGGTGACCGAAAAATAGGCCGGATTGAGTGTGGCCAGTTTTTCTCTGGTTTTACGCAGTTTGATTTTTCCCTCTTCCGTTTTTGGAGGAAAGAATTCGATACTGAATGTGGGGGAGTATTTTTTTTGAGATTGCATAAGTTCAGATACAGATCGTAGGGTGGGCACTGCCCACCATTTGCATTTTTAGCCAGCTACGCAGGTGGGCAATGACCCACGTGCCTAAGCGCCCCTCACGCCAGCCCTCTCCCCAGAGGGGAGAGGGAGAAATGCGGTTATCTTAGTGATGGCCCTAATTACCGATTCCTAGTAGCGATTCCTAGTAGCGATAGTGCCCCGGCTTGTAAGGCCCGTCCACGGGTACATTAATGTAGTCCGCCTGTTCTTGCGACAGGGTGGTGAGGTTCACGCCGATTTTTTCCAGATGCAGCCGTGCGACCTTTTCGTCCAGAGTTTTGGGTAAGACGTAGACCTTGTTCTCGTATTGGTTGCTGTCGTCGTTGAAGAATTCCATTTGCGCCAACACTTGATTCGTAAACGAGGCAGACATCACGAAGCTGGGGTGGCCGGTGGCGCAACCCAGGTTTACCAGGCGGCCTTTGGCCAAGACGATGATTTTCTTGCCGTCGGGGAAGATAACGTGATCCACCTGTGGCTTGATCTCTTCCCACTCGTATTTTTCCAGTGAGGCGATGTTGATCTCGGAATCAAAGTGGCCGATGTTGCAGACGATGGCCTCGTTTTTCATGGCGACCATGTGGTCGTGGTCGATAACATCAAAGTTGCCGGTGGTGGTGACGAAGATATCACCCTGACTGGCGATTTCGTTCATGTCCACCACGCGATAGCCTTCCATCGCGGCCTGTAGCGCGCAAATCGGGTCAATCTCCGTTACCCACACGGTGGCACCCATGCCACGGAAGGCCTGCGCGCAACCTTTGCCCACGTCGCCGTAACCCAACACGATGCAAATTTTGCCGGCGATCATTACGTCGGTCGCACGCTTGATGCCGTCCAGCAAGGATTCGCGGCAGCCGTACAGATTATCGAACTTGGATTTGGTCACCGAATCGTTGACATTCATGGCCGGGAACAACAATTCGCCGGCCTCCACCATTTGATACAAACGATGTACGCCGGTAGTGGTTTCTTCGGTCACGCCCTGAATGCTTTCCGCCATCTTCGTCCACTTGGTATTATCCGTGGGCAAGTTACGACGCAGCACCTCAAGAATGGCAACATATTCTTCGTTGTCACCGTCTTTGGCATCCGGCACGGCACCCGCTTTCTCGAATTCAACGCCCTTATGCACCAGCAACGTGGCATCACCACCGTCATCGAGAATCATGTTGGGCTGTTTGCCATCGGGCCAGTTAAAGGCCTGCTCGGTACACCACCAGTATTCCTCAATGGTTTCGCCCTTCCAGGCATACACCGGAATACCCTGCACGGCGATGGCAGCAGCGGCGTGATCCTGGGTGGAATAGATGTTGCACGACACCCAGCGTACTTCGGCACCCAAAACAATCAGGGTTTCGATCAGCACGGCGGTTTGAATGGTCATGTGCAGGCTGCCCATGATACGGGCACCCTTAAGGGGTTGATCCTTGCCGAACTCTTCACGCAGGGCCATCAGGCCCGGCATCTCGGTTTCGGCAATGGCGATTTCCTTGTGGCCCCATTCGGCCAGACCGATATCGGCGACCTTGTAATCGGTAAAACTGGAATCTATAACAGCGTTCATAGTCATTCTCCTTTTTGCATTATCAAAAGGGAGGTCTCTTAAGTTTCTTCCGTCACACTATTGTGTATACCCAGCAGGTATAAGCCAGAGTCCAACGCGCTTGTGCGCCTTCTGGATTCTGGCATGCGCCAGAATGACGAACTTAAAAATCCCTAAAAAGTTAAATGAGCACCGTTACTACTTTTAATGACATCTCCTGAGCCTGGCGGTTGTAATGAAAGCCCCGCTGCAGCGCCCCTCAAGGGATGAAAATCTAGTGCTGAGTGCTAAGGACTCAGTAAAACATATGGCCTCAGTTATCTCGCCTTGCCCTTTGGCCTTGCTATTGAGGCTCTAAGGCCGTTTATGATCCGTCCTGTTTCCTCAGCTAATGAAAATAGCTCTTCAAATTGTTTCTTGCTTAAATATCCAACATCCAACGCGACATAAAGTTGCGCTCTTACTTCTGCGCACGAGCCTTTGGCAATCACCAAAAACTGTCGGAATTCAGCGCGCCCTGCTCTATCAAAACCTTCTGCCACGTTCGACATAAATAGAAACACTGGCACGTCGAATCTGATCTTTTAACCCCCAGTCCTTCGCAAATCCACCGCTTCCGCTAGCGAAATAAATCAGTTTGGTAAGCTCCCTGGCCTCCTGCCAGGCAATCAAATCCTCAAATCTCTCAATCCCGCCCATCCATGGCTCCAGTCACTCAGCACTCAGCACTCAGCACTCAGCACTCAGCACTCA
>CAYNYJ010000128.1:0-3839 GCA_964401355.1 uncultured Ectothiorhodospiraceae bacterium | reverse complement strand
TGGCGCAATGGCAACAGAGCCGTTGAATATGGGTTTTTCAGGATCGACTATTTAACGAAAAGGATCGAAGAAATGGGCCAAAATGGATTTTCCGCAGTAGATTCATCCTAAGTCCGGCAGCCTCCTAGGCTTGCATTGCTGGAAATAGTGAGTCGGGGCGGGGGGGTTATTTCGACCGTGCGAGCAGTTTCTGTTCCCACTTCAGCGAAGTTTTGACGATAAAATCCAGATCGTCATATTTTACATCCCAGTCAAATTTTTCATGAATTTGCTCTACCTTGGCGATGAGCTGGGGCGGGTCGCCGGCGCGGCGTGGTTCTTCAACAATATTGAGTGGCGATCCGTGGACGCGCTGCACCGAGTCCAGCACTTCGCGCACACTGTAACCGTGCCCATAACCACAATTGAGGGTGACGGAGTCACCACCTTTGCGCAGGTAGGACAAGGCTGCCAAATGTGCGCTGGCGAGGTCTTCGACGTGAATGTAATCGCGGATGCCGGTACCGTCGGGTGTGGGGTAATCCGTGCCGAAAATACAGATCTTGTCGCGTTTGCCGATGGCCGCCTCGCAGGCCACTTTAATCAGCAGGGTGGCACCGACGGTGGATTGGCCGATGCGGCCTTCCGGGTCGGAGCCGGCGACATTAAAATACCGTAGTGCAACGTGACGCAGGTTAGTGGCAAACGAAAGATCCTTGAGCATCTGCTCGGTCATCAGTTTTGACCCGCCGTAGGCATTGATGGGAGCGGTGGGGGTGTCTTCCGCGACCTGCTCAGCTTCGGGAATGCCGTACACTGCCGCGGTGGAAGAAAAGATGAAATGTTCCACTCCGGCGGTAGAGCAGCATTCCAGCAGGCTGCGTGAATTGCAGGTATTATTTCCGTAGTATTTCAATGGGTTAGAGACAGATTCCGGGACGATTGTGTGTGCGGCAAAGTGCATCACGGCGCCAATGTTGTGTTCTTTCAGTATCTGCGTAACCAGAGACTGGTCACCGGTGTCGCCGATAACAAGTTCGCCAAAAAGCACAGACTCTTTAAATCCGGTGGAAAGATTATCGAGCACCACAATGGTTTCACCGGCTTCGCCGAGCTGGCGAACAACGTGGCTGCCGATATAACCGGCACCGCCAGTGACTAAAATGGCCTTGTTTTTAGGTGGCGAGATGGGCATTGAAGGTGTCCGTTGTGCTTGTAGGATAGGATTGTTCACTCATTCCTGATGGGTAGTTTACGGGGTGAGTGCGTGCGGTGCAAAAGTGGCGTAACGTGGAATAGTTTTTATCCTTTGTCGTGAAGACGCTGCCGATTCTCATGGTGGGGAAATTTTCCCGAAAAAAGTGGTAATCTGCCTTAGCTTTGACCTGTAAAAAGCGGAATTTAATGATATTATGTATAGGTTTCAATACACAAGTCAGAGCATGCTCTGGTCAGACTCGTTGTGCGGCTCTTGAATTAGCTGAGAGCAGCATAGGGAAACGTGCTGAAGAGTGTGGAATCACGGCCGATAAGTGGTCAGATAACAACGATTGAAGGGAATTCGGCGTGTACGAGAATTATTACCATTTACGATCCAAACCCTTCCGGTTGAGCCCGGATCCTGGTTTTTTCTTTGAGAGTCGTGGCCACAAGCGGGCCTTGGCCTATCTTCGTTATGGGTTGAATCAGTCCGAAGGTTTTGTTGTCATCACCGGTGCTCCGGGAACGGGGAAAACCACATTAGCCCAGATCCTGTTGCGGGACATGGAACAATCGGATGTGGTCGTTGCCCATTTGACGACCACCCAACTTGAAGCCGACGAAATGCTGCGCATGGTGCTGGCGTCTTTTGGTCTACGTTATGAAGGTCAGAATAAAGCCGGTCTGCTGAAAACCCTCGAAGCCTTCTTCATGGCACGTTCACGTGAGCGAAAACGTGTGCTCCTGGTCATCGATGAAGCACAGAATCTGCCGGCGCGTTCTCTCGAAGAATTGCGCATGCTCTCCAATTTGCAAGTGGGTGGCCAAGCGCTGCTGCAAACTTTCTTGTTGGGTCAGGTACAGTTCCGGCAGATGCTGGATCATCCCGATCTTGAACAGCTTCGCCAACGTGTTATCGCCAATTACCATTTGAGCTCATTGGGCGAGGATGAGTGCCAAAATTATATCGAGAGCCGTTTACGTCACGTAGGCTGGAACAATGATCCGCAGTTTACGGGTCGTGCCTATGAGATCATTTTTGAGTACACCGAAGGGGTGCCTAGACGCATCAATATGTTGTGTGACCGGGTGCTGTTGTTTAGCAGCCTGGAGGAGCGGCATGAAATAGACGAGGCGCTGTTGGCGGAAGTGACCGATGAACTACAGAATGAGATATCGGGAACTCCTATTCCAAGAGAGACGTTGAGCGAAGATGTGGCGCGGGCTGAGGCGTCTGTTGAGTCTGCCGAAGAAAAAGACGAAACGACAGAAAAAACAACACCTGCCGCAGTGGCAGAACTTGAGCGTTTGTGTGACTCGGCTTCGGTTTCACAGCGGGAAATGACGCCAACACCTGCGGTTATACCCGATAATGGTCATGTGGATCGAGCGGTTCCCGATAGTGGATGGAATCAGGCGGTGGCACAGGCGCAACCGGACGATCTTGAATCAAACGACGGTGATGATCTTCTTCAAGGGAAAGAACGTTTCAGAGTGATTTCCGGTGGCAAAGATACTGCACGTGGAGCTTCCCAAGTCAGTCATCAGCCCGCGAATCATCCTGTGTCAGAGGTGATGGCACCTATTCCTGATGCCCCTGGCGACAGCCATGAGGTGGTGTTGCGCAAAATTTTGCGTTTGGTGTTGGCCTTTCACCGTTCGCCCAGGAGTTTTCCAGGGCTAGATGATCCTTTGCAACCCTTGCCGAATGGCATACAGGCTATTCTGGAGCTAGCGATAGCAGATGACCAAGTGTTGTTGAACCTACGTCAAATCGCAGTGATGGGTATTTCACCTGCGATGTTACGTGCAGCGGTACGGTTTTTTGTGCGGCGAGTGCTGTTTCTTCCTGGTGGTAATGATTTTCGTGTTTTGGGTCTCGCTTCAAGTGCGGCTCAGACCGATGTGGAAACTCACTATGGCTTGCTAATGAAGCTACTGCGCCAGGATAAAAAAGGCAATGAGGAAGCGGGCGTGATGCGTGTCGGCGAGGCTTACGAACGATTATGCCGAGCCGAACTGGCGGTGGACGCGGAGCCGGAAAAGCATGAGCTAACAGGTATCGATGACATTGAAGAAGAGCTTGATCTGGATTTAGCGCCAAATTTAGCCCAGGGAAACTCCGGGATTCGTAGCATGTCGGGGGGTGCTGTTAACCCTATTACGAGTACTGGCGAAGAAGCTACAGGCCCCACTTTACGAAATTTGATGCTCATCGCGGGTGCAGCGGTTGTTGTTTTTGTGTTGTATTTGACACAAATTAAGACCACGGAAGAAATATTACCCGATGTGTTTGTGGACACCTCAAATGAGAATGTTTCGCCTGAAACACCAATAACTGAATTTCCCGTTAATCAATTAGCGATAGGGGAATCATCGATACAATTTACGGCAAATGACAATGCGGCTAAGCGTGATTCCAGCAGGAGTGCGTTGGTGCTCGCGCAGGCACCCACGGCGGCAGTGGCGGATGCTGAAACGTTGGCTGTTACCGCTGCTCAAGCTGTTGCAAAGGCTGCTGAACTGCAAGTTAAAGTGGATCGTATAAAAGCAGAGTTGGAGGCGATACGCGCAGCAGAAGCAGAAGCCAAGGCAGAAACAGAAGCCAGAGCAGAAGCAGAAGCCAGGGCAGAAGCAGAAGCCAAGGCAGAAGCAGAAGC
>CAYNYJ010000127.1:0-3923 GCA_964401355.1 uncultured Ectothiorhodospiraceae bacterium | reverse complement strand
AGGCATGCCGATAATCAGTTGGTATTGCTGTGAAAGTTAACGGGACAGCAGTGATGTTTCTTGCTATTTTTACTAATTGACGTATACCCACATTCGTCATTACTCTACGAAAAAATTATTTCACACTAGCGTTCCTGATAATTAATTCAAGCCAGCCTTTCTAGCTCCCTTGTATTGTCTGTAGAAACATCTTTTTTAGTCTTATTTGTATCTGTATCCGGGTTGGCAATGGCGAATTGTGCCTATTTACTACCCAGTCCAGTCGCCTGAAAAGGATACTGCTTCTTTTTAAAATCCCGGGTCGTCATGCCGGCGAATGCCGGCATCCAGAGAGGGTGGCAATACATGCAAGGCTGTATTTTAGGTTAATGTTGACAGGGTAACGGGCTTTGATATGTTTATATCCAGCTCCTGGATACCGGCATTCGCCGGTATGACGGTGGATTTAAGTAACATGAGTAGTATTCATTATTAGTGACTTGTTAGTAACTCTGTAGGATTTATATTCACGCTAAATAATCAAGAAGGAAGAAAAAATGAAAATACTAAAAATCTGTCTGGCAGGATTGTTTTTAATTATTGCAAGTAATAGCCATGCGGCATGGACCTCTGTGGAAGGCCAGAAAATTAAATCTCTCGACAGTGGTTTTGATGGCATGTTCTATGTCTTGCTTGATGGGTACGTCGACATCAATTGCACGGTGAACGGTATTCTTATCGATATAAACGAAAGTGAGTCTCACGATGAGGATAACCAAAGTTTTGATGTCATGTTCACCATGCTGCTTAGCGCATTCCACTCTGAGACATTCGTGAGATTAGATGTAGATACATCTTGTCGTGGCTCGCGCATCCAAATAGTCAATTAGTCGTACTTTTTATTTAAATATTCAAAGAGATATTGAGGGGGATAGTTATGACTAATAGTCACTTTATGGCTGTGCGCTGCTTTTGTCTGGCACTTTTTATAATGCTTCCGATTACCAGTGTCGCAGTTAAAAAAACTGAAAGTAACCTGCTTGTGAGTATTGCGATTCCGAGCAGCAACGGCCTTTTAGTCGGCTTTACAGTGTCGCCACAAGATTGCTTAGGCAACTTCAAGACTATGCATGCATTACTACCGAATACACATGAAAACTACAATAAGTATTCAATAAAATTATTACGTAACCGTGCATTAAAAAAAACAGTGACGATAAATTATATTGATAAGGGTGATTGCACGACGGCGGATACTGTCCTGGAAATAACAGCAATTAAATAATTGCGATTCCCAATCATTCCACAAGGAGAAGTGCATGATAAGAAAAATACTTCTAATGGCCTCTTTGTTGCTTGGTGCGCAAGGTATCGCTCAAGCAGCCTCTGTCAGCATCAGCGTTGGTGAAGTTAATCAATACGTCAATAATGCGTTAGCGAGTGGCGATCCGGTATCGATGATGATCGGTAATGAAATAAAAGCACGACTGGATATGGCAGGAATACAATTTAGTGAAAGTGGCCTGGTTTTCGCTGGAAGTGTTCCACAACAGAATCTGCGTGGCGGGTGTTCGGTAAGAGTAAATGGTAGCGCAACGTTTAGCGCAACTGTTAATCCCGAATCCCAACTCGAACTAATCTTTAACGCCTTAAATGAGCCTATCGTTGCGAGCGTCGATTTTTTCGGCCGACTTGATGCAACAGGTTATGCCGATATGCATTTTGGTGCCATGATACTTGGCCACTGCTTTCGTTATGCTGAAGACAGTTTCAGTGTCAATATTGGCGCCGACCTCAATTTGAATTTTAATTTGATAGTAAAATTAAACCCGGAAAAAACCGTAGATCCTTTTACGGGGGACTTGACCATCCGGATCAATCCCGAGTTATTTCTAACGGGAGAGGTTCGATCTTTAACTAATTCGACTTTCGAATTTAAAGGCCTGGACTCAATAGAATTTGTTGGACTTTTATTGGGCGGCCCTATAGGTGCAGTATTATTTAACAGGCTTGAAAGCAGGCTTGAAAGATTAGTTGTTAATCAATTCCTCACAACGGGTGTCGCTAATTCAGAATTTCAAAAAATACTGCTTGAAGAACAAACCAAGCTACGCTTTAAAATGGCAGAAGCTTTACTCGATCCGCTGGAGTTTGCAACCTGGGTCGAAGGAGACCCCGTCATTCTGGATTACCAGTTACCTGGAATCGATAATGAAACATACAGGTTAATCATCAGCGTTATTGAGCGTTTGCCAAAAGCATTCCCGATCACATTAGAGTATCTCAACGATCATAAAATAGAAATTTTGTTTTATGCATTTATCGGTGACGATCAAGCTTTGTTAGATCTGCTTGGTACCAGTTTGGCATGTCAAGCGAGCGAAGTTCTGTTAACTAGCCTTCCACAAAAACCGGTCCCTCCCGGAATTGATTATGTTGATAGTAGTTATACTGCATTCTGTGATGAAATAATAAATGCTAATCGGCTTGGTAATGCCGACATTTGGGATGGAAGTACCACACTCATTGACAAACTTCCATGGACACAAGCTTATGGGACACAATTGAATATCAGTGTCGTTTCGATTCGTGACAATTATCAGCCCTATGTTCAAAAGGTAAAGTATAAAACTATCGAAGGGGTAGCCGACGGCATTGGCGTTTGTAAACTTGAGATGCGCGTTTATAAAAACAATCTAGGTACTAACGCTGGACTAAAACCCATGTTAGCGATACATGGCGGTAGCTGGAAGTATCGTGGTGGCGCATTTTATGGGTTGGAAGCACAGATTTCTCATTTCACACAAAGAGGCTTTGTTGTTTTTGTACCTTTCTATCGTCTGGGGGAAGAAGTTGAAGCCAACACAGAATGCAACGGGGTCACAGGTGAACAGATTATCACTGATATCGATGATGCCATGGCATGGGTTGAGGCAAACAAAGCCGGGTACGGCGCTGAGGGAAAAATCACAATCATGGGGCAATCAGCAGGTGCTTTACATTCGGCTTGGCTAGCAACCTACAATGCTCCTCAGGTTGAAAGAGTTCTGTTGATGTATCCACCGACAGATTTGGAAAATTATCTCGAAAGCGTCCGAAGTGGTGCGATCACTGACCCGCGTGGGGCCGGTGCACTACAGGCCTTCTTTGGGGTCGATGATATTGCATTGATAGATATAAATTCGTCTATCGTAGCAAAAGGTAGCTTGCCGCCAATCATCGAGGTGGATCCTGTACCGTACCCTCCAATGTATATGATCCACGGCTTTGCAGATACACTGGTACCATCAGAACAGTCGGTGAGATTATGTAACGCACTGAGTGGCTCTATCCTGAATGGTCCGGCAGCGAATGATCCGGGTAACCCGTTCGCTGGTATTTATAAAAAAAGCTATCAGTGTGATGACAAGGGAAGTCGTTTGGATTTGCTTGCCGAAGCACAGCACGGGCTTGAAATTTGCGTACCAGGACTGAAGTGCCAGGCGGGAAGCGATGCCGCCTTGCCCTCCGTAGAGGAATCATTATTAAACGCTTATAACTGGTTAGGTGGGAATAATAGCATCCAGAACTGGTTGGCACCGGCAGCTAATTATTTATTATTTAAAACTAACAGGCAACGCAACTAGTTAATCTCCTCTCGTTTATGAGCAGCCTGTTATTAAACGGGTTGTTCATAAACGAAGAGTGAACATTAATCTCAACCACCTCACAGCCCAATCTTTCGCTACAGACCCTTATCGTTTTCAAGGCTTCAAAACCAACCTTACCCGTCAACACTCTATAACGGTACTTCGGAACCCATACAATATGGTACTGACAATGCCATAATACATGTGATAATTTGTCAAATCTGATCATGCTTTTCTCCTAATCTTAGCGTCGTGGCGACTCGTGAATTCAATTCGCTAGTGCAACAGGTGGGTTGATTCCGAAAAATACCTGAT
>CAYNYJ010000126.1:0-4022 GCA_964401355.1 uncultured Ectothiorhodospiraceae bacterium | reverse complement strand
CATGGCACTTTAGATGCCGATTAATAAGTGAGGTGGGTCCATACCATTAGCAGTGGCTTGAATTGGTTTTATTTTCAAATGAAAAATCCCTGGTTTTGGAGAAATTACAATTTAAGCAATCCTCCCTTTCTTAGTGAGTTGAACAAGGAATGTTCAATTATAACGCGACTCCTGTTGCAGTGGATTCCCAAGCCATTGAGAAACAGTTTACTTTGTTGCTGAATAATGATGAGTAACTCTTTCTGCACGATCGTCTGAATTACCCCGGCACTACGGCACTACGGCACTACGGCACTACGGCACTACGGCACTACGGCACTACGGCACTACGGCCATGGGGCTTCTGAATACGCGGAATATCGCGAAAGCCGAAGATGATTTACCGCGTCGTGATACCTTGCTGGATGGGTTGAGGTTTCTGCAGCAAAACGATCCGGAAAATACGATGGTGCGTGAGACCTGGACGAGAGGGCTGAATGTGTTGATTGACGAGACGGCAGCAACCGATCTTTCGCATCATGAGATTTTAGTGAAAGAACGGCACTGTTTACAGCAGAATAACCCGGGAGATGTCGCGGTATTGTAGTTGGATGTGTTTTCTGGCGTTTTTTCGTACCGAAACGTATTTTTCTTGTCTGTCAGCACAGCGTGTTTATGGGAGAATAGTCCCCATGCAACGTGCCTACGATATTCTTAATCACACCTTCGGTTATAACGACTTTCGCCATCACCAGGCGGACATTGTGGCGGCGGTGCTTGCTGGGCAGGACGCGCTGGTATTGATGCCCACTGGCGGGGGTAAATCCCTGTGTTATCAGATTCCGGCGTTGGTGCGTGACGGTGTGGGGGTGGTGATTTCGCCGTTGATCGCGTTGATGCAGGATCAGGTGGATGCGCTTCAGCAATTGGGAATTCGCGCCGCCTTTCTCAATTCCAGTCAGAGTGCGGAGACTCAGCGGCACACCGAGCAGGCCTTGATGGCCGGTGAAATCGATATTGTTTACGTGGCGCCGGAACGCTTGTTGACCGGGCGTATGTTGGCGATTTTGGATCAGGCACAAATCGCTTTGTTTGCTATTGATGAGGCCCACTGCGTATCGCAATGGGGACACGATTTCCGGCGAGAGTATCAACAGCTTTCTGTTTTACATCAGCGTTTTCCCACGGTACCGCGCATTGCTTTGACGGCCACCGCCGATGCACGCACTCGTGACGAAATTATCACCCAACTGGATTTAGGTGCCGCGAAAGTTTTTGTCAACAGTTTTGATCGGCCCAACATTCGTTACACCATCAGCGAAGGTCATAATTCCCGCGAGCGTCTGTGGCAATTTTTGCAACGCGAACATGCGCAGGATGCCGGTATCGTCTATTGCCTGTCGCGCAAAAAAGTCGACAGTGTGGCCGAGTGGTTGAGCAGCAAGGGCCGCACTGCCTTGCCGTATCATGCGGGCCTGCCGCAGGAAATTCGACAGCAGCACCAGCAGCGATTTTTGCGGGAAGATGGCGTGATTATCGTCGCCACCATCGCTTTTGGTATGGGTATCGACAAACCCGATGTGCGGTTTGTGGCGCACCTGAGTTTGCCCAAAAGCATCGAGGCCTATTATCAGGAGACCGGCCGCGCCGGGCGTGATGGTCAGCCCGCCAATGCGTGGATGGCCTATGGTCTGCAAGATGTCATCACCCTGCGACAGTGGGTGACAGATACGGACGCCCACGAAGACTATAAGCGTTCGGCGCACGGCAAACTGGAATCCATGTTGGGCCTGTGTGAATTGAGTAGTTGTCGGCGACAAACTTTGCTGGCCTATTTTGACGAAAAGCTTGATGAACCCTGTGGCAATTGCGATACCTGTTTGCATCCCCCAGAGACTTGGGACGGCACTCAATCGGCGCGTAAGGCGCTGTCTTGTGTCTTCCGCACAGGCCAGCGTTTCGGGGTGAATTATTTAATCGCGGTGTTGTTGGGCAAAGGTGACGAGCGTATTCAAACCAACGGCCATGATCGCCTGAGTACCTATGCCATTGGTGATGAACATACTGCGGTGGAATGGCGTGGAGTGTTCCGGCAGCTGATCGCGTTGGGGTATCTCAACGCGGATCTGGAAGGGCACGGTACTTTGTTGCTGACGGAAAAATCGCGGCCACTGTTGCGCGGTGAGCAACAATTGCAGTTACGCAAGCAGCGCAAGACGGAAAAGGCCGCGAAATCATCTCGGCGTGATGTGACGGCCGACCTGTCGACAGCGGAGGAGACTCTGTTTCTCGCTCTGCGTGATTGCCGTTTATATTTGGCACGGGATCGTGGCGTGCCATCGTATGTTATTTTTCACGATCGGACTTTGTTGGAAATGGCGCAACAGCGTCCCGGCAGTCTGGATGAAATGCGGGGAATTTCCGGCGTGGGTGATAAAAAACTCAGTGAGTACGGAGAGAGTTTTCTGGAAATAATTACAGCAAGTGACTAATGTTTACAGTGTAACTATTCACGGTTATGTGAGTTTGTGGGTGTCGAGAGAATAGCCGCGGTCTCGATAAAAACGGAATCGTTCACGGCCTTGTTCTTTGGCTGTGGGATTCGTACCGATTAGTTCCGCGACCCGTAGGAAACGGCTGAAAAACAACGGCACCTCAGTGGCCAGGTTAATTAATACCTCACAATCTGTTTCCGGACTCTGGTGGCAACCAATCTGAATGGGTGATTCGCTGCTGCTACCGACCTGATGTTGCTGGTGGGGCACAAAGCTGCCCTCCCGAAATGTCCACAGCAGATCATCCATGTGCTGGGTTTGTTGTTCGGTGTCGGTGTGAATATAAATTCGTTTGCCCAGGCCGTAGGCCTTTTCGGCAAGGCGGCAGGCCACCTGTTGGCAACTGCTTTTTTCGAGAATGTAAAAATCGACTTTTGTCATATTGTGGTTACTGGTTTGCCTCGATCAGGGTTTTCTGGCGTTGCGTTTTTCGACATCCGCGCAGCGGTCGATGAGAAATTGTGTCAGCAATGGCACGGGGCGGCCGGTGGCACCTTTTTTCTCACCGCTGACCCAGGCGGTACCGGCGATATCCATGTGCGCCCAGTGATATTTTTTGGTGAAGCGCGACAGGAAGCAGGCGGCGGTGATGCTGCCAGCCTCACGTCCGGCGATGTTGGGAATATCGGCAAAATTACTTTTGAGTTGTTCGTTGTATTCATCCCACAGTGGCATTTCCCAGGCGCGGTCGGCACTGGTTTTGCCGGCATTCAACAGGTCATGCACCAGGGGATGGTGATTACCCATGACGGCACTGGCATGTTGGCCGAGGGCGATGACACAGGCGCCGGTCAGGGTGGCAATATCCACCACCACGTCGGGATTAAAACGTTCGCTGTAGGTGAGGGCGTCACACAGAATGAGCCGTCCTTCGGCATCGGTATTGAGCACTTCGATGGTTTGGCCAGACATGCTGGTGACGATGTCGCCGGGTTTGGTGGCGGTGCCACTGGGCATGTTTTCGCAGGCCGGAATGACGCCGACGACATTGATGTTGAGTTTCAGCTCCGCACAAGCGGTGAGTGCCCCCAGTACGCTGGCGGCTCCGCACATGTCGTATTTCATCTCGTCCATGGCGGGGGAAGGTTTGATGGAAATGCCGCCGGTGTCGAAGGTGACCCCTTTGCCCACTAGCACCACGGGCTTGTCCTTGGCCTTGCCGCCTTTGTATTCGGCGATGATGAGTTTGGGGGCTTCCTCTGCACCGGCGGTCACGGACAGCAGGGCACCCATGCCCAGTTTCTCCATTTGTGCCTTTTCGACGATGCTGACCTTGAGCAGCGCATATTTCTTGGCCATGACACGGGCCTGGTCGGCGAGATAACTGGGGGTACAGATATTGCTAGGCAGGTCGCCCAGGATCTTTGCCAGCGCCACGCCATCGGCGATGGCGGTGCCTTCGAGCACGGCACTTTCACCGTTCGCCAGGTCGCTGCGTTTGGGCACCATCAAGGTGAGTTTGCGCAGTGGGCGGCGCAGGTCGTCTTT
>CAYNYJ010000125.1:0-4104 GCA_964401355.1 uncultured Ectothiorhodospiraceae bacterium | reverse complement strand
GTGGCGCAATGGCAACAGAGCCGTTGAATATGGGTTTTTCAGGATCGACTATTTAGGTACCAAAATATTTGGGGCCTTTTTAATGGCCGTTTCAATGCTATTAAAAATCATGGAATTTACAGGCCTGTTAGCCTGCTGCGATAGCTGCCTACTCAAATCAGACAGTCCTAACTTTTCAAGATCAATGGAATTTAGAGGGCGCGTTCGCCCCCCTTGGGACCTGAGCGGTATACCACCTGCTTTTGCTCTTTGTAATAATTGTGGGCTTGATATGGCAATATCAAAATCACTTACTCTGCCAACATCAAATGCCTCACCTGTAGTAAATTTCTTTCCTGTAACAGCACTTCCTTGGAATAAAACCTGCGCATCATCAACACCAGCGTTTTTGAAACCAGTATTAAGTGATTTTGAGAAACCTTGGAAGTCAGAAGCGTCCTTAAAACCGAATGGTGTTTTGTTTGCAACCTCCCGCTCCCCCCGCTGGTTAACTCGCTCATTCAGCGTCGGGTTGTTGCGGTTGTTTTCGCCGATCCGCTCCAGCGCAGCGGTTTCATCGGCGAGTTTGTCTTTCTTGCCCAGCTTAAGCAGGATTTTATTACCGGGAATAACCTCCGTGGCAAGGCCGATACCCAGCTCACCGGCCAGCGCTTTGGCGTCGTCGGTGCGGCCTTCACGGATGGCCTTTTCCAGTTGCCAGGCATCATAAGCGGTGAGGCCTTTGTCAATCAACTCCAGGGCAAGGAGGACGAGGATCAGTGGGTTGTTGTCGCCTTGGGTTTTGTCCAGCCCGTTGAATTCGGCGTTGTTGGCGGTGACATAGAAGGCCCAAACCATTCCAGCTTATGACCGCGCCGAGACACGAAATGAGAGAGGTAAAACACAGGAGTAGATATGTTGCAAAACACCCTTAACTTAGCGCCGTTCGATCCTGATGAGATGGACACGCTCCTTATAGACGGCTCATCATAGCCAAGACAGGAAAAGAAGCGTAACTTAATTCCAAAAGGAGCATGTCCATGAACAAGATTAATACGATTGGTGTCGATCTAGCAAAGAATATTTTTCACCTTTGCACTCAGGATAGCAGAGACCACATCATAGGGAAAACCAAGCTCGGGCGTAGCCAATTCAAACAATTTTTCGCCACAATGTCCGTCAGCCGGGTTGTTTTCGAATCCTGTGCCACCTCTCATTATTGGGTTCGGGTAGCCGCCCGTCACGGGCATCAAACAAAGCTGATCCACCCAGCGTATGTCAAACCCTATCTCAAAACCAATAAGAATGACTTCAATGATGCCGAAGCCATCTGTGATGGCCGATAGCCGTCCCACCATGCGCTACGTCACTTCCAAAAGCATTGCTCAGCAAGACATTCAGTTACTTCACCGTATACGTCAAAGGCAAGTCCAACAACGTACGGCATTAGTGAATCAAATCCGTGGTCAATTGCTCGAATATGGCATTACCATTCCCAAAGGGGTCAGCCAGCTACGTAGTCAGCTCGCAGGCATACTCGAAGATGCCAAGAATGAATTAACGTCACAGGCTCGGTTGCTCTTCAACGCCTTACGAGAAGAATTGTATGACATCGATGGTCGGATAAAACAGGCGGACAAGCAGGTAAAACAATTAGCCCATGAGCACCCTGTTTGTCAGCGGCTCATGGCGATACCGGGTATTGGCCCGATGATTGCCACAGCAATGATTTCAGTGATTGGTGATGCCAACAACTTCAAAAATGGACGAGAGCTCTCGGCGTGGCTGGGTTTAGTCCCCAAGCAACATTCAACCGGTGGTCAGCAACGATTGCTCGGCATTAGTAAACGAGGTGATGGCTACGTGCGTGCTTTACTGGTTCAGGGTGCGCTATCGGCTATCACACGATGCAAAGACCGAACGGATAGCCAATTGATTTGGGCCAGGCAATTACAGGTAAAGAAGGGTTTGCAAAAAACGGCTGTGGCCCTGGCGACCAACAGTAGGCGCTTTAGGCGACAAGATGGCGCGAATTGTTTGGTCCGTGATGGCAAGAGACCATGATTATGTCGCCAATGTTTAAACTCGCACATCAACCAACATAATATGTTTTGCATCAAGTAACGACGTAACATTGAAATGACGATTTAAAAGGCTGATATGGCAAGTGTTTGATGACAATACAGGTTAGACCGACACCTGCAAGACCTGGGATGGGGTTAGGTGGATTGCACCGTGAGTCTGATAAGGTGCAGGTGTGCGGTTTTCATCATGGCCGGAGATCCATACCCTGATCTCACCTGGGGCCGAATATATGACTGCTAATCTTTCTGTATTGTTAAAGCTGACGCCTTCAGAGTATTGGTGATAACGATGTGAATATTTAAAAAACTAATTTGTAGTTGATTTAGTGGGCGTGTCCATATATGACCCCATTGATTATTGCCGCCATTGATTGCCATTGATTGATTTTTACAGACTCTACTTTGCTAACCCTTTAATTTCTTGCAGAACCCCCCTGAGGTTTTGCATTGTTTCTCTGTCAGGGTTCTCATGGAAATGGTTCCAGCGTCTTTGCTCAAAATATAAATGACTCCTTAGCTCGATTAGTGCGCTTTCATTTGTTTTACCATCTAAGCCCCATAACTTCCCATCTTTTTTTTCTTGGCTCTCGCTCTCAGGATCAAAAGTCAAAGCAAACAAAGAAAGCTCATGCCAATTACAGCGATCAGGGTTTGGAATATCTATCTTTTGCAGGTCATTTGTTTTAATCACTTTAATTTCTGGCATAATTAGTTATCTTTAATTCTTGCATGGCATTTTTTATAGCCTCGGTTGATTCCGATGTAGCAAAGGCATCAATTGCATCATCAGATGAACCGTAATCTTCTGGCCAGTACTGATGAAAATAGCAACCAAAGAATTGGAAAAGCGCCGGGTATTGCTCGGTAATCATAATGCTGGGAATCCTGTATGTATGCGGTAACCGCTAGGTAATGAAGGATCCCGTCGCAAGATAACTCTAACATTGGAAGCAGGAACAGCACTCAATAAAGGGGTCAGGTCTTGAGTTGTGAATTACCATCTACTAAGCTTGGGATATGAGCTGACCTTTACGCGTTGAATTTTCTGGCGTGCTATACCACGAATATCCCGCTGGACTCACAATTCAAGACCTGGCCCCCGTCGTCTTTCTTCGATAGCCACAACCTTCATAAACTCTTTAACCAGCGGCTATAAAATAATCGCTGCTCCGATGTTGTAGCAACATCTTTTATACATGCTTGCTCAAACATATCTACTAAATCATCCCTTCTAGCCTGCTTACCCATTGTGAGTAAATACAATTTCTTACCACCCGACATTTGTCGAGACATTCTTGATGGGTATGCGTTCAATCGGCTTCCATTACACAACAGAAACCAATTATCTTCTTCTAAGTATTCACGCAATAGATTCAAAGAATCAAATAAATCGCCGCCAGAAAAAGTTTTTTTGCCGTAAATGGATGATCGAAAGACAATTAAAGGCGGGTCGTTTTTTTGATAATCTAACCCACATTGTGAGATTTCTCCCGTCCGCTTTGCAATTGTTAACTGTATTTTTTTGACAGTCATATTCATTCATTAAAGTTCGGATTCTTAATAAAAGGGCCAACGAACCTTCCAGTAACCGGATCAACCCGTCTAGCGCCAAAGATATCTTGGGGCGCTATGCCATTAGGCACCGCTATTTCTACCTCATCTGGAAATGGGCTTCTAGACCCAAGTACCCTGTTCACGTCGATGCCATTGTTTTGGGCACGAATGATAAACACAAAACCACCATCGCTTGCAAATTCGCGCGCGGCATTAGGAGACCTAGATGTGCCAACAAAAATACTGGGTACATTTTCTTTGGCGTACAAAAATAGGTCGGCATTATCACCACCAGGCTGAAACCCTTCGCTGAAGATTACATCAAGGCTTCGGTCATCCCCCCTAAATACAAACATCTCAGATTGACTTGGTATTCTATTATTTGGAACACCCACCTCCACCCGAGCCAAATCTCCACCCGCATCGCCCCCCCCGGCCCCCCCCCCCCCCCCGCCCAAGGCCCCCCCGGGGCGCCCCCCCCCCCCCC
>CAYNYJ010000124.1:0-4285 GCA_964401355.1 uncultured Ectothiorhodospiraceae bacterium | reverse complement strand
AGATGAAAGAAGCCGCTTAACTGGGTTGTATCAAAAAGGTTGACCAGGTCAAAGTGGTGGCTATCTGTTCCAGACTCACGCCCCTCAGCGAACAGATAATTAGGATACAAGCCTGAGGGGCTATCCACAGGCCCTTTGTTAGTGCTTATCATTCCGCGCACACGTCCTATACTCAGGCTCACGTAACGCGCCAACCTCAAGGCACTGGGTGGACACAATCAAAATTACTTATCCGAGTGTCAGCGTCAGTAATTAGCTATATCAATATATGCTGATATATAATCGCGGTCAGCACTTTTATTTGCAACCAGACAAAGGCTTGAAATTTATGTCGAATACAACCTCGGCTACCTACGTGGAAACCGGCCTCGAAAAAGGCCTGGAGACCAAAAACACCACCTGTTACATGTGCGCCTGCCGCTGTGGCATTCGCGTCACCCTGCGTGACGGCGAGGTACGTTACATCCAGGGCAACCCGGACCACCCGCTCAACAAAGGCGTAATCTGTGCCAAGGGCAGCTCCGGCATCATGAAACAATACTCACCGGCACGGCTTACCAAGCCGCTGAAACGCCGCGAGGGTGCTGACCGTGGCGCGTCTGATTTCGAGGTTATCAGCTGGGTTGAGGCCTTCAAAATCATGGAAGACCGCCTGCGCCACATTCGCGAGACCGACCCGAAGAAATTCGCGATGTTCACGGGCCGCGACCAGATGCAGGCACTGACCGGCCTGTTTGCTAAAAATTTCGGCACCCCCAATTATGCGGCCCACGGGGGCTTCTGTTCGGTGAACATGGCCGCCGGCATGATCTACACCATCGGCGGCTCCTTCTGGGAATTTGGTGGCCCGGATCTGGAACGCTCCAAATTATTCCTGATGTTCGGCACGGCGGAAGATCATCATTCCAATCCACTGAAAATCGAATTATCCAAATTCAAACGCAACGGCGGCAAATTCATTTCCATCAACCCCATCCGCACCGGCTACTCCGCCATCGCCGATGAATGGGTGCCCATCAAACCCGGCACCGATGGCGCGCTGTTGCTGGCGATGATCCACGAGATCATCAAAACCGGCCTGTATGACCGTGACTTCCTGATCCAGTATTCCAACTCCGCCCAGCTCATTAACATGGACGAAGCCAGCGATGACTTCGGACTGTTGGTGCGCGGCGAGTTCGACGAGGGCCAGGTACACCCGCACGATGAAATGTGGTGGGATAACAACACCAACAAGGCCGTGCAGACCCACACGGACAATGTCGAACCGGCACTGCTGGGTGAATTCACCCTGGAAGACGGCACGCCGGTCAAAACCGGTTTCCAGTTGTTGGTCGACCGCGTCAAGGATTACACCCCGGAATGGGCCGCTGATATTACCGGCATCCCGGTGGACACCATCCGTCGCCTGTCCCACGAAATGGGTATTACCGCACGCGATGAACAAATCGAGCTGCCCATCGCCTGGACCGATGTCTGGGGCAAGGATCATGAATCCGTCACCGGCAATCCCGTGTCCTTCCACGCCATGCGCGGTTTGGCCGCTCATTCCAATGGTTTCCAGAGCATTCGCGCACTGTCGATTCTGATGTCGATTTTAGGCACCATTGACCGACCCGGCGGTTTCCGCCACAAGGCACCGTTCCCACGGCCGATTCCACCTTGCCCGAAAACCCCGAATGGCCCACACGGTGTAAAACCCAATACCCCGCTAGCGGGTATGCCACTGGGTTGGCCCGCCGACCCCAATGATTTGTTTGTGGACGACAAGGGCGAACCCGTGCGCCTCGACAAGGCCTTCTCCTGGGAATACCCGTTGTCAGTACACGGCATGATGCACAACGCCATCACCAATGCGCATCGCGGTGACCCGTACAAGATCGACACAATGATGATTTTCATGGCCAACATGGCCTGGAACTCGACCATGAACACCAGCGAAGTGCGTAAGATGCTCAACGACAAAGAGGAAGACGGTAGCTACAAAATCCCCTTCCTCATCGTTTGCGACGCCTTCCAGTCGGAGATGATTTCCTTCGCCGATTTGGTGCTGCCGGACACCACCTATCTGGAACGTCACGACGTGATGTCCATGCTCGACCGTCCCATTTCCGAATTCGACGGCCCGGCGGATTCCGTGCGCATCCCGGTGGTGAAGCCCAAGGGCGAATGCAAGCCCTTCCAGGAAGTGCTCATCGAACTGGGTTCGCGCCTGGGCTTCCCGGCCTTCACCCATAAAGATGGCACGCGCAAATACCGCGATTACCCAGACTTCATCACCAATTTCGAAACCGAACCGGGTTCCGGCATCGGCTTCCTGGCTGGCTGGCGCGGCAAGAGTGGCGAAAAGTCCATGACGGGCGAGCCCAATCCCAAACAGTGGGAGATGTACGAAAAGAATAACTGCGTGTTCCAGTACGAGTTGCCCAAGTCTTACCAGTACATGCGTAACTGGAATCAGGGATACCTGGAGTGGGCCCAGCATCATCGCCTAACCCGTTATACGGATCCCATCAACATCCATATTTATTCCGAGGTGTTGCAGAAATTCCGTTTGAGCGCGCAGGGCAAGTACGCCGGCAAACAGCCGCCGGATCGTCTGCGCAAACGCATCGAAACCTACTTCGACCCCTTGCCGTTCTTTTACGAGCCGCTGGAAGCGCAGTTGACGGATAAAAATAAATATCCGCTCAATGCACTGACTCAGCGTCCTATGGCCATGTACCACAGCTGGGATTCGCAGAATGCCTGGCTGCGGCAGATTCACACCCACAACTATTTGCACGTGAATCCAATCACCGCATCTGCCGCTGGTTTTGGCGATGGCGACTGGATCTGGATCGAGTCACAGTGGGGCAAGGTGCGTTGCATGTGTCGTCTGTCCGAGGCCGTGGAACCCGGCACGGTGTGGACCTGGAATGCCATCGGCAAGGCCAAGGGCGCGTGGAACCTCACTGCCGATGCCAACGAGTCGCAAAAAGGCTTCCTGCTCAACCACTTGATCTCGGAAGAGCTGCCCCCCCACGAGGCCGGCGAGCATCTTTCCAACTCGGATCCCATCACCGGGCAGGCCGGCTGGTACGACGTGCAAGTGCGCGTTTACAAGGCCGACCCCAATGAGCCGGAAGAAACCTCACCACAATTTGAGAACCAGCTGCCGGTGCCCGGTCAGCCGGAACGCAAATCGTGGTTGAGTTATTTTGCCGGCAAAAAACCGTCCAAGCTGAACATTGGCAAGAGGAAATGAATACTCAACAACCCCTCCTGTCATTCCGGCGTAGGCCGGAATCCAGTGGCTTCAACGACCATCTGGATACCGGCCCACGCCGGTATGACGGATATACCGTTAATGGAGTAACAAAGATTAAAAAACCTTTGCGTCCTTTGCAGCTTCGCGCCTTTGCGTTAGATTTTTATTTTTTGAGCAAATAAACCATGACCCAACTCGCCCTAGTTATTGATTTGAATGTTTGCGTCGGCTGCCACGCCTGTGTCACCAGTTGCAAACAATGGAACACCTCCGGTGCCTCCGGCTCGCTGCTGGATGAAAATCCCTACGGCAAAGATCCGACCGGCACCTTCTTCAACCGGGTGCAAACCTTTGAAGTCGGCACGTTTCCAAATACCGAAACCGTGCACTTTCCGAAGAGCTGCCTACACTGCGAAGAACCACCCTGCGTGCCAGTGTGTCCGACCGGCGCCAGCTACAAGCGCGAATCTGACGGCATTGTGCTGGTGGACTACGACAAGTGCATCGGCTGCGGATACTGCGCGTGGGCCTGCCCGTACGGCATGCGCGAGCTTGATGAAGAACAAAAGGTGATGAAGAAATGTACGCTGTGTGTGGACCGCATCTACGACGAGTCGCTACCAGAATCCGAACGTAAACCCGCTTGCGTGTTGGCCTGCCCAACCTCAGCCCGCCTGTTCGGTGACGTACACGACCCGGAGTCCGAAGTTTCTCGCGCCATTTGCGAAAGCGGCGGTTATCCACTGATGCCCGAATGGGGCACCCAACCGGCCAACCACTATCTGCCGCGGCGCAAGACCAAGATCACGATTCACGAGGACGAGTTGACCCGCGTCGACAATCCGCTCAAGAAAGACGGCCATCTGCCCAGAACGGATCCAGACGCACCGTTCCTGGAAGATTCGACAAGCTGGTAAACATAAAACAGTGCTAAGTGCTGAGGACTAAGTAAAAGCCCAACAACTTAAGCCCTGACTCACACTTAGAACTTAGAACTTAGAACTTAGAACTTAGAACTTAGAACTTAGAACTTAG
>CAYNYJ010000123.1:0-4405 GCA_964401355.1 uncultured Ectothiorhodospiraceae bacterium | reverse complement strand
ATGGCACTTTAGATGCCGATTAATAAGTGAGGTGGGTCCATACCATTAGCAGTGAGTGTACATTGTAAGGTATGCGAAGCGATATTCTTATTGCATCCTAAAGTTTTTCAGATTTTCCACAACCTGCTAACATGCACACCTGTACGCTAGAACAAAGGGATGTGTTATGTACAAGCTGATTCGAAATTTGGCAGTGGTGTCACTTATCGTTTTGTTGGGTTCCTGTGGCGATCAAAATATGGCCAGTGTTTATTCGCCAAAGGAATGGCGTGATTTGTTTTCCCAAGCAGGCGGCTGGGTGCCACTCCCTTTTCCAGATTCCAAGTATGAGCCTGGATCAATTATTCAGGTCAACGATTCCGGTATACGCTGGATTGATCATCTGCGTTCATGCCGGTTCCCGCAACATGTATTGTCGCCTGTGCGGAGCTATATTCCAGACATTAGTTTTACCACCTCCAAGGAATTGAGTGCTTCCGCCATGCTGGGCTTTAAGGGCATTAGCGCGGGACCACAGTTCCAGAATCTTTCCAAAGTGCATTTGCAGGTACAGGATCATGGTGCCGATGCGCTGCGATTGCTCAACCTTAAGGTCTGGATGGAAGAGCCCGCAAATCGTAAATCTGTTTCGTCCGTGTGTATGCAAGAACTTCTGAAGCCCAATCGTTACTTGGTGACAGAGGCCTTTCGCGTCACTAAAGCGAGTTATAAATTTTTTGATAAAAATGGTGCAGCGCTCACGCTTGATTCGCCGCTGCTGGCACGGCTTCTGAGTATTAAACCGGAGGTGAATCATCGTGCAAGCACTGATGGCACCTTGATTATCGAAGAACCGGTATACCTTGCCATACGCCGAGCCCTAAAAGTTGAGGACGATTTTGAGGTGCTGGGTGCAAGTGTTACGAAACCTGAGAGCGCCGACGCTAAAATCGAGCAGCTATTTTTTACGGCAAACTGAAATTTGCAATTTGGTTACCCGTTAAACGTTTTTATCATCAAAATGGGACAGGCATGGATGACCGTCACCCTTTTCGAGTAAGTGTCGCTATCGCGGTATTGATATTTGTGTATCCGTTGTTAGGCGTTGCGATGCCTGCAAACGAGCCCATTCGCATCGCTTTTCCAGTGCCGCTCACGGGTGCTCAAGCAGAGTTAGGCCAACGCATGCTGAAGGCGGCCGAGCTGAGTGTCACCATTCTTAACGAGGCGGGTGGCATGTTGGGTCGTCCGCTCATCCTGGAGTCACACGATGACGCGTGTGATGAGGCACAGGCTCATGAGGTCGCCAATCGCTTGGACAGTGGTCGCGCAGATGTGGTTATCGGCCATTGCCCGGAGATTGCGCCAAAGGTCGCGACCGACTACCACCGCAAGCAAATGTTGTTCATCGCTCCGGCCGTTTCAAGCGTCACGTTTCCGCGTCATTACGGCAGTACGACGTTTAGGTTGGGATTATTTGAGGGCCGTCTTGCGGAAAAGGTTGTGGATGTCATTCGACAGCGAGGCTTCGGTACACGCGTCGCCATTGTTGGAGACACTACCGGCCTGAGCCTAACTACTAGTGCGGTGTTACGTGATCGACTTAAAGATCAGGGGCTTTATTTCGTCTACGAACAAAATGTTCGTGATTCGTTGGATATCATTGGACTCGACACGGTTATCGGGCAGCCGGAGGTCGATGTGTTGGTGTTTGTCGGCAATGATCCTCGCATTCTTACTGAACTCCAGCGGCGTGGATTATCGGCGCGGCACTTGATTGTCTTTGGTTGGCCATTCGCATCGGATTTGGCCTGGGCGGAGATGTGGATGGCGACCCGTGAAGCATTTCAGGAAACGCTCGTCATTGCGCCCGTTCCGAAGGCCGCGGTGGGCCAGGCCCAGCTATCACCCTTGGCGCGTGAATTTCTCCGGCTTCTGGAATCACAGGGTGAGGAACCGGATCTTGCGCAGCTTTATGTGCTGGCTTCTTTTGAACTGTGGGCGCAAGCCGTGCAATCTGCGCAAACTGTGGATCCCCAAAAGATTCAGCATGAGTTACGCATCCGGTCTCGGCCGACGGTTTTTGGAGCGCTGCGTTCGGGTGAAAGCGGTGAAATTAGAGAGATCCGTGTCGTAGAGTACGAGGCCTGGAGAGGTTGGCGGCCAGGCAGGGTTATCACTATTGGCAAGGAGGGTGCCGTGAGCCAGCAATTGATGCTGGCGGTACCATCGCTGGCATTAGCCGGTGAGGTTTCCGAGCGGGCTGCGGCTAAGCGCCGTCGTTCGCTTGCCGCAGTACGTGCGAAGGGTGTTGAGGCACAATCAAAAATTCTCTCAGGTATGTCTCGTGCCGATGAGCTGCAAGAATCGAGGTCGCGAATATCAGCGCGAAAGGGGGGCGGGCCACCCGCCGTCCTCTCCCGGACTGATGACAGGATGGCAGCTTTTGCAATGCCCTTGATGGAGACTATCGAGTTAGAGTCCCAGTCCCTGGCCAGTCTGCAGCTGGCGACCGAAGCGCCAACCAAAACCGTCTACAACATTGAAGTGGAGCCCAAGCGTTCCGCCAAGCCTTTGGTTCTCGAACCTGATAAAGAAACCCAGTTGCATTTTCACATTGGCCCTCCGGTGGCGGAGAGTGTGGTATCGGGCTTAGATGCGAGTCAGTCGCTTGAGCAACTGGCGGGCGGGAAGCCGCTCACACTCACGGTCACCCTGGATTGCTTGGTTTGTCTCACGGATACTCATCAGCAGGGTCAGATCCAATACGACCCGGATACGCGGCGTTCGACGGTCGTGACGTTCACGATCACCCCAAAACATCAGGCAGTAGCGGCCACCAATGGTTTGGGTTCTCTGATCTTGATTGTTGATGCTGATGGTATTGATCTGGATGTGATTCAGCTCCAGGCTATCGTCGGTACCCCTACTGCAAAGGCGCTCGCAAATTATAGCGAACCTGCCAAGCGCCTCTTCGGTGCGCCGAATGTGAGCGAAATTCAGGTGCCGGATCTGGTGATCGATATCGCGCCAGGTGGTGGGGGCAAGTTGCCTATTGTTATTCGTCCTATTCTCCCGGACTTGCGTCAGCACATGGAGAATCAATTAAAACCCTCTCCTCGGCAATCGTGGACATTTGAATCCGGGCTTAGTAAATCAGACCTTGGTGGGTTGGTGTTCGATGCCTACAAAACCTTTCGCACCCTGGTAGAGCAAAATAACACTGACCTCAAGCGGGTGTATGAAAAATTGGGTGGTGAGGCAGAATTGTCAGCCGGTGCGGCACAATTGCACTTCAGTGATTCCGATTACCAGCGATTGCTGAAAGGATTACGCAGTGAGGGAGCCAGATTATACAAACGCTTGTTTAATCGCGGGGAACCGAATCTGCGTAAAGCTATGGCGGCCATTGATAGTTTTCAGTCGTCATCAGCTCAGCCATTACGAGTGCGTATTCGCACCGCCGATATCTATGCACCGTGGCAGATACTCTATCCTTCTACGCAAGGTGATATTGATCCGAATAAATTTTGGGGTTTCCGCTATGCACTTGGCACCCTGCAAAAAGTGGATGCGGCACAGGCACGGTTACGATCCGTGATGCCCATGCCTAGTGGTGACGACGTGGTTTTCGCTATGTGGCATGGTGCCGATGGTGAAGATGATGTCAGTCAACGCGCTAAACTATTGTTGCAGCACTTGGGCGACCAGCTATCGTCAGGGCCTACCGCTGTGCGTTCGCGAGCGGAATTCATTAAGAGGTTGCAGTTGCACGCGCAGGATATCAAGATAATCTTTGCCTATGGCCATGCCAGTAGTGGCACGGTAATAACGCCTGCAGCTGGAACGGTGCTTCCCCAAATAAGCAAAGATTGGGTGGGTTCCCGTTTTCTTTTTGCGGATTATGATTACCTAATCCCTAGGCACCTGGATGAAATCGTCCCTGATAATATCTTTGCCGATGAACTTAATCCTGTATTTCTTAAATCGCAGCCAATTGTGATTCTGAATGCTTGCGAAACGGGTACTGCTGGCATGAGCTCGACCAATAATAATGGGTTTGTTGCTGCGTTAACGCGACTGGGTTCGAGGGCTGTATTTGTCACCGAGGCACCCGTGTGGAATAATTTTGCCTACCACTTTGGGAAACAGCTTGTGGATCAGTTATTGGCTGGCGAGGAAGCTCAAATGGCGCTTTATAAGGTGCGCCGCAAGCACCTGAAAGAATGGAAAAATCCGTTAGGGTTGCTCTATTCCCTTTACGGTAATCCCGCAGCACGCATTCAGAGGGAATGACTTACTACCCAGTCGCCTGAAAAGGATACTGCTTCTTTTTAAAATCCCGGTCGTCATGCCGGCGAATGCCGGCATGACGGTGGATTTAAGTAACATGAGTAGTATTCATTATTAGTGACTTGTTAGTAAT
>CAYNYJ010000122.1:0-4541 GCA_964401355.1 uncultured Ectothiorhodospiraceae bacterium | reverse complement strand
GGAAATATTGTCGTATGAGACCGTTGGTATTTTCATTCAAGCCTCTTTCCCATGTAAGGACAAAGGACAAAGCAACAAAGGGTCAAATCTGTTTATTAATAGTTTTAGCAACCTTTAACACCTTCCTTCGCAAATCAGCATTTTCGACAAGAAGTTTCTCGAATCGATTTATCGCACCGGAGACACTA
Source organism: uncultured Ectothiorhodospiraceae bacterium (assembly GCA_964401355.1). Classification (GTDB taxonomy): domain Bacteria; phylum Pseudomonadota; class Gammaproteobacteria; order SZUA-152; family SZUA-152; genus SZUA-152. The sequence goes on along the minus strand of CAYNYJ010000122.1, from coordinate 4,353 downwards.
CCGTAATGGCTTAAACCAAAATAGGCGGCGATATCATTTAGGCCAAATCCACCATATTTTCGACTCAGATACATCGCCGTACTACGGGGTACATTACGTTGCCCTCGACCTCTGGGCGTCTTCAATATCATCTCTTCAGATACAGAAAAGGCCCGAACTACCCGTTCAATTATAGTGCTCATTGATGTTGATTTTGTGATTTGCCGGCTCTCGGGAATTTCCGCTTGTTGAGTCTGACGTTTCATGATGCTGTTAACAAAATGCTCTGATCCAATGACTGGCGCTAGTTTTTTGCTTTTGTAAAATTTAGCCGTGTTTCGATCAACACCACCCTCGACAAACGCTTGATAACGTTGTTTTTGTTGGTGTTGACCAATCATCGATAACGTCATGGATATATCCAACCAGGGTGGACATTCCTTTTCCCCAATAAAAACTGGATAACTAGACCAGGGATAGCGCGTCGCTGTTTTTACCAACCCCGCAGCGACAGGATTCATGTGGATATAGCGGCTCACATTGAGCAAATAACTGTCAACATCCACCAAAATGGATTTATATCGCCCACGAAATAATGCCCCATCAGTTTCTGCCGAACGATTATAGCGTTGTGTGTAGACGCCATTGAGGTGGCGCATTACACGAGATAAATTCGCATTGGGTGTGCTCAATAGAAGGTGGTAATGGTTGTCCATCAAACAATAAGCGTGTACCCCTACATTGAACATTTCGTGTATTTCACGCAACAGCTCAAGAAAAAGAAAACGATGGTCATCCTGCTGAAAAATGGGCAAACGACCCGCGCCACGATTCATGACATGATAATAGGCATTGGGAAATTCTATGCGAAGCGGTCGTGACATGGCAGGAGAATATCACGAGTTATACTATTAATAAATAGATTTGACCCCTTTATATGACCCCTTTAGACCCTTTAGATTTTAGACCTCACGAATAATCGGTATCAATGTATTCGCCTTGGCATCGGGAATAATAACGGCAAAAACCTTACCAGAGCGCTTTAAAAGGCCAAATACGGGCACTTTTCCGCCAGCGCTGCGACCTCGTTTTCCTTTGCGTCGACCACCAAAATAACTTTCGTCCACCTCAATCTCACCTTCAAACATTTCAAGGTGCTGGCTATGGTCATATATCAATTGACGCAAGCGCTGAAAATAATAACTGGCGGTATTCTTATTCACATCCACCAAGGCTGCTGCTGTTCGAGCAGTTGAACCAGCAATAAATAGCTCAATTAATCGCTTTTGTTTGCTTGCCTTTAGTCGGCTCTTTTTCATTAAACCATCCTAGATAATTTTAGTTATCTAGGACAGCCCCAAAAATTAAACAACCCGTACTGATAAATGTAATTCCAATTAAGCTTATATCCTTCTTCAAAAATAAAATCTCAGCGTGCTGAATAAACCACTCATCTAAACAATGTTAACTCCCAATTTATTTTATTGTTTAGTTTTGTCATTCCAAAAATAATAATGCACTATTGCTGTAATTCCTCCTGGAGCGAGAAGGAATGCGACAGCAATATGATTCTTAACATTAAATGGCCCAAATCCAGCAATCACCTCAATTTCATATACATACATCCAATGCGAAATTGCAACAATCGAAATAGCTGCAACACTCCATACATATGAGAACCATGTTAAAAATCTTGCCATACAAATTCCTGTAGATCAGTGATTTATCTTCTCCAAATTTGAGTCGGCCCACGAGGAGGGCTATTTCGTCCAGAGCTTGGAATCGCGCGCCCAAGACCAGGGCTTGGCCATGGAAATGAATTCCCCCATGGGTCTGCCCCAGGCACCACCCAATCACTTCCACATTGTTCAGCTGATGATCCGTCAGATGAGGGAGGTGGTGGCTCAACTAATGGTTTTGGATTTTCTACATTAAAATACCACCATTCGACAAGGTACGCGATAATCAAGGGCGGCACTACAATTATTGGAGGTATCACTTCTCCCGTTGGATCAGTAAAATTCAAAGGATTATTTAACACATACCCATAAATATTCGAATCCCCACCCCGGAACCGAATCGGATCCTTCGCAGTCCACCGTCCCATCTGCGCATCAAAGTCCCGCGCTCCAAACCTTGTTAGGCCAGTGTGCTGATCGTAAATACCGCCCGCAAAACCAAACGGCTGGAAGCCGGGATTGGTGTCGGCGGTGATGTTACCCCAGACATCGTAGTCGATCCGTTGGGCGATGCTGCCATCGGCAATGTTGACGATGAGCCTTGGGCTGCCGAGGTGGTCGGAGATGATGCGGTAGGTGCTACCTCCTTTGACCATGTAATCCGGTACGTTGGCTTTTGTGCCGTAGACGAATCTGGCGATGACGACTCCGGTGCCATCCAATTCTGCGATAGGGTTGAGTTTATCCTGATACAGGAAGCCCTGTGTGAGAACACTGTCAACCTTTTTGCCGATTCTTCGGTTTTGGCCGTCGATAACATAATCTATGATCATGCCACCGGGCAGGCTGACTTGCAGAAGATTGCCTAATACGTCGTAGCTGTAGTTGGTTGTTAAGCCCGTATCGATCTTGCTCTGGAGTTCGCCGTTGGCGGTGTAACTGTAACTGGCTGTTCCCCAGGTGAGCAGGCGATCTTGCGCATCGTACGTGCCTTCGGTTCGGTTGCCGTTGGCGTCATAACTATAAGTGGCGGTTATGGTGCCATCGGTTTTGACTTCGATGAGTCGATCCGCGAGATCGTAGACGTAGTCATAGGTGACCGTGACGCCTTCGATGGTTTCCTGCTTGCTGGTGATACGGCCAAGCGGGTCACGCGTGTAGGTTGAATCGTATTGCGTGGTGGCACCGTAGTAGCCGTTTCAGTTTCCAGTTCACCGAAGGGATTGTAGGTGGTGCTGGTGGTGGCACTGCCTAATGTCGTGCCGGTCAGCAGGCCATTTTGCACGTCACGCATGAGAGTGAGTGCTCCAGTACCGATAAGCAAACCGTCGTTGTCGTAGGTGTGGGCGATGGTGTCTGCACCCACGCTGATGCCAGTGATCTGGAAATCGTTGTTGTAGGTGCGACTCACGGTACCGGCGATTGCGCCGCTCCAGGTGGTGCTGGTGGGCAGGAAGCCGTCGTAGGTTAGCGAGAGGTTGTCGCCGTCCGGGGCGGTGAGGCTGTTCAGTTGGCCGCTAGTGATGTTGTATCCGTAAGCGTAATTGCCGCGTGGGATGGTCAACGTGGTGAGCTGTCCTTTCACGGGGTCATAGTTGAGCGTTACCGCCTGACCATCGGGGCGCGTGACGTTGGTGAGTTGCTTGTCCAGGTTGTAGGTGTAATAGGTAGCTGGTGTGGCGACATCGGTCGTCGTTGGCGGTGTGTAGGTGTCTTTCTGATCACCCGCTGTGTAGTTGAAAACATGCGTTGTGCGCCCCGGGGGGGTAAGGCTGGAGAGGTTACCGTTGGGGTCGTAAGTGAAATTGATTTCACGTCCATCTGGCATTACTTGACGTGTAGTACGGCCCAGCAGGTCACGATCAAAGGTGGTTATTCGACCCAATGGATCGGTGAGGGTATCAAGATAACCGTTGAGGTCGTAACTCAATTGCACGTTACGTGTATCGATACCCGTACCCACATCAATGTCACTGAGGCGGCCACGAATGTCGTAAGCATAATTTACTGCTGCCAACCCAGCCGCCTGCATTGAGGCGATCTTACCTTGTGTATTTAATACACGGGTCAGGGTTCTGTTGTCAGGCGTAGTGAGCGTTTGGGTTTGTGTCGCTGCGTCATAATGACTAACCGTTGCTTTGCCATTAACCGTGACAGTTTCCGTGAGGCTGGTGTGGCTGAGCAAGTCTGCGGTATCTGCCAGAATAACCTGACGATCCCTGATCACTGAACGGACTAGTCCACTGGGTGTTGTTACCGTACCCTTTTGTGGGACAGGGCTTTGCATACCAAAACGCGGATCTGGCCCTTCGGTGACGATGCTGACAGTGCCATCGGGTTGCCTGTTTGTGGTTACCGCATTGTTGTAATCGGTAACGGTGATACTGCCATCACGCCTGGTATTGGTATGGCGGCGCGTGCCGTCGGGCAAGCGTTCAACCTGAAAGGTGCTGACGCGGTTTTCGCCGCTGGTCATATCTACAGCATAGCCGTTGACCCAGTCAGTACGGTTTAACAACCAACCTCCACCGATAGGATTTACGTCTTGCACTAAACGCCCACTGGCATCGAACGTGTAAATGGAGTTATTGCCGTTGCGATCAGTGAAACTGGTCATGAGGCCATCCGATGTGTATGCCATTAAATAGTCGATCCTGAAAAACCCATATTCAACGGCTCTGTTGCCATTGCGCCA
>CAYNYJ010000121.1:0-4596 GCA_964401355.1 uncultured Ectothiorhodospiraceae bacterium | reverse complement strand
CCGTACCAGCCACACCTCGCACACGAATCCACTGCTGCCGCTGCTCCCTTCCAGGTCTGACGGGGTTCACAATTTATCGTTGCGAGGGGACCCGCACGGGTCGCCATAAAACGGTTTTGACACGGTGCCGGTGAACCGGTTCGCATCAGAGGGCGGCTATGATACCCAAATCTCGGCGTAAACACACCTCCGCTGCGGTGAGCTGCCCGGTTTTTCGGGGCTTTGATCTTGCTATTCTTTCTATCCTAACGGAGTTGTCAGGAGTAATCCTGAACGGCATTGCGAAAATGGATATTGCCGGAATGGTCATCATTTAATTCATGTCGAATTTTCTTGAGAGCGGATTTGACGATGATGATGACCAACGCGATAAATGCAATTGAAACAACAGCACCGGTTTGTCCAATAAATATTGACATTTTATTTTCAGTGTCGATTTCGAGAAACAAATACAAGGTTGGCGCAAGCGTCAGCAATACGGTGAACAAGGCAATAATGATGACGGAGAACATATCCGCCGAGCGAAAAAAAATGGATGAGTCTGAATAGCTGCTGCGCAAGGCCTCATTGTCCAAGGGTAACTTCTCATGTCGACCGTAGAGCCGCCAATAAAAATCTCCGTTTTCAAACAGGTTTTTTTTGAGTGCGTCGCAGCGACTTTTTTCCACACGGTGGCGTTGTTTCATTCGGGCGTATCTTTTTTTGGCATGCGTGGAAAGAAAAATAATGTGAAGTTTTCGTGCCAGTCTTTTTAAAAGAGGCCGGTGATTCTTAGTCAATGGTCGTTTTTGAGGGCTGGGCTGTGGGCCAAGAATTTCCTGGAAAAGATCTTCGGGCAGAAAGCCGTCAAGTTTGGCAAGCATGATTACGTGTAGCGCCTGCCGTAAACAGTTGAGCTGGCGAAGAAATAACAAGGCATCAGATTTTAATGAAACGATATGTTTGATGATGGCCGTATTGATGGAAGCAATGCCGATTAAAAACACACCTAATAAAATATTGAAAGCGGGAGAAATGAGTGTCTCTGAATTGATGTTTTTGCTGGATAACATGCCTAATGCCACGGTGGTCACCAGTGAAAATACCGCGAAACTGGAGACAATGATGGCGAGTTTTTTCTTTTCTTTGTCGCGAATGTGCTCGGTTAAAAACTCGCCACGCCATTGCAGAAATTCAAACAGGAAATCGATATTTTTCTTTGAAATGGTTTTACGTGCGTGGTCGCGTCGGTCTGGTGACGTTGGGTTGCGGCGATCCTCTGCGCTGCAATGACGGCGATTGACGGTGACCGCTGAGTGACCAGGGTCTGGCGTGCGGCGATTGTGTTTTGTGCGTTGGCTGGACTGGATGGAGCGCCGCTCGTTTTCGACAACGTATATTTTTGCAGGCATTGTGAATTCCTCTCCCTTTGAATTCATTCTCGATACATTATTTTTTTGATGACTTTTATAGCGTCGTGGCTCCCAGAATGCTATTGGGGCAATGCTAATCTAACATGGCGACAGCCTTGATTTGTGCGTACACCCGTTTTCCGGGGGCTAGTGCCAGCGTCGCGGCGGATTTGTGGGTGACCCGGGCCAGCAGGGGGATGCCTGCCGCGTCGAGCTGCACCAAAAGCTGTGCCCTTGTTTGATGTGAGTTTTCTTCATCCAGTGCAGTGACGGTAACGGGTATAATATTCAAAATACTGGTGTCGGTCTGGTGTTGCAGGGTGAGGCTGACGTCGCGCGCCAGAATGCGTAAGCGAACCTTCGCGCCGAGAGTCAAACCCTGGTCCGGCACGCAAAACTGGCCACCAGGGAATTGTAAGTGAGCGAGATGAAATTCTTGCTCAAAACCGCTGACGGTGGCCTCAATAATCGCGGCGGCATCATGATCATGGGCCAGTGGCAGGTCAAAACGGGTGAGCATCTCGGCGATGGGGCCGCTGGCCTGCACCCGGCCAGCATCGAGTAACACCAAATAGTCGGCCAGGCGCGCCACCTCATCGGGGGCATGGCTAACGTAGAATATAGGGATCTCCAGCTCGGCGTGCAGACGTTCAAAAAACGGCAGAATTTCTTGTTTGCGCTGATGATCCAGTGCCGCCAATGGCTCATCCATTAGCAACAATTGCGGGCTGGTGAGCAGGGCGCGGGCGATGGCCACGCGCTGACGTTCGCCGCCGGAGAGTTGGGTGGGATTGCGCGATAACAGCGGTTCCAGGCCCAGCAAATCGACGGCCTGTTCGAAGGGAATACGGCGTTTCCCGGTGGCAATACGCTTGAATCCGTATTCCAGATTTTTCTGCACAGAAAGATGAGAGAACAGGCTGGCTTCCTGAAACACGTAGCCCAGTGCGCGCTGGTGGGTGGGCAAAAAGGTGGTGTCGTCCTGCCATATGGTGTTGCCGATACGGAAGTGACCGCGGGCATTCTTTTCCAGCCCGGCAATGGCGCGCAGCAGCGTGGTCTTGCCACAACCGGAGGGGCCAAACAGCGCAGTGATGCCACGCGCGGGCACCGAGAATGTGGCGTCTAACGTGAAGTGGTCTCGTTGCAGGTACAGTTGGGCTTCAATGGTCATGGTTTGTCATCATAGCTGCGTCACCCGGTAACGACGGTTTAGTGTATAAACGCCGATCAGCATCACAAATGACAACAACAACAAACCGCCGGACAGCACATGCGCCTGACCGTATTCCAGTGACTCAACGTGGTCGTAAATGGCGATGGACAGCACCTGAGTTTCACCGGGAATGTTGCCGCCGATCATCAACACCACGCCGAACTCGCCTACCGTGTGGGCAAAGCCCAGCACCGTTGCGGTGATATAGCCGGGCCGCGCCAACGGCAACACCACGCTGATAAACTGATCCCAGGGCCGGGCGCGCAGGGTGGCGGCGACCTCCAGCGGTCGACGGCCAATATTGGCAAAGGCATTTTGCAACGGTTGCACCACAAACGGCAGCGAATAAAACACCGAACCCACTACCAGCCCGGTGAAGGTGAAGGCAATGGCGTGGCCACCGAGACTTTCCAGCAGCCCGCCGATAGGCCCGTTCGGCCCCAGTGTGATCAGCAGATAAAAGCCCAGCACCGTCGGCGGCAGGATCAACGGCAAGGCAACCAGCGCTTCGATGATGACCTTGAAACGGCAACGGCTGTGTGCCAGCCACCAGGCCAGCGGGGTACCCAGTACCAGCAAAATTAGCGTGGTAAGCCCCGCCAGTTTTAGCGTGGTCCAGAGGGCGATGAGGTCGTTTTCAGAGAGCATTTTTTATGTGTGAGGGGAGGCTGATTTTTGAACGGTTTGGGGCAATGATTAGCGGTAGGTTGGGGTGAACTTGTGAACCCCAACAATGCAGGTTTCGGTAAACTTTTGTTGTTGGGCTTCGTGCCTCGCCTATAGAGCGCCTATTTTTTTGGTGGCAGCCCAACTTACTGTGCTGAGTACGCGTAGTGATACCGACAAGCAATGATCGTTATGTGGCCATCCGTAACAGCATAAACGAGCCTATGGGTATCATCGATGCGCCGGGACCAAAACCCGGATAAATTCTCTTTTAAAGACTCTGGTTTACCAATCCCTTCAAAAGGAGAGCGCATCACATCAGCAATGAGTTTGTTGATGCGTTTTAGTGTTTTTCTGTCCTGCCCTTGCCAATAAAGATAATCTGACCAGGCGGCCTCAGTCCAGGCAAGTTTTCTACTCCGCCGTTTACTCACCCATCAAATCTCTTTCCTGGGCGTTACCCTCGCGGTACTGCTCAATGGACTTACTCAAATGCTCGGCATTGGCCGGAGATTTCAATAAATACACCGTTTCCATCAGGCTGTTGTAATAATCCAGCGACATCACCACGGCATCTTCACTGTCTCGGCGCGTGATTATCGCACAGTCAGCATCATTAACCACTTGATCTAAAACGGATTTAAGCCCATTTCGGGCCTCGGTAAATGAAACGATACGCATCTCGACTCTCCATCTGTACTGTATATTGTACAAGTGTAGTGGTTTTTTGAGTCATGTACAAGATATGGGGCATGTTTGGGTTGCGGGGCAATCGAAGGCTTACTCGATTCCGGTCTGTGCTGGAATTCACCATTCAAGACTTAACCCCGCAGTCTTTTCGGCCCCAGCATGATCAGCAGATAAAAGCCCAGCACCGTGGGCGGCAGGATCAACGGTAAAGCAACCAGTGCTTCGATGATGACCTTGAAACAGCACCGGCTGTGCGCCAGCCACCAGGCCAGCGGGGTGCCCAGTATCAGCGCTTATTTGTGAGACGCCTTTTCTGCACCACGCAATCTTGCGTTACTTAAATTAAGTGCGGGCTATGCAGCAACCTCATGATTAATATCCCAGCCGGGAAACACCAAAACGGCGGGATGGCACCTTAATGCACGAGCCAGCACCTTGGCCCTTTCAACGCCCAGTTTGATTTTGTCGTGTTCAATGGCGGAAAGCGTTGGTTGCGGTATACCGGTGAGTGAAGACAATTCATTTTGGCTTAACTCCTGTAATTCACGCAGAATCCGCACAGATTCACCGCTAGATACCCTGACATGGTCTAATTGATTGATACACCCCAGTTAAGGATAATTCACTTAACTG
>CAYNYJ010000120.1:0-4690 GCA_964401355.1 uncultured Ectothiorhodospiraceae bacterium | reverse complement strand
TAGAACTTAGAACTTAGAACTTAGAACTTAGAACTTAGAACTTAGAACTTAGAACACAGGGTGGATATTATTCAGCCTACGATTAACCAAAACGACGCGGATACCAATAAGCAATGAAACCAACGACCTTTCGTGAAATCGACGGCACCAGCAAAGGTTACTATATCCTGCTAGGCCTGCTGGGCCTGATGGTGGTTGCAGGCCTCGGCGCTGCTTACTACATGGAACACAACGGCCATTGGGTCACCGGCATGAACAACCAGATTGTCTGGGGCATGCCCCACGTGTTCGCGGTATTTTTGATTATTGCGGCATCGGGTGCACTCAATGTTGCGTCAATCGCCTCGGTGTTTGGCAAGTCCACCTACAAACCTCTGGCCCCCTTATCGGGCCTGTTGGCCATTGCTCTACTGGTCGGCGGGCTAATGGTGCTAGTGCTTGATCTGGGCCGCCCGGATCGCATCATCATCTCCATGACCTATTACAACTTCAAGTCCATTTTTGCCTGGAACATGATTTTATATAATGGTTTCCTCGCCATCATCATTGTCTACCTGTGGACCATGATGCAGCGCAACTTGAACAAATACACCAAGATCGCTGGCTTCTTTGCCTTTATCTGGCGCCTGGCCTTGACGGTCGGTACAGGTTCCATCTTCGGTTTTATCGTCGCCCGAGAATATTATGATGCCGCCATCATGGCACCGATGTTCATCGTCATGTCCTTTTCCTTCGGCCTGGCCTTTTTCATTATCGTGTTGCTAGCCACGTACAAATGGACTGGCCGGGAACTGGGCAGTCATATCGTCGTCAAACTACAACGCTTGCAGGGCTTATTTGTCGCCGCCGTGTTGTTATTTGTGGTGATCTTCCACCTCACCAATCTCTACATCACTCAGCACCACGGCATCGAAAGCTTCATCCTCGATGGCGACAATGTTTACAGTGGTCTTTTCTGGATTGGTTACATGCTACTGGGCACCCTGTTCCCGCTGGCCGTCTGTTACGCACCCGTCTTCCGGGCCTCCATAGGCTGGACCGTCACCGCGGCAGTGATGGTTATCGCCGGCGGCCTGTCGCAAATGTACATGATCATTATCGGCGGTCAGGCCTTCCCCATGGACATGTTCCCGGGTAAAGAAGTGAGCAGCAGTTTCTATGATGGCGTCATTGTCAGTTACACACCCAGCGCACCGGAAATCGCCTTAGGCCTGGGGGGCACCGCAGTGGCATTCCTCACCGTGATGATCGCCATCAAAATACTGCGCTTCCTGCCCTTGAGTCTTAGCAATGCAAAAATGCAGGGGAAAGAGTAAAGATGAAAACTGCAGAGAAAAGGGAAAAGAGGAAAGTAAAAACGCAGGCACTACGCCACACCCGTCTCTTTTAGCTTTTCCCTTTACTCTTTCCCCTGTAGTCTTAACTTTCCTCTTTCCCCTGACCTCTTTACTCTGATGTCTTTCCCCTTATGAAAATGGAACATCCTTTCGCACAATACGTCCGCATCCTCGGCAAGGGCAAGAACGGCTCACGCCCGCTCACCCAGGATGAGGCCTTTAACTCATTCCGCATGATCATGGCAGATGAAATCCTGCCGGAACAGCTGGGCGCCTTCCTGATGCTGATGCGCGTCAAGGAAGAGGAACCGCAAGAGCTGGCCGGTTTTATTCGCGCCGTCAAAGAAAGCCTGATGATGCCGGAGAATCCACCCGAGGTACATCTGGACTGGTCGTCTTACGCTGGCAAGCGTCGTCACCTGCCGTGGTTTATTCTCTCCAACCTGCTGCTGGCGCAAAACGGCATCAATATTTTCATGCACGGCGCCAGCGGCCACACCGCCGGGCGCCTGTACACCAAAGACGTGTTGGCAGCGTTGGGTATCGTCCCCTGCACCTCCTTGCAGGAATCTGCAGATCGCATCCGCGAAACCGGTTTTGCCTATCTCGATCTCGAACACCTTTGTCCCAAACTGCACAAAATCATCGAACTGCGCCCCATCCTCGGCTTGCGTTCACCGGTGCATACCATTGCCCGCATGCTGAACCCCTTTGATGCCGAATACGCCATGCAGGGCATCTTCCACCCCGGTTATCGTCCCATGCACCAGGAAGCCGCACTGTTGCTCAAGCAACCGCATCTGGCAGTAATGAAGGGCGACGGTGGTGAAGTCGAACGCGACCCGGATGCCGCTTGTCTGGTGCAGAGCGTGCACAACGGAGAGCTATCCGAAGAGGAATGGCCGCCCATGTTTGCCCGACGTCACGTCAAAGACACCGAACTGGACGTACAACGGCTGCGCGCCGCATGGCTGGGTGATGATACGGATGAATACGGCATCGGCGCGGTCATCGGCACCACCGCCATTACCCTGAAAATGATGGGCCGTGCCGATACGATTGCCTCAGCGGAAACCTTAGCCAAAACCCTGTGGGAAGCGCGCACAAAAGAGAACTTTGGCGCCGCTGCCTGATGTAAGCCAGCTCTGAGAACGAGAAGCCCCCTATTCATTTGCCACAGAGAACACAGAGTATTTCGGAAAAAAACCAAACCCTGCATTTCTCTGTGAGCTCTGTGGCAATGTTTTTTAGTATTTCGCGTACGGTTCTGCTCATGAATTCACTACGACCGCCTCGTTAACCCCAAAAAATCATGGCCCATCTATTCATTTCCGCCGCCCACAAATCCTCGGGAAAAACCACCCTGAGCATCGGTCTGTGCGCAGCATTTCGTGCACGGGGTTTGACGATTCAGCCCTTTAAAAAAGGTCCTGATTACATCGACCCGATGTGGCTATCGCGTGCCGCAGACCAGGATTGTTACAATCTCGATTTCCACACCCAAAGCCACGAGGAAATTCTGACGAGCTTTGGCTATCGCCATGCGCAATCCGACATCAGCATTATCGAAGGCAACAAAGGTCTGTACGACGGACTGGATCTGGACGGCAGCAACAGCAACGCGGCACTCGCCATCTTATTGGGCTCGCCCGTCATTTTAGTCATCGACGCCCAGGGCATGACGCGCGGCATCGCGCCATTGATTCTCGGTTATCAGGCCTTTGAACCCAACATCAATATCGCCGGGGTGATCCTCAATCAACTGGGTGGCAGCCGCCACGAATCCAAACTGCGCGCCGTGATCGAACATTACACCGACGTGCCCGTGGTCGGTGCCGTGCATCGTGACCCCCTGCTGAAAATCCAGGAACGGCACCTTGGTCTGATCCCCAGCAATGAAGTGGAGGCCGTCGAAGCACAAATTGACACGGTGGCCCAATGCATTGCCCAACAGGTCAACCTGGATCAATTACAGTCGATTGCCAATAACGCCCCGTTACCCGATTTTGAAGCACCCCAAAAAATTAATTCTCCCCCCCCAGACATTCGCATCGGCATTGCAAAAGATGCCGCCTTTGGTTTTTATTATCCAGACGACCTGCAAGCCTTCCGCGAAGCGGGTGCTGAGCTGATCAACATCGATACCCTGCACGACAACGCCCTGCCCAACATCGATGGCCTGTTTATTGGTGGCGGTTTTCCCGAAACTCACATGCAAGCCCTGGAAGCCAATACTCACTTGCGCACCGCGATCCGTGACGCCATTGAATCCGGCCTGCCAGTCTACGCCGAGTGCGGTGGGCTCATGTATCTGTCCCGCAGCCTCAGCTGGAACGGAAAACAGTGCCAAATGGTGGGTGCCTTATACATGGACATCGAGATGCATCAGCGTCCACAAGGACGAGGCTACGTTAAACTTGAAGAGACCGATCATATTCTGTGGGATAAAACACCCGCGCACACATCGTCAACGGCCCACTCGGAAACCACCATCAATGCCCACGAATTTCACTATTCGGCACCAGTAAAGCCCCCCCCGACAAAACTCGCAAACAGTAGCCAATTCGCCTATCGTGTACTGCGGGGACATGGAGTCGATGGTGTATCCGATGGTATTGTGTATCGAAATGTATTGGCCAATTACAGCCATATGCGCAGCGTAAAAGACAACCCTTGGGTGCAACGCTTTATTGCGTTTGTGCGCAAACACAAAAAGTAACACTATTTAGCAAGCCCTTTAATTCAGACTGAAAAATCGAGAAACAACCCACCATGGATATTATTACCTTTTCCCCCAGCGCCATTGAGCAAATCAAAAAGAACGTGCAGGAAGGCGAACATAGCGGCCTCGCGTTGCGTATTGCCGCACAGATGACCGCCAATGAAACCGTGCAATATGGCATCGGCTTCGATGAAGCCAAAGAAGAGGACGCGCAGTTTGAAAATGATGGCTTTAAAGTTATCGTCAGCCCAGATTGTCTCGAATTGTTACACGGCACCTACGTCGATTTTGTTGAAATTGAAAATGAACAACATCACTTCATTTTCCTCAATCCCAACGACCCCAGTTACAAACCCCCTGCCGAAGATACTGCGACGACGTAAATCCCGTTAACCCAAACAACCACGCATGTCAGAAGACAGCTTCAGTAATAAGCGCGCAACCGCGACAACTCCCGGCAACACCTTGCCCGGGGCCGCTGACAATACCAGTAACAATACCAGTAACAATACCAGTAACAATGTCAGCAACAATGTCAGTAACAACACCAGTAACAACACCAGCAACAACACCAGCAACAACACCAGTAACAACACCAGCAACAACACCAGTAACAACACCAGTAACAACA
>CAYNYJ010000119.1:0-4936 GCA_964401355.1 uncultured Ectothiorhodospiraceae bacterium | reverse complement strand
TCCAGTGGCGCAATGGCAACAGAGCCGTTGAATATGGGTTTTTCAGGATCGACTAGATACGATTGATCTGTAAAAACCCTGATTTGCGATATCGTAGCGCTATCAGGTGTCTCGGATGCTAGGAGCTTGCCAGGATCCTCCTCTCTTTACATACATTCGCACGCCAGAAAAAAGGGGTACCAGCATGCGCAGGATCTGGAATTTGAGGATGCGACACGGGTGCAGACGAACACGCTGGGTTTGGCGGAGGGCCAAGATGATTTAAGTTCGGCCACATTTTGTGTAAAATAGCCACTTGTCACCTGAACCCGGTTTCGGGTAAAGTGTGCGGCCTTCAGGCGCGTAGCTCAGTTGGTTAGAGCACCACCTTGACATGGTGGGGGTCGTTGGTTCAAATCCAATCGCGCCTACCAATTTTTAGCGGTAAGTCTGAAGCATCCAGACCCCGCCACGATCTAATGTGATTGTGGCGGGGTTTTTTATGTGGGCATGGAAATCATAGCGACGCGGGAGGCATGCCGGGAATAATTATCATGACGATATAAAGGATAAAAATGCGGCATTTTACGCGTGACTTGTGTCATCCTGTGATTCGTCGGGAACCGCAAACGGGAGGGGGAATGCAGTTTATTGGTGATTATAAAATTGCTCCGGAATTGTGTGACAGCCTCATTGAGTTGCACAAAGCTGGCGCAAAACAGGGGTTGGTGGTAAGAGGCAAACTCGGCACTCAGGACGGCGTGGTCGTCGACAAAAAGAAAAAAGACTCTTATGACCTGGGACTGGTAACTGTGCCAGACGCGACGGCTGAACATTATCGTGTGCCGGAATTTTATCAGGCCTTGAAGATCTGTGTAGATCAGTATGTGTCACGATTTTCTATAATCAAACATCTGGGGGCCTATCACATCGGGGAGTCGCCGATCATTCAACGGTACAAACGCGGCGGGGGTTATCGTTTGCCACATTGTGAGCGCACCGGCCTGGACAGTAGCACGCGCATGCTGGTGTGGATGGCTTACCTCAATGATGTGGTGGATGGTGGTACCCACTTCGTCTACCAAAAGAAAACGGTAGAAGCGAAAAAAGGCCGTTTGTTGGTTTGGCCGCCAGATTTTACCCACACGCATCATGGTGTCGTATGTAAGACGCAGGAGAAATTCATTATCACCGGCTGGCTTAATTTTGCAGAGTAGTTTTTTCGTAATTTTTCTCGTTTCGCGCTTACTCAGGTAATGACGGACTATAGATAGTATTAGAAATATATAATATACTGTTATTTTGTTTAGGGTCGCCCCACCGAAATATCGTTCAGAGTGAATTTGCACATGTATGGAAATATCAAGGAAATTGATGCCCCTGAGCTAGCCAGCTGGGTCGAGGATGAATCTCAGCCATTACGCATTATCGATGTGCGCGAAATGTCAGAGATTATGCAAGGCACAATGCCTGGAGCAGAGCCTTTACCCATGGCCTCGTTACCGCTGCATCTGGACAAATTTGAAATGGATGAAAAACTGGTGATTATTTGTAGCAGTGGTGCGCGTTCAGCCCAGGCTTGCATGTTCTTTCAGCAGCAGGGTTATGAGGATGTCTACAATTTACGAGGTGGTATGATCGCTTGGGCGCATAACTCATTACCCATCGTTCGGCCGGAAATGCCATCTGTGGCGGACTAAAGCCGCTATTGGCAGCACATTTTGACGGGCAGTTAAAGTTCGCCCGCAGTTTGCATCGCCGAGGTTTCATTAGGTGCGATGCACAGTTACACTGTTAATCCAGCCTGTAATGCGGTCGGATTATTAAAAGCACCGAATTGATCGGTGCTTTTGTTTTTAGTCAGTTACCGATTACGCGTTGTTATCAACTCAATAATCGCATCAAATAAAAAGACATGTGGTCTCTCGTATGGATCACCACTGGAGAAAATAATATGCCTTCCATCACGCTTCCCGATGGCTCCCAACGCCACTTCGATCACCCCGTTTCTGTCATGGACGTGGCCAGCGATATTGGTCCCGGCCTCGCTAAGGCCACCTTGGCCGGACGCGTCAACGACACCCTGGTGGACGCCACCTATGTTATTAATGATGACAGCACCCTGGCCATTATCACCGATCGCGACGAAGACGGGCTGGGAATCATCCGCCACACCAGCGCCCATCTGTTAGCGCAGGCCG
Source organism: uncultured Ectothiorhodospiraceae bacterium (assembly GCA_964401355.1). Classification (GTDB taxonomy): domain Bacteria; phylum Pseudomonadota; class Gammaproteobacteria; order SZUA-152; family SZUA-152; genus SZUA-152. The sequence goes on along the minus strand of CAYNYJ010000119.1, from coordinate 2,756 downwards.
TACAGCAGCTCTACCCTGAGGCTCAAGTCACCATTGGTCCCGTGATCGAAAACGGTTTTTACTACGATTTTGCCTATGAACCGGGCTTTAACCCCGATGATCTAGTGGCCATCGAAAAGCGCATGAAAGAAATCGTGAAGCAGGATCTGCCCATTGAGCGCAGCGTGATGTCGCGGGAAGACGCCATCCCCTTTTTTCTGGAGAAGGGTGAAAAGTACAAAGCTGAATTGATCGAGGCCATCCCCCGTGGCGAGGAACTCTCGCTGTATCAGCAGGGCGACTTCATCGACCTCTGTCGTGGCCCGCACGTGCCGTCCACTGGTAAACTCAAATCCTTCAAGCTGATGAAGCTGGCCGGTGCCTATTGGCGGGGCGATTCCAACAACGAAATGCTGCAACGCATTTATGGTACTGCGTGGAGTAACAAAAAGGATCTCAAAGCCTATTTGCATCGGTTGGAAGAAGCGGAGAAACGCGACCACCGTCGTCTGGCACGCCACCTGGATTTGTTTCACGCCCAGGAAGAAGCCCCGGGCATGATCTTTTGGCACCCCAACGGCTGGACGCTATATCAGCAGGTGGAACAGTATATCCGCGCCGTGTTGACCGAAAACGGCTACGGCGAAGTGAAAACCCCGCAAGTGGTGGATCGGGTGTTGTGGGAAAAATCTGGTCATTGGGAAAAATTTCGCGACGATATGTTCGTCACCGAGTCGGAAAAACGTACTTATGCGATCAAACCGATGAATTGTCCCTGCCATGTGCAAATATTTAATCAGGGCCTGAAAAGCTACCGCGACCTGCCGCTGCGCATGGCGGAGTTTGGCTCCTGCCATCGCAATGAACCCTCCGGCACCCTGCACGGACTGATGCGGGTGCGCGCCTTTACTCAGGACGATGCGCATATTTTCTGCACGGAAGACCAGATTCAGAGCGAGGTTTCCAGCTTCATCGATCTATTGTTCGGCGTGTACAAAGATTTTGGTTTTGAAGAAGTCATCATCAAACTGTCGACCCGGCCTGATGAGCGGGTGGGGGACGATGCCGATTGGGACAAGGCTGAACATGCCTTGGAAAAAACCTTAAATAACAAGGAGTTAAATTGGGGGTTGCAACCCGGCGAGGGTGCCTTTTACGGCCCGAAAATTGAATTTTCACTGAAAGACTGCATCGGTCGGGTCTGGCAATGCGGCACCATTCAGGTGGATTTCTCCATGCCGGGCCGGCTTGATGCGCACTATATTGCTGAAGATGGCTCCAAGCAGGTGCCGGTGATGCTGCATCGCGCCATCCTCGGCTCACTGGAGCGTTTCATCGGAATTTTGATCGAAGAATTCGCCGGAGCCTTCCCCTCCTGGCTGGCTCCGAGTCAAGTAATGGTCATGCCGATTACCGATCGGAACAACGAATATGTGCAAAAAGTTGAAAAGGCCTTGTGTGGCGGGGGCTTCCGGGCAAAATCAGACTTGAGAAATGAGAAGATTGGCTTTAAAATCCGCGAGCACACTTTACAACGCATTCCTTATCTTCTTGTTGTGGGCGATAAGGAAGTCGAAAATAACACTGTGGCCGTACGCACGCGCAGTGGTAATGACCTTGGAAGCATGACGCTTTCGCAGTTTACTGAAGGTCTTGCCGCAGAAATCGCGAGCCACGGCCGCACTACTTTGGAGGATTGAAGCATCGCTCAAGAAAAAAAGGTTCGCCTGAATGAAGACATTACCGTACCCGAGGTACGAATGATTGCTGCTGATGGTGAACAAGTTGGGGTAGTAGCGATTGCTGTAGCGCAGCAGGCGGCGCTGGATGCCGACTTGGATCTGGTAGAAATTTCGCCGAATGCTGCGCCTCCTGTGTGTCGCGTCATGGATTATGGCAAGTTCTTGTTTGAAGAAAACAAGAAGAAGCACGCGGCTAAAAAGAAGCAGAAGCAAATGCAAGTTAAGGAAGTGAAGTTTCGTCCAGGTACGGACATTGGGGACTATAGGGTAAAACTACGCAACCTTATTAAGTTCCTGCATAACGGAGACAGAGTGAAAGTTACTTTACGTTTCCGTGGGCGAGAGATGGCTCATCAGGAACTCGGTACAAAGTTGTTGGATCGAGTGGCACATGATGTGGAATCAGAAGGCCATGGCAATGTTGAACAACGTTCCAGAATGGAAGGTCGTTTAATGGTCATGGTTATCTCGCCAAAGAAAACCTAGGTCTTTTGCTTTAAAAAAGCTTAAGACGCTAGTACGAGGGCGCTACTGTCAGTTAGGTGTGGCACACCAGACCACCAGTCGAAAATGCGCTATTTTTAAATGAGTTTTATTACTATTTGTTAAAACAAATGCGGAGTTGTTGTTATGCCAAAAATGAAAAGCAATAGTGGTGCTGCCAAGCGTTTTAAGCGCACAGCATCGGGGGGCTTTAAACGCGCCCAATCACATCGTCGTCATATTCTGACCAAGAAAAGCACGAAGCGGAAACGTCATTTACGCTCAGGCGAAATGATCCACGCAGCGGACGTACGCATGGTTAATCGCCTGCTGCCTTTCGCATAAGCCTTCGTTAAGTATCTAGGAGAGAATAGAAATGGCACGAGTAAAACGTGGCGTACAAGCACGCGCCAAACATAAAAAGGTTATTGCCAAGGCCAAGGGTTATAGTGGTCGCCGCAAAAACGTCTATCGGGTTGCCGTTCAGGCGGTAACCAAAGCCGGCCAATATCAATTACTTAACCGCCGCCAACGCATCCTACTCTACGCCCC
>CAYNYJ010000118.1:0-5143 GCA_964401355.1 uncultured Ectothiorhodospiraceae bacterium | reverse complement strand
ATTTTAGCGGTTTTAATGGCGTTCAAGTCGATACCCCTCATGATATGGTGATTTTCAGTGTAAATTCAGTTGGTTACACTGGTTTTATTTGGTAACGTTGGGACACTAGTGATGCTCAATATCAATTTTCTGGCTTCAGGATTAGATGAAAATGTAAACACATAAAAATTACTGTAAAAAAACCAAATTCACTGTTGACTGCAGGGGAGTAACCATATATGTCCCCGGAATTCTTATTCGACAATCAGCCGAATAGTTAAAGATAATGAATGAAGTGTGGCATGGAAAGACCTGACCCCGTGTTTTTTGACCCCGTGTTTTCGGCCCCGTGTTTTCGTGTTTTGAGCATGGGCACGATTGTACGCTACGTTGGTTGGCCTTGTTATAGTAGTGGCATCATGTATCAGGGGGGCACGCAGCCTTGATAAGTCCTGTTTATCTAAGCGTACACAAACGCATCCTCAACGGCTTAGTGTGGGTTTGTGTCTTTGAGTGAGTTTAAGTAACTTCGCGTAACCATCGTAATCTTCATTCGAGGCAGGATCAAGGTTAGAAAAGGCTAATTTTGAAAGCATCTCACGTCCTTGACTGGTATTGGCCGCACCTGTCAGTGCTTGCCTGATTTTATCTGATAGCGCTTTTGGCACTGTTGGTGACACAGAAAAAGCGGTATGTGGTAGAGGTTCGGTCGTTAGAACCGTGTTCAAATCTTCGTAATTACCCACCAGTGGCGTAGGAATCATTGCAGCGTCAACACGCCCATCATGTATTTGTTTCACGGCATCTGCTGCATCAGTCGCCCTGACAATTGTCGGGGTGTGATCGCGGTCAGGATATAGCTCTTTAAGCCGTAAACCACCGACAGCCGGTGATATCATTGTCGCTATTTTGTAAGGTATTAATTCTTCTGCATCAAAGACTAAAAGATCAGGGCCCGTTACAAGACTGAAACTTACGGTGTCTGGTACTTTCGCTAATACCGTATAGTTCATTTGTTTTACTCGATAATCAGTAAAGTGTGCGGCATCCAGCACAATGTCAAAGCCGCGTTGACGTTTCATATTCATGAAGTAAGACTTAAAATTACTGAAAGTCGATAGGGTTATTGTTTCTCCGGTTTCAGCGGACAGGTAATCTGCTAATGGTTGGTATACAACTTTTATTTCAGCGCGTGGCAGAATAGGCTGAATTGCCAGCTTGTACTCGGCGGCATATGCCGTACCCAGACATATCATCAGCGTAAAACCAGCTACCATCAAAAGCTTTCTTTTCATAAGCTCCAATCTCCATAAAGAGCGCTGACAAAAATCAGGCAGTGCCTTAATAGCGACTTGACGATAGTACGATATGATTAAATTACATTGAACGGGGTGATCTATATCAGAAAGATGTTCTGTAGGGCGCATGAAAATTATCTCCAGCCGCTATCGGCATGTCTGCCAGTTCCTTAATTGTTGTGCTAAACGCTCTACGCTTAACTCGGTTACAATAAATCACTTGCCATGGAAATCATTTATCTTTTATTACTGGTCACCATGCTTCTAGTGGCAATAATTGTCTGGGTTTTTATGTGGGCAGTAAAATCCGACCAATTTGAAGATCTTGAAGGGCCGGCACACAGAATCATCATGGAAGACGATGATAGAGTAAACGGCAGTGAGGGTGATAATCCTTAATTCCGTAGTTGAATACTCTACCTCACACCGGCGATCCCTGTGTTGGACTTAAGGGCATGCGCCGGGGAGCCTGCTTTTTCTCTATCTAAAATTCCAAACTCTGTGTATTCGTGCACACTACTAGTGCAACTCTACAAAAACGCACCATCATGGCACATGGTGAAAACCAGACATCTTTTAAAACCACACGAAACCAGTTGTTATTTAAAGCATATCCGGCACCACCCAGGCATGGCACACAATTTGCATCAGCAGATGTAGTTAGCCTGTTATCAACCGCTCTTATTCGAGGAAAGAAATATGATGAAGGAAAAGCTTGTATTGATTGGAAATGGTATGGCCGGTGTGCGCGCACTTGAAGAATTGCTGGAGCTGGCGCCGGACATGTATGACATCACTGTCTTCGGCACCGAACCCTATGGAAATTACAACCGTATCATGTTGTCGCAGGTACTTACCGGTGAAAAGGGCATTGATGAAATCATGCTCAACGATAAGGACTGGTATAAGGACAACGGCATTACCCTGCATACGGATTCCGAGGTAGTCAGCATCAACCGTCAAAAGCGTTGTGTGACCTCTGCTGACGGTACCGAAGCTTCATATGACCGGCTGCTCATGGCCACCGGCTCGAATCCCATAATCATCCCCGTCCCTGGAACAAATCTTCCCGGGGCGACTACCTTCCGTAACATCCACGATGTTGAGTGTATGCTTGAAGCATCGGCTGCCTATAAACGGGCCGTCGTGATCGGCGGTGGCCTGCTTGGACTGGAGGCAGCTAATGGTCTGCTCAAACAGGGTATGGATGTCACCGTGATCCACCTTGCAGATAACCTCATGGACTACCAGCTTGATGCCCCGGCCGCCGCACTGCTCAAGCGATCTCTGGAAGAACGAGGGCTAAGCTTTGAGATGGCATCCTGCACCAAGGCTATTCTGGGTTCAGAGCGGGTAACTGCAGTACAGCTTAGTGATGATCGCGAAATTCCAGCTGATCTGGTCGTTATCGCAACAGGCATCCGCCCCAACATCGAACTGGCAAAAAATGCCGGTCTGCACTGTGAACAGGGCATTGTAGTCAATGATTCACTACAGACTTTTGACCCACGTGTCTATGCTGTCGGCGAATGCGTTCAGCACCGTGGGCAAAGCTATGGTCTGGTGGCGCCCCTGTTCGATCAGGCAAAAGTGGCAGCCAATCATCTGGCCCGGCTCGGTTACATGCGTTATACAGGATCGATCACCTCTACCAAGCTTAAGGTTAGCGGTATCGATCTGTTTTCTGCCGGCGACTTTAGTGATGATGAGAACAGTGAAGAGATCGTGCTTCAGGACACCACCCGTGGTGTGTATAAAAAGATTGTAATCAGCGACAACCGTATCAAAGGGGCCGTAATGTACGGCGATACTCTGGATGGCTCCTGGTACTTTCAGATGATGCGCGATGGCACCGAAGTTTCCGATATGCGCGATCAGTTGCTGTTCGGCCAGGCGCATCTGGGCGACTCCGGTCATGGTGGAACCATGCAGGTGGCAGCATTGGCTGACGATACCGAAATCTGCGGCTGTAACGGCGTCACCAAGGGTGATATCGTCAACGCCATTAGTGAAAAGGGTCTGTTTACTCTGGATGAAGTACGTGCCCACACCAAGGCATCGGCTTCTTGCGGCTCGTGCACCGGATTAGTGGAATCCCTGCTTGCCTCCACCGTCGGTGAAGGTTATGAACAGGCCCCGCATAAAAAGGCACTATGTAGTTGCACCACTTATACTCATGGTAAGGTTCGCCAGGCGATCCTTAAACACAATCTTAAAACCATTCCTGCAGCCATGCACTTTATGGAGTGGAGCAGTACAGATGGCTGCAATCACTGCCGTCCGGCACTGAACTACTACCTGCTGTGCGCCTGGCCAGGTGAATATCAGGATGATCCGCGTTCACGGCATATTAATGAGCGCGTCCATGCCAATATTCAGAAGGATGGCAGCTTCGCCGTGATACCGCGCTTCTGGGGTGGACTGACCAGTGCCGATCAACTCCGGGCCATGGCCGACATAACCGATAAATACAAGATTCCGGCCATCAAAATCACCGGTGGACAGCGCATCGCGCTGGCGGGTATTGCCAAGGAAACCTTACCCAGGGTTTGGCAGGATCTGAACAAGGCCGGCTTTGTCTCCGGACACGCTTATGGCAAGGCCCTGCGTAGCGTAAAGACCTGCGTTGGTGATCTCCTGTGTTCCTACGGTATTCGCGAATCCATTCCATTGGGTATATAGATCTGGAAAAAATGGCCTGGGGCGCCTGGACGCCGAATAAGTTGAAAGTGGGTGTTTCTGGTTGCCCGCGTAACTGCGCCGAAGCCACCATCAAAGATCTGGGGCTGGTGGCCGTGGAATCAGGCTGGGAAATACACGTCGGCGGCAATGGCGGCGCCAAGGTTCGCATTGCCGATTTTATGACCAAGGTACCGACCTCGGAAGATGCCATGGAACATTGCGCAGCCTTTATTCAGCTTTATCGCGAAGAAGGTCATTACGCTGAACGTACCGCGCAGTGGATCGAACGCGTAGGCCTGAGCTATGTGAAGAAACGGCTGCTGGAAAATGAGCAGGAACGTAAGCAACTGGCTGAACGCTTCCTTTACTCCCAGCAGTTTGCCCAGGTCGACCCCTGGAAGGAGCATGTGGAGCGGGAAGATCAGCGGGAATATACCCCCATCGTCGAACTGGCCAGCTGAGGCGTCGACAAACGCCAACAGACTTTTATAAATCACAATCTGGAGATTATCGCTATGAGTTGGATTAAAGTAGGAAAATTTGAGGACATCCCACGCCTTGGCAGCCGGGTGATACACTCAGAAGATGGAAATATTGCCATATTTCGCACCTCGGATGACATGCTCTTTGCACTGCGTGATGCCTGCCCACACAAGGGTGGCCCCCTGTCTCAGGGGATCGTTTTTGACCACCGTGTGGCCTGCCCGTTGCACAACCGGATAACCGAGCTGGATACCGGCAAGGCCGCCGCTCCAGACGAGGGCTGCACACAACGCTATGCAACCCGAATCGAAAATGGCACAGTCTTCATCTCTTTGACTGCTGCTGTTAATGAAGTGGAGGAACTCTCCCAACCTGCATAAACTACCCCGCCGCAAGCGGACGGAGTGTTAACCCGCATATTTCATGGTAATGCTGGGTTTTGGGCCAAATACATTTCTTCATGGCTCAGTGAGTCAGTTTTGGCGAATTCTGGAATTCTGGGGACACAATACTTAATTCGGCGTAAACAATAAATAATTAAGTATTGTGTCCCCAGGAATTATCTCTTTTTTGAATTAAGTATTGTGTCCCCAGAACTCTACTTTTTTGAATTAAGTATTGTGTCCCCAGAACTCTCCCAGAACTCTACATGGCTCACGCCCGATAATATTGATACAGAAATTTTGCGTGATGAGAATCCC
>CAYNYJ010000117.1:0-5379 GCA_964401355.1 uncultured Ectothiorhodospiraceae bacterium | reverse complement strand
GTACAGGTGAAGCACGTGAGTATAGTTGGGACGAGGCAATGGATGCCGTCACAGAACTAAACAGCGACACCTTCGGAGAACCCAGTTCGTGGAGACTTCCGCTTGTTCCAGAGCTAGCTTCTATTGTTGAAAGACGGTGCTTTGAACCAAGGGTCAACTTAATCGTATTTCCAGCAACACCTTCAAAAGCATTCTGGACCGGCATGCAAAGAAAGGGCAACCCCGAACAAGCTTATGCGCTCGATTTTAGTCGAGGCAAAGTTACACCAAGCAATAAAACCTATGAAGGCCCCATTCGACTCATGCATGATGGCCCAAAGGGGAAATGGTGGAAAAGACCTGACGTTAAGAATAAAAAAAATTAATTTTTGATCTGTGCTCAGCACCCGTGCGAGCCACCAAAAGCAATACAATTGTATACATAACCCATCACCAACAGTAGCTTTCAGTATTCTGCAATAAGTTCGCTACCCGTTTCAATTAGGCTGACTAGCCAATAAACGTCTGTTTAAACAGACGCCATCAACCACGTTTTACTAAACGTCAGTTTACCCCACCATTTACAGCACACCAGTGTATTTACGAATCGGCAGAGAGCTTTCAGATTTGATAGTGAAATCAGAAAAATCTATCCCGGCATATTCAAAGAAGCTCTCGCTTACTCAGCAAATTGAGTCTCTGTCGGTACTCATGTACCACACTCGCCTTGTCGCATGCTGGTCAAACTGTGAATCGCTTCACAAATAACAATTCCAGAGAACACCATACTTACTTATTACTGATTGGAAAAACGCAAGGGGATTTCACCATGCAAAACAAACAGCTTTACCAAATTTCCACCATAGCATTACTCTTCATGATCGCACTTTTCTCGATAAGCACAACCGCACTTGCTGCACGACCTGACACTGCGATCTGTAATAATCTCAACGGTGCCGCAGCGGGCCTGTGTCGCGCAGCAGTCTCATCCGGCTGTGCCGCTAATGGTGGCCAGGAAGCAACACGCTACTGTTCAAGGCTTGCCGATAACTATCGAAAAATTGTTGGCAGTGAACCCGTATGGCTGACCCAGGCTCCAGTAACCAGAACTTCCAGAGACGGAAGCTTAAGCGATTTTTGATGAAATACATTGACCGCAACCCTTACCCCTGCCCATAACAGGGATATTTTTTGTCTGCGAAAAAAGGAGCCTTATCAATACGGAAATTTTCACAGGCCGATATTAAGATAAAAATCTCGCGCTTAACCTAACACCAACTCCTTGCAGACATCCTTCTTCAAACCTTTTGATCCGAAGGCCCCGAAAAATATTTGATCTACCGGTATACTCTTGCGCTTGTAATTTCATCAATTTTGACCGGAAACGAATACTCACCTCCACCCAGTTTCATTTTAATGCGCAGCCGCTCTTCATCAACACTCTCCAACACGCCGGTACGACGTTTGCCCTGCGTGGTTTCGACCTGCACCCTTTCACCGATGTAACGAGAGAGTTGCGCTACCTTTTTTCACTGGATTTGACCCGCATTAAATTGCACATCATTGATCGACATCGTCGTTCCCAGAATACGCATGGCATCAGCGGAAACGGAGTCGATACCCATCAGCAACGACAATCACAGACAAATATTGAGTGAAAAGACCGGTCAATCTTCGCGGCGATATTCGCCTTCAATGGTGCGTGGCCGATGTCGCCCAGCAGCGGAACCTTCCCCCGACCCGGCATCGGGGGGAGCACCGCGAGACTCACCAAAACCACCCAGTGGTGTCAGGAGATGGCCCAGCGCCCAGCGGATCATGGCGCGACGAAATGTGGGAACCAGACAGAAAAAACCAATCGCATCGGTGAAAAACCCTGGGGTGAGTAACAGCGCGCCAGATACTAGCAGCACCGCACCTTCCAGCATTTCTATGGCCGGAATATCGCCCTGGGCCATAGTACGGCGCACCCGATTGAGGGTCGCAAAACCCTGAATCCGCAATAACCACGCGCCCAATACCGCAGTAAACACCACCATGAACACTGTCGGGAAGGCACCGATAAGCGTCCCTACCTTGATCAAAAGATAGATTTCCAGCAGGGGTACGGCCAAAAACAGAATAAAGAGTATGGAGAAGGGCTTCATTTATCGGTTCCAATGTCCCATATCGCAGCGCGGGCAGATGACGGGTACACACACTATATCAGAGCTTCCCAGACGATATGCGGTCATTCTCGCCATAAACAATGCAACAAACCCCCTCCCAGGGCATCTACCATAAAGATCAAGTGCTTATGTGGCGCAAAGCATCGACTCAACTTGGCCACCATGTAAAGATATGCCGCTCATGGGACGATAAAGATGAGAACAGGAGAGCAAAGCATCCCGACGCCACATCAGCTCGTGTTATGCACTTGCCCAAATCAGGCGACGGCACAGGCCATCGCCGAACAACTGGTGGATCAGCGACTTGCGGCCTGTGTCAGCATCCTGCCCGGCATCACATCCATTTACCAATGGCAAGGAAAACGCGAAACTGCACAGGAACATTTGTTACTCATCAAGACCACTCACGAGGCCTACAACACACTGGAACAGACTCTCACCAGCCTGCATCCGTATGAACTTCCCGAAATTATCGCTGTCCCCATAGAACGTGGCCTGAGTCGTTACCTCGACTGGCTTAGCCAACAGGTAAAGCGATAAAAAAGTGCAACAAATGACCTCACCCGACTTCTAAACAATAACGGAATGACTCACTAACACCGCGCCACTGCGCAATTTTCCACACGAGACACACATGCCGGCTCCATATTTAAAGAGACTCAACATGACCTTCACGCATCGACTGCTGACGCCCTTTTTCACCCTGCTCACTCTTACCCTTTCCCTCGTCATCACCAGCACCGCCTGGGCAGGCTTGGGTGGTGGCTTTAATGATGAAGAACCGTTGATGCCCGACGAGGCATTTACACTCAGCACCAAAGTCATCAATGCCAATAGCGTACGCGCCGAGTGGAAGATCGCCGACAAATATTATCTCTATCGCGATAAATTCAAATTCATCAGCGAAACCGATGGCATCTCTCTCGGTGAAATCAGCCTGCCCAAGGGCGAAATCATGGAAGACGAGTTTTTCGGCAAGGTCGAGACCTATCGCAAACACATCAGCGTTGATATTCCGATTACACGTACCGGGAATGCCGATACGCTGAGCCTGAAGATCATCTCGCAGGGCTGTGCCGATATGGGTATTTGTTACCCACCGCAAACCAAAACCGTCTCCTTCAACCTGCCCGCAATGGCCAGCGCGGAAACAGTGAGCTTTAGCCCTCAAGGTTCCAATAGTTTCAATCCGCTCGACGCCCTGAAAAGACTGGGCAACAGCCTGGGGCTAATCGATTCCAGTGATAACTTCCTGCACCCGGACCAAGCCTTCATTTTTTCTGTAGAAGCTATCAACGACAACACCCTGCGCGTCCACTGGGACATCGCCGACGATATCTACCTCTATCAAAGCAAATTCAAGTTTGAACTGAAGGATACCAACGGCATCAGCCTTGGCCAGCCCGTCTTGCCCAAGGGCAAAATGAAATTCGATGAGTCCTTCGGCGACATGGAGGTCTACTATCACAGCGTAGACATCGATATCCCGCTACAACGCAATAACCTCGATGCCACAGACGTGATTCTGGTCGTCAAATACCAGGGCTGTGCCGATGCCGGTTTCTGTTATCCACCGATCACCAAAGAGATGCCGGTTTCATTGCTGGCTGTCAGCTCACCCGCCGACAGCGGCAACATCGACAAGCGCAGTTTCATTAGCAACCTGCTGTTCGCCTTTGGCATCGGCCTGCTACTGACCTTCACTCCCTGCGTGTTGCCGATGATCCCCATTCTGGTCAGCGTCATCGTCGGCCAAAGCGGTAAGCAACCCACTAAAATACGTGCCGGCGTTTTATCGACCAGCTACGTGATGGGTACTGCGCTCACATATTCCGTTGCAGGCTGGTTAGCAGGTGCTTCCGGCCAGCAGTTACAGGCCTACACTCAAAACTCTTGGGCCATCGGCATTGTCGCCGCTATCCTGGTGGTGCTGTCCTTGTCCATGTTTGGCTTCTTCCAGATTCAAATGCCCTCGTTCATCCAATCAAAACTGCAAATGAAGAGCCAAAACGTCAAAGGCGGCTCCATGACCGGCACCTTCTTTTTAGGTGTCGTCTCGGCACTCATCATCGGTGCCTGCGTTACCCCGTTGTTGATGCTGGTGCTGGGCATCGCCATTCAGGCCGGCGATCCTGTATTGGGCGCGTCGATGATGTTCGCCATGTCCATGGGCATGGGCGTCATCCTGATAATGATGGGCGTCGGTGCCGGCCACCTGTTACCCAAGGCCGGGGTCTGGATGGATACCATCAAATACGTCTTCGGCGCGCTGCTGATTGGTGTTGCGATTTTCCTACTGACACCGTTGCAAGCGGTACCGGTGTTATTGTTGTGGTCGATCTTCTTCATCGTCTGCGGAGTGTACATGGGCGCCACCCAAGGCGTCCCCGATGGCAGCAGCAACTGGCGCTATTTGTGGAAAGGGCTGGGCATCGTCATCCTCCTCTGGGGCGTGCTGGCGCTGATCGGCAGCGTACTGGGCAACCGCGACATTATGCAGCCGATGGATATGTCGCACATGAGCTTGGGCATCGGTCAGGGAGGCACGGCGCAAAACGCCAGCGTGGATCCGCACGATCTGTTTATTCAATTGCACAACACCGCTGACCTGGACCGGGAACTGGCCAAGGCCAAGACCGCCAACAAAGCGGTGATGCTGGACTACTACGCAAGCTGGTGCACCGATTGTCGGCGCATGGAAAAGGCCACCTTCGCCAACCCGCAGGTACAAAAAATCTTTCGGGAAAAGTTTGTGCTATTACAGGTCGATGTTGAAGATCCCAACAATGCTGAAACCGAAGCCATCAAAAAACGTTTCAAAGTATTCGGCCCACCGGCCATATTGTTCTTCGACGCCCAGGGCAACGAACGTAAGGATCTGAATTTTTACGGATTCAGATCGCCAGAAGACTTCATCGTTACGCTCAATAAAATCTGAATGGCGCAACCTTTTAAATTCTTGTTTTTAACTTTGCATCTTTAAACAACGACACAAACATCGTGAAATCAACTTGTAATTGCAACTCTGGCGGACGGTAATAGGGCAAGCTGCGGTAGCATCGTGGCTTTAGTTTTTACAATAACGAACGCCCGAACAAGGCCAATGATGGCTTACCACCGAAACACATGCTGGCAGCAGCATAATCTCTACTTTTGACGTCAGTTAAAAATGGGATGATTGACCTGGTCAACCTTTTTGATACAACCCAGTTAAGCGGCTTCTTTCATCTCT
>CAYNYJ010000116.1:0-5546 GCA_964401355.1 uncultured Ectothiorhodospiraceae bacterium | reverse complement strand
AGCGCTGTTACCCTGGAATGTGAAATTGCAAGATGGGGTTTGTTGAGCGCTTACTCTTAGTCGGTATTTTTACTCGATTTCCCGGCATTATATTTGACGAGTAGCCCTTAATTTCCAGTCTTGCCAATATTGGTGGTATGCCTGAGTACGTCGAGGGGACCAGGGCGATTTTAGCGTTTAATTTTAGGCTTTTTTTCATATGCTTCACAAAGTGGCGACCACGGTGGGTTCGAATTGGCTAAGTTTATGAAGCATCAGGATAAAGTTAAATAAGCGGTTTCCGCGCGAGAGTGCGGAATTTGTCTTAATGACACAAGATATTGGTTTGTTTAGAAAAAATGAGAAAAGTACACAGGACGCTTAAATGGCTCCCCAGCCCGGACTCGAACCAGGGACAGGCTGATTAACAGTCAGCTGCTCTACCAACTGAGCTACTGGGGAATGGCTTCAATCAAGCGGGGCGTATGGTAACCGCGGGCTTGGGATCGGTCAATAGACAACATGCTTTTAGCGGTGTGCTTTGTTGATGGCCTGCTCGATTCGATCCAGGGCTGTGGCCAAATTTTCTCGGCTGGTGGCGAAGGAGAGGCGCATGTAGCCCGGTGCGCCAAAGGCGGAGCCGGGGATCAGCGCCACTCCGGATTCGCTGATGAGGTGCTCGGCGAAGGCGAGGTCATCGGCCAGCCCCAATGCCGCAATGGCCTCCTGGCAATTGGGAAAGCTGTAAAATGCGCCCTGAGAGGGCAGGCACTGTAATCCCTGGATCTGGTTTAGTCGGTCTACGACATAGTCGTGACGTTCCTTAAAAGCGCTGACCATGGTTTGGATACAGCTTTGGTCGCCATCCAGAGCCTCGAGAGCTGCCGCCTGTGAAATGGACGAGGGGTTGGAGGTGCTTTGCGATTGAATCTTTTTCATGGCACCGATCAGCCATGCGGGGCCACCGGCGTAGCCAATACGCCAGCCGGTCATGGAATAGGCTTTGGAAACGCCGTTTAATACGACGGAACGTTCAATCAGTTTGGGACACAGGGTGACAATGTTGGCGAAGGGTTCGCCGTGCCAGGTGATGTGCTCGTAGATGTCGTCGCTGACGACAATGATCCGTTGGTGCTTTTCCAACACCGCACCCAGCGCTTTCAACTCCGCGTGGCTGTAAGTGACACCGGTGGGATTGGAAGGGCTGTTGATGACCATCATCCGCGTTTTGGGCGTAATGGCAGCGTCGAGCTGTTCAGGGGTGATCTTGAAACCGGCACTGATATCAGCTTGCACAATTACCGGCACGCCTTCGGCCAAGGTCACCATGTCCGGATACGATACCCAATAGGGTGCCGGAATAATCACTTCATCACCGGGATTCAGCAGCGCCTGGGTGAGATTGAAAAAACTGTGCTTGCCACCGCAGGAGACCAGAACCTGGCTGTCTTCGTAATCGAGCTGATTGTCACGGGCAAACTTTCGTATCACTGCGGCCTTGAGTTCCGGGGTGCCGTCAACGGCGGTGTATTTGGTATGTCCTGCATTGATCGCGGCAATCGCGGCTTGCTTGATGTGCATGGGCGTGTCGAAGTCGGGCTCACCGGCACCCAGGCCAATGACGTCTTCACCTGCCGCCTTTAGTGCCTTGGCGCGAGCGGTAATTGCCAGCGTGGCGGAAGGTTTGATGTTTTGAACGCGCAGGGATAGTTGCTCGGATGACGGGTTGTTCAAACGGGGGATCCTCAAGTGATGGGCACAAGTTGCAGATTATTGCGGTAATATACTCGATTGAACTTGGCACAAGAATAGAGCATGCGTAAAAGATTTGAATTGCACTCGGAATTTGAGCCTGCTGGCGACCAGCCTGCAGCGATCAAGGCCCTCATCGAAGGTATCAAAGACGGCGAAGCGGCGCAGACCTTGTTGGGGGTGACCGGTTCCGGTAAAACCTTCACTGTCGCCAGCGTCATTCAGGCGGTGCAGCGTCCGGCGCTGATCATGGCGCCCAACAAAACCCTGGCGGCGCAGCTGTACGGCGAGATGAAAGAATTCTTTCCGCACAACGCGGTGGAATATTTCGTTTCCTATTACGATTATTACCAGCCCGAGGCCTACGTGCCGTCATCGGACACTTTCATCGAGAAGGATGCCTCGGTTAACGAGCACATCGAGCAGATGCGCCTGTCGGCCACCAAGGCGCTGCTGGAACGCAAGGACGTGATCATCGTCGCCACGGTGTCGGCCATTTATGGTCTGGGTGATCCCGAATCCTACATGAAGATGTTGTTGCACCTGTCGCGTGGCGAGACCATTGATCAGCGTCACATCCTGCGCCGGCTGGCGGAGCTGCAATACAAGCGCAACGACGTAGAGCTGCACCGCGGCACCTACCGGGTGCGGGGCGATGTCATCGATATTTTCCCCGCGGCCTCTGACCGCGAGGCGGTGCGGGTGGAGTTGTTTGACGATGAAATCGATAACCTCTGCTATTTTGATCCGCTCACCGGCGAGATGCTGCAACGTCTGCCACGGGTGACTATTCATCCCAAAACACATTACGCCACGCCGCGCGCCAAAGTGCTCGAAGCAGTGGAGCTGATCAAGCAGGAACTGCCCGAGCGTTTGGCCTGGTTCCGTGAGCGCGACAAGTTGGTGGAGGCCCAGCGCCTGGATCAGCGGGTTAAATACGATATCGAAATGATGCTGGAGCTGGGTTACTGCTCAGGGGTCGAAAACTACTCGCGTTATCTGTCGGGCCGTGAGGCAGGCCAGCCCCCACCAACGCTGATCGATTATTTGCCCGCCGATGCGCTAATGATTCTGGACGAATCCCACGTTACCATTCCGCAGATCGGCGGAATGTACAAAGGCGACCGGTCACGTAAAGAGAATCTGGTGCTGTACGGCTTTCGGTTGCCCTCGGCGCTGGACAACCGGCCGCTGCGTTTCGATGAATTTGAACGCATGATGCGCCAGGCCATTTTTGTCTCCGCCACCCCCGCAGCCTACGAGGCTGAACATTCCGGGGCGGTTATCGAACAGGTAGTGCGGCCCACCGGCTTGCTCGACCCGGAAATCGAGGTGCGACCGGCCACCACCCAGGTAGATGATCTGCTGTCCGAGATTCACAAATGCGTGACGGTCAATGAGCGGGTGCTGGTCACCACGCTCACCAAACGTATGTCCGAAGACCTCACCGATTATCTGGCGGATCATGGCGTGCGGGTGCGTTACATGCACTCGGATATCGAAACCGTGGAACGTATGGAAATTATTCGTGATCTGCGGCTAGGCGTGTTCGACGTGTTAATCGGCATCAACCTGCTGCGCGAAGGACTGGATTTACCCGAAGTGTCGCTGGTGACCATTCTCGATGCCGACAAAGAGGGTTTCCTGCGTTCCGAGCGCTCGTTGATCCAGACCATCGGCCGCGCCGCGCGTAATGTCAATGGCCGAGCAATTCTCTACGGCGACAAAATTACCCGTTCCATGCAGGCCGCCATTGATGTCACCGAGGCGCGACGTATAAAGCAGGCGGCGCATAATAAAGTCCATGGCATCACCCCCACCACCATCAAGAAAAATATCGCCGATGTGATGGAGTCCGGTTACGGCCACGGCAAAACCAAACCGGCCGAATACGCCAAGGTAGCGGAAGAGGCCATGCGCTACGCAGCCATGTCGCCGAGCCAGTTGGCCAAGGAAGTCAGCGAGCTGGAAAAGAAAATGTACCAGCATGCGCAGGATCTGGAATTTGAGGATGCGGCACGGGTGCGGGACGAAATCGCCCGAGTGCAGGCAAACGCGCTGGGCATGGCAGAGGCCAAAGCGATTTAAGGTTAGACAAATATTGTGCGCTTAGCCCGTGCCCCCGAACCCGATTTCGGGGGCAGCGAACGGCCTTCAAGCGCATTGCTCGCTACTCGGTGACGTAGAGCGGTAGGGCGTTTGTTCAAACCCATTTGCGCCTACACTGCTATCTCGTTCCCGTCATTCCGGCGTAGGCCGGAATCCAGTGGTTCAACGACTTGCTGGATACCGGATGGTCTGCCCTGTGGGTGCAAGTCCGGTATGACGATGTGGAGTTAACGGGACAGCAGTGTTGCGCCTATCAATTTTTTTTCTTTAGTGAGTGGTTTATCTCGGCAGTTACTTGAAGTAAAAAATCCTGCCTTCAAACTTGTCTCTGTGATTTATTGTGGTTGTCTTATTCTTTTCCTTAACACTCCACCTTGCCCGGAGTGATATTTTTTCTCCCGAAAACCGCGCCCACTTTAGCGCTCGCCCCATGCTCGTTTTGTCGCCCGATAAAATCAACAACCGCAATAAACCAGTGCTGTCCCGTTAACTTGAATCGTGTTCTGCTGCAACTGGCAACACACTGGGCGTATAGCACATTCAGTAGTATTGGAGACATGAACATAGGCAACCCCTTCCCGTCATTCCGGCGTAGGCCGGAATCCAGTGGTCGCCTAAGAGCGCCTACTGTTGGTGGTTCAACGACTTTCTGGATACCGGCCTTCGCCGGTATGACGATTAAGGAGTTAACGGGACAGCACTGGTAATAAACACAACACCTGACAAAAAAGTATGGATGAAAAACGAGCATTCCTTTGAGGAATATAAAGCGCGCTCACTTTGCAATAAGAAAAATCTAGAGTATGTTAGTGAAATTACTGTAAATACAAAAACTTAACTCGCCTTCTTAAAGAAATCCAAAGCGGAAAAAACGAGCTGGGTCGATGTACAACTGTTATGTGCAAAAGAAACATCACGTACGCATGAAAGTTTCATAAGGACATCATAGATCATGAAGATTAAAAAAATAAGATTAACCAATTTTAGATCTTACAAAGAAGAAATAACAATCGACTTCAACGATTTGAATGTATTTGTTGGTAGAAATGACTCTGGGAAATCAACGATTCTAGAAGCTATGGATGTTTTCTTTAATGAAAAGACAAGCGTCATTAAAATTGATAAAGATGATGTGAACAAACAAGCCAAAAATGAAGGTGATACAGAAATTTCAATTAGTGTTGTTTTTAGCAATGTCCCTGAATCTTTAACTATTGACGCCACCAATCCCACCAACTTGTCTGATGAATATTTATTAAATCAAGATGGGTGTTTGGAAATAATAAAAAAATACCCTAATGGGGGGAAAGAAAAAGTATTTATAAAATCTTTCCATCCCACAAACCCAGCTTGCTCAGGCTTGCTTTTAAAAAATAATTCTGATTTAAAAAAAATGTTAACGGATGATATTGAGTGTGAGGATAAAACTAAGAATGCAGTAATAAGAAGAGCTATTTGGAGTTATTATTCTGACGATTTGCAATTCAGTGAGATTGAGATTGAATTAGCGAAGGATGATGCTAAAAATATATGGGTGCAAATTAAAAACTATTTGCCACTATATTCACTTTTTCAATCTGATAGAAAAAATAGTGATGGAGATAGTGAGATTCAAAATCCAATGAGAACGGCTGTTCAGGAAATATTAAAGGATGACATGGTCTAATTGATTGATACACCCCAGTTAAGGATAATTCACTTAACTG
>CAYNYJ010000115.1:0-5589 GCA_964401355.1 uncultured Ectothiorhodospiraceae bacterium | reverse complement strand
AGAGATGAAAGAAGCCGCTTAACTGGGTTGTATCAAAAAGGTTGACCAGGTCAGTCCTCAGTCCTCAGTCCTGCCTTTATCCCCCGCAGCGCAAATTCAAGAATTCGTGGTTTCTGCCGAAAGCCTGATAATGTTTCCTGCGATAAAAATATAACATGAAGTATAGTCACCGTTTTTTTTGCAAAAGTTACGTCATTTTTGTTGCCTTGCTGATCCTGTTAGTTATCGCTATGTTGAGCATGATTGCCAACGCCCGCTTAAATGCCTTCCATAAATACCAGCTCGATATCGGTCATGAATCCACTCGCGGAGTTGAACAACAAGTAGTTTTTTATATCGCCGAAAAGCAACGGTTGGTAGACCTGTTCGCAAAGGAGCACATCGATAGCCTTCGGACTCTGGCCACTAATCCAGACAATGACGAATTGCACGAAAATTTGGGGAAATTGCTCACCCGCTATTTTCCAAAACACTTCGCCTTTTCCATCGCAAACAATTCTGGCGAACCCCTGTTCGAAGATTTTGATGGGCTGATCGGCGAATTGTGTTTATCGGATATCAAAGAATTTTCCGAGACCAGCGGCCAATATCATCCCTATATTCACCCTAGTATGGGAAATTATCACTTCGACATTATGGTGCCCTATGGCAAGGATGGAAAAGAAGGGATATTTTTCGTTAGCTTCCCGGCCGACGTACTCGGCGACATTATCAATAGCATTCAAAGCCCCGGTCAGCAACTGATGCTGATCCTGCCACAACGTAAAGATTTAATCGAAGTCGTAGCCGAAGGAGCACGCAACCACTGGTCGCGCGACGACTATCGACTAACGACGGAGGAACGTGCCCTTATTTCTATGCGACACGACATCGCAGGTACCCGCTGGCAGGCCATTCATTTTCATAATCTTGTATTACACATAAACTACAGAAATAACCTTATGCTGGAATCGGCCCAAATCTTTCTGGCTTTTCTCATCATCGCCGCATTACTGGTCGCCAGGTTGAGACACGAAGAACGTCAACGCGAACTTGCCGAAGAGCAGAGACAGGCACTGATGAGCGTCGTCAGCCATGAATTCCGATCACCTGCTTCGGTTATCAAAAGTGCCCTGGATCTGGTCGCAGACGGTGACGCAGGAGAAATCAACGTCGATGTTAAAAAGTACATCGACATGGCCTCTAGCAACACCTCGCGGCTGCTGTTATTGGTCAATGATTTTCTTGATATCCAAAAGATAGAATCAGGCAACCTGCAACTTGACAAGCAGGAATCTCAGCTCAGCAGCGTGGTGACAGATGCCGTTTTTCACAATAAATTGTATGCCAAGAAATTTTCCGTCACGTTTAATCTCAAAAACTCACTGGCCAACGACCACGTGTTTTGTGATGAACATCGAATCGGACAGGTAATAACCAATTTTTTGAGTAATGCGGCAAAATATGGCGGCATCAACGACAACATCGATATTGCCGTAGTACGCGTCGGCAAGCGGCTGCGGGTAAATGTCCGCGACCATGGGCCGGGAATCCTGGAAGAATTTCAGCCTCATGTGTTTGAAAAATTTGCCATGGCCGAAGCGCCTAAACAAGCAAAAGACCAACAAGTACGAAGTTCAGGTTTGGGACTCAGTATCGCCAAAGCGATCATCGAGCAACATGGTGGCAGCATCGGCTTTGACACTAAAATACACCCACACTCAGAGGCCGGCACAACCTTTTGGTTTGAACTCCCCATTATGTGACGGCTTTTACTACCCAGTCGCCTGAATAAGGATACTGCTTCTTTTTAAAACCCCGGTCGTCATGCCGGCGAATGCCGGCATCCAGAGAGGGTGGCAATACATGCAAGGCTGTATTTTAGGTTAATGTTGACAGGGTAACGGGCTTTGATATGTTTATATCCAGCTCCTGGATACCGGCATTCGCCGGTATGACGGTGGGTTTAAGTAACATGAGTAGTATTCATTATTAGTGACTTGTTTAGTAACTTGCGATTTATCAACCTTGCGAATGGGCGAGGGAACCTCGGATTTATTCTGGACGAAACAGATTGCTGTCTGAAACTCAGATTCACCAACAGCAAGCGCTTCAAATGACACGGATGCTAAATATTTGAGGTACAAATAAACCTGGGGTTCCTTAACCTTCACCAGAGGTAACATCGTCAATAAGCAAAGTTTATACCCGCGAAAATGAAAATGCCTTTGCAAGTGTTTCAAAAGTCTTTAATGTTGTAGTCTCGTGAGCCGTACTATTCACGTTTCTGAAAAAAGACTCAATGCGACAACTCGAGACGGTACTTTGCGTATCGCGAGCACACTTATTTGAGCGTCGTTAACAACGACCCGTCGATAGTAATAACAACGGTCGCCGAACAGTGACCGAATAAGCGTGAAAACAATCAAACAACTATTCAAATCAAGCTAGACAAAAGGAGCGTTATGTCTACATTAGTCCGTCCACACGGCGGCGGGGATCTCAAGCCCCTGCTATTAGAGGGCTCGGCACGCGATGCCGAAGCTGCCCGCGCGGAGACCTTGCCCAAGGTTTCTATCTCTTCCAGAGAAGCGGGTGACCTGATTATGATGGGCATTGGTGGTTTCACGCCGCTGACCGGATTTATGACCCACGCCGACTGGCAAGGTGTCTGCGACGGCATGAAGACCACCTCAGGCCTGTTCTGGCCCATCCCCATCACTCTCTCCACCAACGCCTCTGTTGCCAACGACATCTCTGAAGGCGACGACATCGCCCTCTACGATGCCGAGCGAGACACCATTCTCGCCACCATGACCGTCACCGAAAAATATTCCGTCGATAAGGCCCACGAATGCATGCAGGTCTACAAGACCACTGATACCGAGCATCCGGGCGTCAAAATGGTCATGGAACAGGGCGAGGTGAATATAGCGGGTTCGGTGAAGGTGCTGTCGCAAGGCGGCTTCCCCGAAGAATACGGCAAACAGTTCATGACCCCGGCACAGACCCGTGCCGAATTCGACAAACGCGGCTGGTCTACCATTGCGGCATTCCAGACCCGCAACCCTATGCATCGCTCCCATGAATACCTGGCCAAGATTGCCCTCGAATTATTGGACGGTGTGCTGGTGCATTCGCTGCTGGGCAAGCTCAAACCCGGTGACATTCCCGCCGACGTGCGCTCCAACGCCATCAGCACCCTGATCGACAACTACTTCGTCGACAACTCGGTCATTCAAGCAGGTTACCCGCTGGACATGCGTTACGCCGGGCCGCGCGAGGCCCTGCTGCATGCCCTGTTCCGCCAAAACTATGGCTGTTCGCACCTGATCGTGGGTCGTGACCACGCCGGTGTTGGCGATTATTACGGGCCATTTGACGCCCATCACATCTTTGACGAAATTCCTAAAGACGCGTTGGAAACCCAACCGATGAAAATCGACTGGACCTTCTGGTGCGACAAATGCGACGGCATGGCTTCCATGAAGACCTGTCCGCATGATGCGGCAGACCGGATGCTGCTGTCTGGCACCAAGCTGCGCAAGGCCTTGTCGGAAGGTGAAGACGTGTCTGAAAAATTCTCCCGCCCTGAAGTGTTGAAAATACTCCGCGAGTATTACGCCAGCCTGAAGGATGACGAGAAGGTAGAAATTAAACTATCGGGCCATTCGGCTAAATAGGCAGCTTATTTTAGCTCGTCATCAGCACCACTGGTGTATTAAAGTCCCGGGCGTTTCGATACTCGGGATTTTTTTTGTCTCGCCGATCGCGCATGAACGTGTAACTCATCACTCAAACACTTCATAAACAAGCCAAAAAACCGGAACTTCATCGTCAAAATAGCCCCGAAACACAACCTAGCAGTGCTAAACTAAAACCTTAAATTATTTGTCAGGCTCCTAATCCCCGGAGTTCCTACAAGCTCCACCCCGACATCTGGGAAAACATAGAAAAAGATGATGCCTACAAAATATCGAATCCTCCGTAATCTGACGATATTATCCAACATAACAAACACATCATATGAACAACTGCCGGCAGATAATAATTCGACTCACTATCGGCCTACTATTGTTCTTTTGTGGACTTAACTCGGCTATTGCAGACATCACCGTACACGTCACACTTGAGACTGATGAAGCACCTGACTCACTCGGCGACATCCCCGAACCCGATTTCTTTGAATTCGAAGACCAACCTCTCGATACTGCATTAATACTTCCCGACTGGTTCAAACTGAGTTTCCTGGAACTCAAAAATGACATTGCTGATCTGAAGGAAAATAACAAACGCGGTCTAATTGTTTATTTTGGACAAAAGGATTGCGCCTACTGCAAAGCGCACCTGGAGCACAATTGGCAAGACCCCTTCATCGTCGCCTACACCCGAAAACACTTTGATGTTGTCGCAATTGATGTGATCGGTCAGCGCCCCGTCGCGGACGTCAATGGAAAAATTTACCGTACGGAAAAACAATTTTCCACCGCCAATAAAACAAACTTCACACCTACATTAATTTTTTATGATACTGATGGAAAAGAGATACTACGTCTTTCAGGCTACCATCCTCCGTATCAATTTGTGGCCGTACTGGAATACGTCGCGGATAGCCATTTCAAAATAGACAGGCTTAAAAACTATCTCGCAAGGGCCGCCTCTTTTTCCGATTATGGCAATGAAGAACTCAACATAAACGACATCTTCTCCGCACCGCCCCACGGCCTCGACCGCTCCATGTTCGTTTCACAAATTCCCTTAGCGGTGTTTTTCGAAAAACCGCGCTGCCATGCATGTGACATTCTTCACTCTGGGCCACTCAGCAATACCACAATACTTCACACCATGACCCAACTGGAATCCGTGCAACTCGACATGCTTTCCAACACCCCGGTACTGACACCTAACGGGCAAAAAATTACCGCTAAACAATGGGCGGAACAACTCGGCATATATTACACACCGACAATTATTTTTTTCGATGAGCATGGCAAGGAAATTATTCGTATTGACTCTGTTGTTGGGTTCTATAGGCTCAACAATGTACTGCATTACGTGTTATCCAAAGGCTACCTGCAAGAACCTAATTTTCAAGT
Organism: uncultured Ectothiorhodospiraceae bacterium; assembly: GCA_964401355.1. Lineage (GTDB taxonomy): Bacteria > Pseudomonadota > Gammaproteobacteria > SZUA-152 > SZUA-152 > SZUA-152. The sequence continues at coordinate 514 of CAYNYJ010000115.1, read as the reverse complement.
GTGGCGGCAGAGATATAACCACTAATTTTACCCGTCACTCATTTCCAATATAACCTTTAACCCGTAGGCCCTGAAAATAACAATAACAATAACAAAACCTATCAACGCTCAGGCCTCGAGGCGTTGATATATCACCAGAATACTCTGTACTCCAAATTAACGATAAATCAACATTAAGCTTGTGCGCTATCAAAGCGTTCACGGTTTTGCGGCACATAATGACGCAAACCTTATAAGCGGTCACCTAAATCAGGGGAAAAATACGGTAATCGTACCCAGAAGTCGTGCTCCGCCGATGGTGTACGTATTTCCATATACATCCAGCACTTTCGAGCTAACTGGATATTGCCCTCCTGTTTACATTTGCGCTGATAGATATTTATACAGGTAATATTACCATATTACCTGTGACGTAATTGAGGAAAATTTTGAAAATACTTAGCCTACCCACACTTAGTTTTCGTGAATTCAATTCGCTAGTGCAACAGGTGGGTTGATTCCGAAAAATACCTGA
>CAYNYJ010000114.1:0-5764 GCA_964401355.1 uncultured Ectothiorhodospiraceae bacterium | reverse complement strand
GGTGGATTTAAGTAACATGAGTAGTATTCATTATTAGTGACTTGTTAGTAAGTATGCGCGGTCACATGCGGCATATTGTAGGCCATGTTGGAATCTACCGGCACGGCGATGATTTCAAACTGCATCGTGGCCAAGTCACCCATGACATATGTCGGCAACGCGCCGACCCCCGCGACGGTGCCGGGATTCACGAACAGTGTGGTTGAATCGGTGATGGTGGTGATGATATCGATCTCAGCCTTGTGATCATGTCCACAGCAGACCAGATCCCAATCGCCGGTGACACCCATGGCGCGCGCATAATGCGGATAGTGGACGATGAAGATTTTGCGTCCCGCCAATTCCATACCGACATCCTGGCCGTGATAGTTGATCACGCTATCCGGCTCGTTGGACAATTTTGAAGTGGCGTACAGATCACCGGTATTGTTGCCGTGAATGACGTGCACCGGTAAACCAAATTTTTGTAGCACTCGCAAGGTGGTCGGCGCGACCACATCACCGCAATGCAACACGGCTTCGGCACCGCGCTCTTTTGCGTCTTTGACGGCGATTTCGAGCAGACGCCGATTATCGTGGCTGTCGGAAACAATGCAAATTTTCATTCATTTTCTCTTACGTAAATGGGCGTGAACCGCTCGACGTCATCCGATCAAAAAGCCGGTTTTTCCGGAGCGGCATTGTAGCGTTCCACCGAGGCCAAAATTTCTGTCTTGGCCTCTTCAATGCCGACCCAACCGTTAATTTTTACCCATTTGTTATTTTCAAGATCTTTGTAATGCTCGAAAAAGTGAGAGATCTGCTTTAGCAGTAACGGCTCCATGTCATCCAGGGTTTCCACGTTGCGATACTGCACGGCCAACTTGTCTACCGGCACGGCGAGAATCTTGGCATCAATGCCGGATTCATCCGTCATCTGCAACATGCCGACGGGCCGACAACGAATCACCGAGCCACTGATCAAGGGAGTGGGGGTGACCACCAACACGTCGGTAGCGTCACCGTCTTCGGACAGGGTATGCGGGATATAACCGTAGTTGCAGGGGTAAAACATGGCGGTGTTCATAAACCGGTCGACAAACATCGCGCCAGTGGCTTTGTCCACTTCGTATTTCACCGGGTCGCTGTGCGAGGGGATTTCGATGATGACATTAATGTCGTGGGGCACGTCAGCGCCAGAGCTGACTCGGTCAAGATTCATGATTTAACTCCTGAATGGTTACGTCCCTGCTGGGCGCATATTTTGATAGACATGAAATTTTACGGTGATAAACAGCGATAATAACAAAAACAGTCTGCAACAAAAAGATAAGTGGACATCAATGCCGCTTATGGCTTATCCCGGCCCTAGCGGGTAGAGTCAGTGTAACGCAGATGATGGGGGCGAGAAACCGTGCAGACCCATGCAACCTGACCCGTCTGTCACTGCAACAGAAAATAGATATAAATAGATATAAGAGAGAGGCACAAGAACATCATCACATAGCGTTTGAACTCAACTCACCGACGAATAGCGTCGTTCAAAAGAGAGGAAAGTAGTGGATATAAATATAACACTCGCACCACCGGTTTTAGGTATTTTCGGGCTCTTTATCGCGTTTATTCTCTACGGTGCCGTCAAAAAACACCCCGGCGGAGAAGGCAAGGTCGCCGAAATTGGCGAGGCCATTCACCAGGGCGCCATGGTTTTCATCAAACGTGAATATTCCATATTGGCGATGTTTTCTGCCGTTCTCACGGTGTTGTTGTATTTCTCTCTCGGCCTGAATACGGCCATTGCCTTTGTGGTTGGCGCGGTATGCTCGGCCTCAGCGGGTTATATCGGCATGTACAGCGCCACTCAGGCCAATACCCGCACCACCGTTGCCGCCCACAACGAAGGCGCCTCCGCGGCACTCACTATCGCCTTTTTCGGCGGTTCCATTATGGGCATGACGGTGGCCGCGGTGGGCTTGCTGGGGTTGGGCACGCTTTATTTGTTCTTTGGCGGCGACCCGGAAACCACGCACGTGATTCACGGCTTCGGCATGGGCGCTTCCACCGTGGCTTTATTTGCCCGTGTCGGCGGCGGTATCTTTACCAAAAGCGCAGACGTGGGTGCGGATCTGGTCGGCAAGATCGAGGCCGGCATTCCCGAGGACGACCCCCGCAATCCCGGCGTGATCGCCGACAATGTGGGCGATAATGTCGGCGATGTGGCAGGCATGGGCTCAGATATTTTTGAGTCATACTGCGGCTCCATCATCGCCACCATCGCCATCGCCTCCACCATGGCGGTCGATATCATAGACCCACTCGGCCAGCAGCAAGCACTGATGTTCCTGCCGTTGGCACTGGCCTCAGCGGGACTGCTCTGTTCCGTGGCGGGCATTGGGCTGGTGAAAGCCTTCTCAGAAAAATCACCCGAAGTGGCGCTGCGCATCGGCACCATGGGGGCAGCAGTACTGTTTATTATCGCCGCCTACTTTGTGGTCGATGCCATCGGCATCAGCGTCCGAGTGTGGGGCGCGGTATTAGTGGGTGCGGTGGGCGGCATCATCATCGGCCTGGTGACGGAGTACTACACCGCCGGAGCGCCGGTGCGGCGTATCGCTAAATCTGGTGAGACCGGGCCAGCAACAGTGATGATTTCCGGGCTGGCAGTGGGCATGCAATCAGTGGTGGTACCCCTGCTCACCCTCGCCGCGATTATTATGATCTCCACCAATCTGGTCGGCCTCTACGGGGTGGGTATCGCAGCGGTGGGCATGTTAGCGACGGTGGGCATCACCATGGCCATCGACGCCTATGGGCCGGTGGCCGACAACGCCGGTGGCATTGCCGAAATGGCTGGCCTGGGGGAAGAGACACGCAAAATTACCGACTCCCTGGACGAATTGGGCAACACCACCGCCGCCATCGGCAAGGGCTTTGCCATCGGCGCGGCGGCCTTGGCAGCGCTGGCCATCATCGCCGCCTTTGTGGAGGTGGTGTCGGCCAACATTGGTACGCTTAATCTGCAACTCACCAATCCCAGTGTGCTGGCGGGCATGTTCATCGGCGGCGTTTTCCCGATGCTGGTAAGTTCGCTGACCATGACCGCCGTGGGTGACGCCGCGTTCGAAATGATCCACGAGATTCGTCGTCAGTTCCGCGAGATTCCCGGCATCATGGATGGTACCGGCAAACCAGACACCGCGCGTTGTATCGACATCGCCACCACCGCCGCGTTGAAAAAGATGATCCTGCCCGGCGTACTCGCGGTCGCCGCGCCCCCGGTGGTCGGTTTTAGTCTAGGTGCCGAAGCCCTCGGCGGCATGCTCGGTGGCGCCTTGCTAGCTGGCGTAATCATGGCCCTGATGATGGCCAACGCTGGTGGTGCCTGGGACAACGCCAAAAAATATGTCGAAAAAGGCAACCTTGGCGGCAAAGGTTCCGACGTACACACCGCCTGCGTGGTCGGTGACACCGTCGGCGACCCCTTCAAGGATACCTCCGGCCCGTCCATGAACATCCTCATCAACGTATTGGCCATCGTGTCGTTGGTGATTGCGCCACTCTTGAGTGCATAAATTGAGCGCATGAGGCCAGCACAAGCCCCACACGCTCATTGGTGTGAATATTACCAAAGCACTTTATTTCAGCAGAGAATAAGCAGAGTATCACTTGGCTTTTTTAATCACGGACAGACATCCTCGGCTGGAACAAAGGGAGAAGGTAAATGGACATAAAGCAATATATTCCTCAAATCATTGCCAGCATTTTAGTGTTGATGGGAGGTGGCACGTTGCAATACCAAGCGTCAGACGATGCTGTTCAGCGGCAATCTTACGCAACCCAAAACGGTGAAATCATCACCCATTTAATCATTGAGGTTTCAAATCTCAAAGATGACATTGCGAAACTCAAGGAAAATAAAAGCTAAAGTCACAAAATAAAAAGGCGACTCCAGAATATCGGGGTCACCTTTTTATTTTTCATACTATCTCACTCGCGCCTTGCGATTACATCCACACCAAAATTAGCCAATAACGCAACGCCTTACCCGCCGCGATAAACAACAAAGCCGACAACCAGTGAATTCGCAACCAGCCCGCGGCCACGCACAGCGGATCACCCACAATGGGTACCCACGACAACAACAACACCGGACTGCCATAACGTTTGATTCGCTCCACCGCCTGCTGATGCCTCGACTTTAACAACGCCTCCGACGAATAACGTTTCGCAATCCACCAGCCAATCAGCCACGACGTCATCCCCCCCAGAGTGTTCCCCACTGTCGCAACAATTAACAGCAGCCACATCGGATGCTGCTGCGCAGACGCCACATAGGCCAGCACCACCTCGGAACCACCGGGAAATAACGTGGAAGAAATAAAAGAACTGATGAATAACCAGATTAAACCTTGTTCGTTCATATCATCGACTGTGTGGGCACGAAAGACCTGCCTTTATACCTCGCGGGTACACCCTACACCCGCCACTCGGCGATGCTGGCATTGACCCCGTAGGGTGGGCACGTTTTATGTGCCCACGCAACATTCACTCCCCCACCCTCTAACCCTCCAAAATGCACATCACCTGCCGCCCAATCCACGAGACATTTTCCTTCCCTAACATACCGATGCAAGGTCGAATACGGCCACTGAATCGCTTGTTCACACAAACCATGCTTCACCGGATTATGATGGATATAATCAACATGCCGATTGAAATCATCCTGGTCGCGTATTTTATGTTCCCAAAAACGCCGTTGCCACAGACTGGAATCACGGTGCTTTTTACGAGAATCCGACAAGTGCTCCACACGCTTGTAATCCTCACCACACACTAGACTCACATGACGTTTAATCTTCGCCCAGCGCGCGGAAAAGTTCGCGTCACCTTCAGGCAACGTCCACAGGCAATGCAAATGATCGGGCAACAACACCCAGGCGTTAATCTCAAAAGGATAATGCTGCCGGGTTTTATCGATCCCCTCACGCAAAGCTTCACGCACCGCCGCATCACACAAAATCGCCTGCCGACGGAAACTCACCACCGTAAAAAAATATGTCCCACCCGTCCCCCTTGCGCGCCTATAACGTGGCATGGAGGGTTTTGTTAAACGTCATCATTTGAGTGGATGTTTTAGCTTGGGGTTATTGTCTGCGTGGGCACCGAAAAGCGTGCCCACCCTACTTGGCTAAACGCGATGGCAAAGGGTGAGTGTGCATGAGCTTGTTGAGGTTTATTTGAGCGTTGACATCACAGGTGCTTGTTATGCATTTTTTTGTAATAATTTTGTTAAATAATTATTCATTTTAATGTTTAGGGTTTCTCCGAAATTAGTGAATCCATTTACACTTTTAAGTTGATAGTTTTGGTTGGCATTAAAATTACCCAGTTTTCCATTAGTGACTTCAAAAGCCCCTATTATATCGAATGGAGGCACTTCACCTTCGGGGGTAGGCGTTCTTTGGTCAACAATATAAACCCAGCCATTATTTTGTTTTTTAGCTTCAGTGATTAGAGCTGGATCATTAATTGCTTCGATTTCAATAAAGTTGAAAATTGTTTTTTTAAATAAAGGGTTTTCTTTAAAAGTATTTTTGAAATCCATTTCTCCCGAATCAGATTTTTCTACCTCACCAATAATAACAGCCCCAAGGAGTCCATATTTAAACAAATAGTCATGGTGAATAAATGTACAGTAAAATTTATTTACCCCCTCTACAGTTGTTTCAATTCGTGAATTCAATTTGTAAGTGCAACTCTGACTCACGGTAAGAGGGCAAGCTGC
>CAYNYJ010000113.1:0-5851 GCA_964401355.1 uncultured Ectothiorhodospiraceae bacterium | reverse complement strand
TGGCACTTTAGATGCCGATTAATAAGTGAGGTGGGTCCATACCATTAGCAGTGAATTCAAGCGGTAATTTTACCGAGGCATTAATAGAGTAATAATTTGACTCAGCGTATGTTTTTTACCTGGCGCAAGCTGCACAATATCATCTGCAGCATTTGCTGCTTCAATGCACACCATATTTCGATATTCCTCGTTAGAAAAGTCGTTCAGTGTTTTGGCTTTATCCTTCCAGGGATTCCACACTACCGAAGAATGGCTGCCGATATTTTTGACCTGGATCTGTCGTGATAAAACCGTATCGTGAATGGTACACGTATTTTCTTCACCGAGATAAATCCGATCCACTTGCTGCGTAATGCACACTACCCCGCATTGTTGTTTTATTTTATTGCCATCAAGCTGATCGATATATTCGCATTCAGACAGACCATCAATAAACATTTGCTTCACATCACCAATCGCAAAATAACTGTGTAATGCACCACCGGCAATAAAATCCTGTTCACCCGTATTTCGACTCGTTAACTCAATCTTTAATTCTGTGCCTACGGTTACGGTAAAACTCAGTTCAAAGGCATGAGGCCAAAGCTCGCGTGTCGATGGCGTATCGGTCAACCCTAACTTCAATTGGGTGCTACCATCATGCAAGGAAGATGTTGCGCTCACCCGCCATTCTGCCGTGCGAACAAACCCATGTTGTGGTTTCGTGTCGTCCGTCGCATGCGGCCCAAACCAGGGCCAGATCACCGGCACACCTCCACGAATGGCTTTACCCATTTGGAAATGCGCCAGTGGACTCATCCACAATACTGGCTCACTTCCTTTGGGCTGGAACGCGGTAATATGCGCGCCATGCAAATAAACTTCTGCAGTCGCTAGCTCATTAGTAATTTTTGCCATCGGAAAATCATTTTTACCGGTCTGAAAGACAATATTCCCCTCCAATGAAAATTGCGCATTTAATTCATCCACCATGTTTGCCATGCCACCCTCAATCAATCTTTCAAATTCTCTCTACATTGTCTTAGAAAACACCCTCTGTTCCACAAATTTATCCTGTCCTGTAATAATAGGTACACAAAACAAATACCGAAAAGCAGGCGCCTGATTTTTTCCAAATGCCAGACAAAACCTAAAACTGAATTCCAGATACGCACACCCGACGAAAGACTGGCCTGTCGAAATCGCTATCGACGGGGAAGTTTAGTGCACAACCGCACTCAAGCGATCCGCTACCTGCTGCATGGTTTGAGGACGTTCAGCAGGCAATTTGGCCAGCATATCGAGGATCAACTGACTGAGTTCATCGCTCATCGCCGGGTTAATCTCTTGTGGCGACGGAGGTGTTTGTGACAAATGTTGCGCGAGCATGGCCTGTGCATCACCCATAAAAGGCAGTCGTCCGCTGCACATCAAATACAGGGTGATGCCCAGCGCATAAATATCGCTGCGGGCATCGCTATTTTTCCCTGCTGCCTGCTCCGGGCTCATAAAAGCCGGGGAGCCCATCACCGTGCCAATCTGAGTGTGCAACTCAGAACGGGCAATTTTTGCCAGCCCAAAATCCATGATTTTGCAATTTCCATCGGCCGTAATCAGCACGTTCGCGGGCTTGAAGTCCCGATGGACGATGCCCTGTTCATGAGCGTAGGCCATCGCCTGTGACATTTGCAGGGCAAAATGCAGGCACTCTTGCTCCGGCATCAAGGCGTCCGGCTGCATATGTGCCGCCAGTTCATCACCGTTAACCAGCTCCATCGCAATCCACACCTGTTTTTTGCCGTACAGATCGCGGTCTTCGATGTAGTCGTATATCTGCACAATGTGCGGGTGACTGAGCCGAGCCAGCGCTAGAGCCTCTTGCCGAAAACGATCCACAAATTGCGTATCCAGCACCAGAGCGGGAGCCAGTTGCTTAAGTGCGATATCCCGATCCAATACTGTATCGTGGGCGCGATGCACCAACCCCATCCCACCCTGGCCAAGCGCTGCATCGATGCGATATCGTGAAGCGACTAATGGCCGCGATTGCGTGTTTGCATTAGGGCTGACAATAACAGTGGTTTCAAAACTGGCAGCGGCTGCGTCGCCGGACGCCGATGGCCGCACGAGCTGGGGCGCACTTAAGTCTCGGATTTGTTCAATCTTCGTTTGCAGTGAACTCTCTAACCCGGCATCCAGGGTCAGGCTCAGTGCCGAACGATACAACATCAGGCTTTGCCTGGGATCTGCGGTGCTTAACTGGTCGGCCTGCTGCTGGTACACCAACGCAAGCCCCTGCGCGTGTTTGGCCGCACGGGGGATGTGTAACCAAAATAACACCAGCACCACGATTGCTGCGCTAAGCCACAACACAATGCGGGTGGTGATTTGGCCCGAACTCAGCTCCGGCGCGTTCAGCAGCCCATCAAAAAAACGCGCAAATTTTTGGGTGGCGCTGGGGGGTGAGAGTCGTTCGAAAAAGGCATCAATCGCCTCCGGAACAAGGCTGGGCAAAATCAGCAGGGAAACCACCAGTGCTAGCTGACCCCAGTGCGCACCGATCAGCCAGTGGCGAATCAGTACAGGTTTGAGCATCATGCCCGGAATCAGCTGCCGCGCGCTGCGGGCAATCTGTTGGTAATGGGTGGTCTGCACCGCGAGTCGCTGGAGAAAAGAATGTTGCGGGGACATGGGAGAATTTTAAGCCGTTGGCGGTGTGAATATCTCCATTTTAACGTCATTTACGGCGACAATCTTGAGCTGCATTTAATCATGCGGCGACTGATCGCCAGTGCCCCCACAATGTGAAAAACCGGACGGCACTCAAACCTGCACGCCCACCCCGACACCATTCTTGGGTATAATGTCGTCCCTTTGCAGACAAGCCTTGTACAAAACAGCCCATGGAAAAAACCTACAACCCCCACGCCATCGAACAAAAGTGGTACGACACCTGGGAAAAAGCCGGGCATTTTACGCCCAGTGGAGAGGGCAAACCCTATTGCATCATGATTCCGCCGCCCAATGTCACCGGCAATCTGCACATGGGCCATGGTTTCAACAATACGGTGATGGACACCCTCACCCGTTTCCACCGCATGCGCGGCCACAATACCCTGTGGCAGCCGGGCACCGACCACGCTGGCATCGCCACCCAAATGGTGGTGGAACGCCAGCTCAATGCCGAGGGCAAAACCCGTCACGATCTGGGACGCGAGACGTTCATTGAACGCATTTGGGAGTGGAAGGAAGAATCTGGCAACAACATCACCCGACAGCTGCGCCGCCTGGGTTCATCGCTAGACTGGTCGCGCGAACGTTTCACCATGGACGACGGCATGTCGACCGCCGTGCAGGAAGTGTTCGTGCGTCTCCACGAGGAGGGCTTGATCTATCGCGGCAAGCGGCTGGTGAATTGGGATCCGGTGCTGCACACCGCCGTGTCGGATCTCGAAGTCTTGTCCGAAGAAGAAAATGGCCACATGTGGCACATGCGTTACCCACTGGTCTCTCCACAAAAGAATGGCACCGGTCATTTGATCGTTGCCACTACGCGGCCGGAAACCCTGTTGGGCGATGCGGCGGTAGCGGTGCACCCCGGCGACGAGCGTTACAGCCACCTCATCGGGCAATTTGTGGAACTGCCGCTCACCGGGCGCAAGATTCCCATTATTGCCGACGATTACGTGGACCCGGAATTCGGCACCGGTTGTGTGAAGATTACCCCGGCGCACGACTTTAACGATTACGCTGTGTGGCAAAACCACCGCGACGAAAAGGCCATCAGCGAATTGCCCTACGGTGGTCTAATAAATATATTCAATAAAAACGCCGAAATTCTCTCCGCCAGCAATCAAGATATCGACTTAAAGACCTGCAACGAAGTCTCAAAAATATTGGTTGAAGACGCCCCTGACGGAAAATTCCCAGAAGAAATTATCCCCGTAGAATTCCGTGGACTAGATCGATTTGAAGCCCGCAAACTGATCATCAAAATGCTGGATGAAAACGGCTTGCTGGAAAAAATCGAAGATCACAAACTCATGGTGCCGCGCGGCGATCGCTCCGGCGCGGTCATCGAACCCCTGCTCACCGACCAGTGGTACGTGAAGGTCGGCCCCTTGGCCGAACCCGCCATTAAGGCGGTGGAAAACGGCGACATTAAATTTGTGCCGGACAACTGGAAAAACACCTATTTTGAGTGGATGCGTAACATCGAAGACTGGTGCATCTCGCGCCAGATCTGGTGGGGGCATCGCATCCCCGCCTGGTACGACGAACAGGGCGATGTGTACGTGGGACGTTCCGAAGCCGAAGTGCGCGAAAAACACGGACTGAAAAACGACGTAAAACTGGTGCAAGATGAAGACGTGCTGGACACCTGGTTCAGCTCCGCGCTGTGGCCCTTCTCTACGTTAGGCTGGCCGGAAAATGAAGACGCGGTGAAAACCTATTATCCCACCCAGGTGCTGGTTACCGGTTTCGACATCATCTTTTTCTGGGTAGCACGGATGATCATGATGGGCCTGAAGTTTATGGACGATGTGCCTTTCAAAGAAATTTACATTCATGGTTTAGTGCGTGACTCACACGGACAGAAAATGTCCAAATCCAAAGGCAACGTGCTCGACCCCATCGACCTCATTGACGGCATCGAACTGGAAGCACTGGTAACAAAACGCACCGCCGGCATGATGCAGCCCAAGATGGCGAAAATAATTGAAAAACAAACGCGCAAGGATTTCCCCGACGGCATTCCCTCCTTCGGTACCGATGCCCTGCGATTCACTTTCGCCAGCCTCGCCTCCACCGGGCGTGACATCAATTTCGACCTCGGTCGTGTGGAAGGCTATCGCAACTTCTGCAATAAACTGTGGAACGCGGCTAACTATGTCCTGATGAATACCGAAGGCAAAGATTGCGGGCAAACCGGAGGCGATGTCGAATTGTCCGCAGCAGACAAATGGATCACCGCACGTCTGCAGCAAACCCAACAGCAGGTCATCGATGCCGTGGAAGCGTATCGACTAGACCACGCTGCACAAGCCATTTACGATTTCACCTGGAACGAATACTGCGCCTGGTATCTGGAACTGTCCAAGCCCGTGCTGACCAATGAGCAAAGCAGCGAAGCACAATTGCGCGGCACCCGACAAACACTGGTGTGCGTACTGGAGTCCCTGCTGCGTACCATACACCCGCTGATGCCTTTCATTACTGAAGAAATTTGGCAAAAACTTGCGCCACTTGCGGGTGTAGAAGGTGCGACCATTATGCACCAAGCCTATCCCGAGCCCCACACTGATACTGTGGATGAAACTGCCATCAACGAAATAGAATGGGTGAAAAGTTTCATCGTCGGCGTGCGCCAGATTCGTTCTGGCATGGACATCAAACCCAGCAAACTTTTGCCGGTGTTATTGCAAAATACCAGCGATACAGACAAAGCCAAACTGGCACGCAACCAGAATACTATCGCCTTCCTGGCGCGCACCGAATCCATCACCGTATTGGGCAACGACGAACAAACCCCGGAATCGGCCACCGCTCTGGTAGGTGAAATGAAGGTACTCATCCCCATGGCCGGGCTGATCGACAAAGATGTGGAAATGACGCGATTGTCGAAAGAGATTGATAAAAAACAACAGGACGTATCACGCATTGAAGGTAAACTTTCCAATCCAAAATTTGTCGAACGTGCGCCGCAAGCTGTGGTAGAAAAAGAACGGGCAAAGATCGCCGAGATAAAAATCGCACTGAAAAATCTGCAAGAGCAACTGACACGTATTTCAAAAATGTGAACAACGTTTACAACATTGCGTGAATTCAATTCGCTAGTGCAACAGGTGGGTTGATTCCGAAAAATACCTGA
>CAYNYJ010000112.1:0-5903 GCA_964401355.1 uncultured Ectothiorhodospiraceae bacterium | reverse complement strand
CAGCTTGCCCTCTTACCGTGAGTCAGAGTTGCACTTACAAATTGAATTCACGAGTTGTTTTGTGCGGTCTGTAATGTGATATGAGAAATTGAGATATGAATAGCTGGCGACCTCATCCTTCATACCGGGTTTCGCCAGTATGTAAGGATGTAAAGTTAACGGGACAGTCGTGCGTTCATATACACTATTCGCGGGTATACAGTGAAAATTGTTTAAAAATAACAATATCTTGTGGGGGGAGAAAATCATGTTTTACGTAAGAGATGCGGGTCTCAGCAGTATTTTTCTGTTTGTGTTGATTAGTCTTAATGCTTGCGGCGGTGGAAGCGATGCTACGTCCGTCGACACCATTCCTCCGAGTGTGCCGGCTGGGTTGACTGGCACCGCCATTGATGGCGGAGTCAGTTTAAACTGGGCTGCCGCTACCGATGCTGACAATACGGTTGCCAGCTACCGAATTTATCGCAATGATAGCGCAGCCGTGTTGACAGAAGTCACCGACGTCAACCATACCGATACCACGGTGAGTGCAAGTACCACTTACAGTTATCAGGTTAGCGCTGTCGACTCCGAGGGAAATGAATCGGCACTGTCGTCCACGTTTTCGATTACATCCCTCGCTATCCCCGACACAACGCCGCCGAGCGTGCCCGATGCCCTAACCGGCATGGCCACGACGACACAAGTGAGTTTGAGCTGGAATTCTGCCACAGACGCAGAAAGCGGTGTGGCGGCTTATCGCATTTATCGTGATGGTGTTGCGCTCATTGATGTAACAACTCCTGGTTATACTGATAACAGTGTTTTAATCAATACAACTTATACCTACCGGGTCTTGGCTATTAATGGCGATGGTATAGAATCGGCATTGAGCGCCCCCTTTACCACCAATACCGGTGGTGGTCTGTCTGTTTCACTACCCACTACTATCTGGCAGATAGGATCCAGCAGAGAAGAAGCGTCAAATTTTATCGTTACCGATGCACAGGGCAATGTTTATATCGCAGGTTATACGAAAGGTGACGCCGATGGTGCGGGCCCCGATGTTAATCGAGGAGGCACGGATACCTGGGTTGCCAAATATAGCGCCGATGGCGTCCAGCAGTGGGCAAGGCAATTTGGGAGTTATGATAGCGCTAACTGGGATAGCCCGATCAGATTAATGCTCGACAGCGCAAACAATGTTCTTTTAATGATGCTTGCCAGTGGTGATATTAATGGTCCGGATGTGCTGCCTGATCCAGCGCCAAGTCCGACTAATCGGACTTACTTGGTGAAATTATCAAACGCCGGTGTGACGCAGTTAGTAAAAATTCTGGATGTGGAGCCGGAGCTTATTCCTGCCGGGGGTATTTTCACGCAACACAGTATCGTTATTGATAGTTCCGATAACCTGTACTTTATTGGCAGTACAAATTTTGACATGGATGCTGCCGGGACGGAAACCCATTTTGGCGGTTATGATTATTACGCCTATAAATTTGACGCCAATGGTGATCCGAGCTGGTTCAGGCAATTTGGAACAACGTCTGATGATTACGCGTGGGCAGCTGAATTTGATACGAATACCAACAACCTTGTCTTTGCAGGCTGGGTTAATGAAGCAGGTATTGGTACGCCTACTGACGTATTGATCGCACCTGTTTCAACCAATGGCGATATGTTGCCGGTGTTAAAATTTGGTGATTTAGGCATTAATGAAAACGCACGTTTCTTTAAAATCACGAACAGTGGCGATTATGTCGTGTTCGGATCATTAGCGATTTCATCCGACTCTAGTGTCCCGGAAGTCGGCGTGCTTCGTAAATACACGCGCAGTGGTCTCGAACTATGGCATCGCACACTCGCGCCCGTTTCCAACTACTTCACCTTGTCCGCCGGCATAGAAATAAACTCGAATGGTGAAATTCTGTTGGCGGGTGCTACCAGTAGTAATCTTGGCAGGAATATCGACTGGACCACCAACCACAGATACGATGCCTATATTACAAAGCTAAGCGCCGCCGGTGAAATTCAATTTCATAAACAATTGGGGGTTGCTTTGTCTAATGATGCAATAAGAGACTTTGCCCTGGATAGTGCCGGAAATATTTATGCTACTGGCACTACGCTTGGTGACCTGGATGGCAGTGGACCGCAGGTGCACTCCGGCTCAATAGATGCGTTTATCTGGCGAGTTTCCGCTAATGCTTCTGGTGGAGAGAGATTAGATGGCCCAGGGCCTGACATATTGCAACGCGGCACAGAGTTCCATGATACGGCGCGAGCCACCGCGCTCGGTACCGGTAACCAGGTTATTGTCGCGGGTTGGACCTCCGGCGACTTAGATGGTGTATTGACTGGCCGTTATCTCGGTGGAGTCGGTGATGCCTATGTGATGAGCTTTAACTCCAGTAATGATGTTAACTGGATACGTCAGTTTGGAACCATTGGTCAGGACGAAGCCTTCGATGTCGCTACTGATATTGAAGGTAATACTTACACCGTTGGCTTTACTATGTGGAACCTTGCTTACAGCGATGCCCACGTTGGTGGTGCTGATATGTTTATTATCAAACACAGCTCTACAGGTGATCGGCGGTGGGTCAAACAAATTGGTACGCTGGGGGATGATGTTGCAACCTCTGTATCGGTGGATTATGACGGTACGGTCTATGTGGGTGGTTATACTACGGGCGATATTGACGACTCTGGTTCGGTTTTTGGCGGCAAGGATGCCTTTATCATCACATTTAATGCAGCAGATGGCGCCGAAATTCAGCGTACTCAGTTTGGCACTGCAAATGATGATGAAGTCAAAGATATTGCTGCAGGCTGGGATGTTGTCTGGGCAACGGGTTATACAGACGGGGATATTAGTGGTGCCACCAGGGGCAATGACTGGAAAGGCGGCCGGGATATGTTTATTGCCCAACTTCAGTACCAATATGGAACCATTAGAGAAATACAAAACATTGGCACTATAGCGGATGATGAAGGTGTTTCTATTACATTGCGTGGTCTGGAGGTTTACGCGGTTGGCAATACCCTGGGTGACATGGATGACGCCGGGCCGCTGACCAATGTCGGTGGCAATGACATTTTTATTATTCGGAATTTCGAAAGGATACCAAATAGTAATGACAATGTCATTGCTCAATTCGGCACATCCATGGAAGACCATGCACACGGCATCAGTATTGATGTCGAAAGTAATATTAATGTTGCCGGTAGTACGACAGGTGACATTGATGGTGCGGGTCCGGAGCAGACCTACGGCTTTGAAGATATTTTTATCGCCAAGTTTAATTATGACGGTGGTCTGGTCATGACCCAACAAATTGGTACGCCCCTTATGCTAAGTCCTGATTATGGTTATGACATCGTTTCAGACTTTCTGGGCAACAGTTTTATTACTGGAATTACCTGGGATGATCTTGATGGGGCTGGGCCTCAAATAGATTTTCAAGGCCATGAAGATTTGTTCCTGCTTCGCTATGGTGTTTCATTGGAATAAATAACAAGACTGTATAGCAAGGTCGACCGCATCCGGAAAGTAGCGGTCACTCATCGCGTGGGGCAAGGTGCGCTATGAACAGAAACACTCTGCTGAGGCTGACGCTACTCATGCCGCCGTTGGCGATAGCCAACGTGAATGCGCAAACCACAACAACATATTTTTGAATTATTTCGTAGGAAGAAAATGGCTAAAGTAAAGAAAATTAGTTTTTACACCCAGGAAAGCGCGATTCACGGCAAAGGTTTATTTGCCGCACGTCGCATCGCCAAAGGCGAGGTGCTCGGCACCGTCACCGGCAAGTGGACAAAACGCAATGGCCCCTATGTATTGTGGGTGGAAGAAGACAAAGGCTTTCGGGTGGAATGTGATTTCCGGTTCATCAATCACAGCGCCAAACCCAATGCGGCTTATTACGATACGTTAGAGGTTTGTGCGTTGCGGAACATAAAAAAGGGTGAAGAGATTACCCACGACTATCAGTCGGAGGGGGAGTTTGAGTAGACTGGGGTTTTAATCTGGGCATGTAGGTTTTTG
Organism: uncultured Ectothiorhodospiraceae bacterium; assembly: GCA_964401355.1. Taxonomy (GTDB): domain Bacteria; phylum Pseudomonadota; class Gammaproteobacteria; order SZUA-152; family SZUA-152; genus SZUA-152. The sequence continues at coordinate 1,870 of CAYNYJ010000112.1, read as the reverse complement.
GGCCGCCCTTCTGCGCGCTTATGCTTGTCAATGGAAATTATGTTTATTAAGGAAAAATAGTGGCTTTTGATGAGCATCCAGAGTCAGTAGGTTGGGGTGAGCTTGCGAACCCCAACGGGAGTTTGGTGGAGGTTCCGCAGCTGATTACTCAGTTATTTTATTTATTTCTCGGCGGAAGCTGCGTGTGTCTTTTCTTTGAGTGGCCAAAGAAAAGGCACCAAAAGAAAGGCCACCCTGCGATTGGGTCGCTACGCGACTACCCTGCGCTTCTCGCCTTCATTGGCGCAAAAATAAACTCGCTGCGCTCAAACAAATTTTCGCTCAATCCAATGAAGGCTGCGATGCTCGGCTGCATCGAAGGGACGAAGGTCAAAAGCATAGGCTGGCAGCACAGTTGCTTTTACTCCCTCTCCCAAAACTGGGAGAGGGTTGGGGTGAGGGTTCATGAATCAACCTCCGAGCGTTCCGCCCCTCGCCTAAAGCGCCTACTGTTGGCATCCCAACCTTCTCCCCTTAAAAGGGAGAAGGAGTAAAAGCCCAAACCTACGGCGCAGTTTAGTCCTGTCATCCCTCGCTGAGCAGCGCAGTCAGTAGGTTGGGGTGAGCTTGCGAACCCCAACGGGAGTTTGGTGGAGGTTCCGCAGCTGATTACTCAGTTATTTTATTTATTTCTCGGCGGAAGCTGCGTGTGTCTTTTCTTTGAGTGGCCAAAGAAAAGGCACCAAAAGAAAGGCCACCCTGCGATTGGGTCGCTACGCGACTACCCTGCGCTTCTCGCCTTCATTGGCGCAAAAATAAACTCGCTGCGCTCAAACAAATTTTCGCTCAATCCAATGAAGGCTGCGATGCTCGGCTGCATCGAAGGGACGAAGGTCAAAAGCATAGGCTGGCAGCACAGTTGCTTTTACTCCCTCTCCCAAAACTGGGAGAGGGTTGGGGTGAGGGTTCATGAATCAACCTCCGAGCGTTCCGCCCCTCGCCTAAAGCGCCTACTGTTGGCATCCCAACCTTCTCCCCTTAAAGGGAGAAGGAGTAAAAGCCCAAACCTACGGCGCAGTTTAGCCCTGTCATCCCTCGCTGAGCCGCGCAGTCAGTAGGTTGGGGTGAGCTCGCGAACCCCAACGGGAGTAGAGCCTGGTTAACTTAAAAACAACCGATAAGCCGGATTATCCGTTTCCTCCCAAGCCTCATACCCCAGTTCATCCAAAAATACCTGGAACTCAGCAGCGTCCTCGGGCGGCACCTGTATCCCCGTCAAGATCCTCCCATAGGCGGCACCGTGATTTCGATAATGAAACAGGCTGATGTTCCAGCGTTCACCAATGCGATTCAAAAATCGCAAAAGTGCACCCGGTCGTTCCGGAAACTGAAAACGAAACAGGCGTTCATTGGCGACGTGTCCGGCACTGTGGCCACCGACCATGTAACGGACGTGTAGTTTTGCCATTTCGTTGTCGGTCATGTCTAACACGGAGTAGCCGCTTTCGGTCAGCTCGCTGATGAGCGCATCTTTTTCGGTGTCACCGCCGTGCATTTGCACGCCGACAAATACATGCGCGTCGCTGGCGTCGCCGTAACGATAATTGAATTCGGTGATGCCGCGCAGGCCGACGATGCCGCAGAATGTGCGGAAGCTGCCGGGCTGTTCGGGGATGGTGACGCTGATCAGGGCTTCGCGGCGTTCGCCGATTTCGGCGCGTTCGGCGACGTGGCGCAGGCGGTCGAAGTTCATGTTGGCGCCGCTGTCGATGGCGACTAAATCCTGATCGTGAATTTTTTCGCGTTCGACGTATTTTTTCAGTCCGGCCACGGCCAATGCACCGGCGGGTTCGGTGATGGAGCGGGTGTCGTCGAAGATGTCTTTGATGGC
>CAYNYJ010000111.1:0-6285 GCA_964401355.1 uncultured Ectothiorhodospiraceae bacterium | reverse complement strand
AGCTTGCCCTCTTACCGTGAGTCAGAGTTGCACTTACAAATTGAATTCACGTTATCAATTCGTGGTGGTGTCGTAGTATTTGACATATCTATTGACTCTAACATTGTATATCGACCTTGCTTGATTTTTACTTTGGCGCATTTTGGAAGGTAGATGTAAGTTTTTGAGTTTGTATTGTTTTGTCTAACGTACCGTAGTTTTTTGCGATTGCAAAGCGGGTGGGCTTTATGTTTCCGGGGTGGGGGGGCGCTTTTCACCGTTAGGTTGTTGTAACGTTTTGTATTTTCTAGGGCTGCTGTTTCTGTGGTAATGGAGGGTGTTCGCTTGCGTGCTTACAGGACTAAACCGGGAACACGAAATGTGTCCTTTGAGTAGTGCGTGACGTTCCGGTGATGCTGGCTGTATCGAAGGCCAAAAATAACCTAAAACTTCGGCCCAAAATGTTGAGCGGGCTTTACCGTTTGCCCGGTGTCGTTAAAATATTCTGCGGGCTGGTTTGCTGGATTTCTTCCGCCGGTTCCGGCAGTTCCACTCGGGTAATCACCACCACCAAACCCATGAACGGGTGATCCAGGTAATGGATTACTGTGGAGCGCATACGCCGAGACTCCTTGAGTCGGAAGCCGCGAATTGCCTGCCAATTCATTTGTCGAAAGGCGGGCCCCTGGGGTTCGCGCAGGGTGGGGTAGGGACGGTCGTACCACAAATCCAGATCGGGAATGGGGATGGCGGTGTGTTGGGTGACGGGTCGGCGGTAGACCAAGTTCGCCGCGAGATGCAGGTAGCGTTCGACACTGAGGGTCACGGTGCCGACGAACTGGGGGCCGCGAGGGCCGATGTTGGTATCTTCCTCGGTGGCGTATTCCACCAGTGGTGACAGCAGGTTTTCGGTCGCTAACGCGGTTTCTGGTAAGGTTTCTTTTTGCGCCAGACTTGTCTCAGCTACGGGCAACGGCTCGGCCATATTAGCCACGAAATAAATGGGTTCGGCGTGTTTCCGCTCATAGGTGGGTTGTTGCCAGGCGATGTGCAGCAGCAACTCGCGTTGAGACGAGCGACGGATCCTTTGCGCCAAGTCGGTGAGCTGTAATTCATCATCGGCCAGAATCTGGAAAGCCGTGGGAAAATCGGAGTTGAGCTCGGCGATGTCAAGGTCGATGCCCGGGTTGATGTCAAGGTCGATACCAAAATCGGTGGGTGTTCCCGCTTCGGTCTCACGTGCAGCGTTTGAGGTTGCGGGCGCTGGTGGTGCCAGGCTCAGTTCCAGCATGTGGTCGGGCAGACTCACACCATTGAGCTCCGACCATTGCTCGGCATCCAGCGCGGCGTCAGTTTGCTGACTAAACAGGATTAATTCTACTTGAAACCAGCGGGCATCTTCGTCGATTTCGGTCGCCTGCGTGGCAATTCGCTTGCTTGTCGTTGCTGCCTGGATATCTACCGGCAGCAACAGGCTTCCCAGTCCGGACAGGGACAGCAATAACGCTACGGCAGTGAACCGGCCCGCGAATAGTCGTGGGTATAAACCGCTGTGGCACCCTGATCCGGGTGAGTTTTTGGTATGATGGAAATTCATGGATGTGCGGATAGAAATTGTACTCACAGTGGCTTTATTGCTGTGGTTTTGATTGTAGTTTTAGCGGTGGCTTCATCGAACAACCTTAGGATTGAATTATGCCTGTACGGCCCATTTTACGCATTGGTCACCCATTGTTGCTGCAACCGGCCCATGTCGTCGACGAGTTTAACACGCCCGAACTGGATGCGCTGGTGGCCGATATGATTGAGACCATGGCGGAGGCCGATGGTGCCGGTCTGGCCGCCAACCAGATTGGCATTTTGCAACGGCTGGTGATTTTCGGCATTGACGATAATCCGCGTTATCCTGATAGAGATCCTATTTCGCTCACGGTGTTGGTGAATCCTGAGATTCAGTTTGTGGGTGACGATGTGGAAAGCGACTGGGAAGGTTGCCTCAGTGTGCCGGGGATGCGGGGCTGGGTGCCGCGTTATCGGCGTATCATCTACCGGGGGTTTGACCCCCAGGGCAAGCCCATCGAGCGTGAGGTGGACGGTTTTCATGCGCGTGTGGTGCAGCATGAATGTGACCACCTCGATGGCATTCTGTATCCGCAGCGTATTGAAGATATGACAAAATTTGGTTTTGATGATGAGCTGTTCGAAGCGCATCCGGAAGTAGAGCACGCCTGTTGACGCCCTCAAAAATGACGATCTCGACAAAAAGCGTAGCGGCTGATATTGCCGAACAAGCCACTGGTCTGCGCGAGCAGATCAATCATCACAATAATCGCTACTATGTGTTGGACGACCCGGAGGTGCCGGATGCCGAATATGATCGTTTGTTCCGGGAGTTGCAGGCGCTGGAGCAACAGTACCCGGCACTGGTGAGTAAAGATTCTCCCACTCAGCGGGTCGGTGCTACTCCCCTGAGCGGTTTTGATGAAGTGCAACATGTGATCCCCATGTTGTCGCTGGGCAATGCCTTTGACGATGACGAGGTGCTGGCCTTTGGTCGGCGCGTCAGCGACAAACTGGAAATAGAAAATGAAGCCGTGGTGTTTAGCGCCGAACCGAAACTGGATGGACTGGCCATCAGCCTGTTGTATGAAGACGGCGTGCTGGTGCGCGCCGCGACCCGTGGCGATGGCACGAGGGGAGAAGACGTCACCCAAAACGTGCGCACCATCAAATCAATACCGCTGCATTTATTGGGTGACGATTATCCTCGCTTGCTGGAAGTGCGCGGCGAGGTGTACATGCCCAAGGCCGGCTTCGAGGCTTTGAATGAGCGCCAAAGGGCGGCCGATGAAAAGCCTTTCGCCAATCCGCGCAACGCTGCGGCAGGCTCGCTGCGGCAACTGGATTCCCGCATTACCGCAACCCGGCCACTGGCGATATTTTGTTACGGCGTGGGGCAGGTGGCGGTTAAAAATGGCAGCGAGCTGCCGCATGGCCACGGGGCCATTTTGCAGCGCCTGAAAGACTGGGGGCTGCGAGTGTGCCCGGAAACGGAAACGCTACAGGGCATTGCCGCCTGCCTGGAATTTTACCGGCGCATTGCTGAACAACGTAGTGCGCTGCCGTATGACATTGATGGCGTGGTGTACAAAGTGGATGCCTTCGCCCAACAGCAGGTGTTGGGTTTTGTGTCGCGCGCGCCACGTTGGGCGGTCGCGCATAAATTTCCGGCCCAGGAGGCCATTACTCAATTACTGGGTATCGACGTGCAAGTGGGGCGTACCGGGGCCTTGACGCCGGTGGCACGGCTGGCGCCGGTGGAAGTCGGCGGCGTCACCGTCACTAATGCCACCTTGCACAATCAGGATGAAATTGAGCGCATGGATTTACGTTTTAACGAAGCGAAAGGCGTTGGTGATACGGTGGTGGTCTATCGGGCGGGTGACGTAATTCCCAAGGTGGCGAGCGTGGTGTTATCCCAGCGTCCCGAGTGCCTCAAACATATTGAGTATTTCAAAATGAAGCTCAAATGTCCCGAGTGTAATTCTGATGTGGTGCGTGAAGAAGGCGAAGCTATTTTGCGTTGCACCGGCGGCCTGTTTTGTCCGGCGCAACGCAAAGAAGCGATCAAACATTTTGCTTCACGACGCGCCATGGACATCGAAGGGTTGGGCGACAAGCTGGTCGAGCAATTGGTGGATGCCGGATTGGTGCAGACGCCCGCGGACTTGTTTCAGTTGCAACTGGGCACCGTCGCCAGCTTGGAGCGCATGGCGGAGAAATCAGCGAAAAATTTATTAACGGCGTTGCAGAAAAGCAAGTCCACTACGCTGGCGCGTTTCCTGTTTGCGTTGGGTGTGCGTGAAGTGGGTGAAACTACCGCGCAGAATCTCGCGAATCACTACCGGGAGCTAGCGGCCATCATGCAGGCGGATGAGGATAGCTTGCAGAGCGTGCCGGACGTCGGGCCCATTGTGGCCTCGCATGTGGTAGCCTTTTTCATGCAGATGCATAACCGGGAGGTTGTCGAACAGCTGTTAACGCAAGGTGTATGTTGGCCCGACATCGAGGCCATCGAAATCGAAACCTTGCCACTGGCCGGTAAAACCGTGGTGCTGACTGGTACTTTTACCTGCATGGGGCGCAGCGAGGCAAAAGAGCAGTTGCAAAAACTGGGGGCCAAAGTGGCCGGCAGCGTGTCGAAAAAAACCGATCTTCTGATCGCCGGTGAAGCGGCGGGATCAAAGCGGGAAAAGGCCGAGAGCCTGGGTATTGAAATTTTGGATGAGTCGGGGTTAATCACATTATTACAGCAGTGATATGTACAGATTAACAAGGGCCGTGTATTTTTGTTCGTTATGTGTGATCACGCGATAAATGGGGGATAACAAAATGAGTCAGCAAACCACGGAAAATACACCGGAGTGCGAAGCCATCGTCGACTCGTCATTGGGTCAGGAGCTGGAGAAGGATGAATGCGAGGTGTTAACGACAGTGATGAACATTCGTTCATTAAAAGATGGTGAGGTGTTGGTGAAGGAGGGTGACGCTGATAATACTCTGTTTATTCTCACCCAAGGAAAGCTCACGGTGAGCAGCGAAAGGGAAGGGAAACAGGTCGCCGTTTACAACATGAAAGTCGGCGAATGTGCGGGTACCCGCGCCTTTGTGGATTTGGCACCCCGCAAGGCAACGTTAACCGCCGAGGGTGATTCCACGGTTTACACCTTAGAGCCGGAAAATTTTGAGAGTCTGTTGGATTCTCACCCGCGTATCGTTTATAAAATTATGCGCGGTTTGTTTCGTTTGACGCACATGAATCTGATGCGCATGAATGTGGAAACGCAGGAGCTTTCAAATTATATTCATAAATCCGGTGGGCGTTACTAATTTTTTGGAAGTCTACAACTAGCCACTTTTCTCCTCATCCCGGCGCATACCCTCTGGGGCATAAAGGCCGGGATCCATCATTAACTATTATTGCTGTTCTACTGGATTCCGGCTTACGCCGGAATGACGGTAGTGTTAAGTTTGGGGGAGTGCTGTTTGCATCACGTCTTTTGGTTGAGTGTATGCAAGTGGCGGGGTATTTCCCGACCCCTCATTTTCGTTCGATCTTCGCTGATTTGCGCAGGCTGTCAATATACGTTTCGATCAGCTTGTTTTGCAGGCCTACGCGAATCTGTCCTTTGATGTCTTCGTATTTGGGTGGGTTCACCGCGCGAGTGTCTTCCAGCAAGATGACGTGCCAGCCAAACTGGGTTTTTACCGGTGCGGCTGTGTACTGGCCATTTTTAAGTTTTGCGGCGGCATCGGAAAATTCTTTGACCATTTGACTGGCCTGAAACCAACCCAGGTCTCCGCCCTCTACCGCACTGGGGCCGGTGGATTTTTTACCCGCCAAGCTGGCAAAGTCAGCGCCCTTGTCCAGTTCAGCAATCACCGCTTTGGCATCGGCCTCTTCTTCCAACAGAATGTGGCGTGCTTTGAATTCTTTGCGGCCCAATTCGGCTTTGCGATCTTCATATTCTTTTTCGAGTTCTGCATCACTCACCGCGAAGCGGTCGGAGGAACGGCTGAGCATACTGTTGGCAATAATATTGATGCGCTGGTGCTGTACTTCGGCCTGAATAGCGGGGGCTTTGTCGACACCAATTTCTACGGCATTCTGATATATAAGCTCGCGATTGATCAGTTCCTCAATCAATGCATCGCGTTGCTGGCTCTCGGCTATTTCCGGGGGTAAGCCGCGCTGGCTGGCGTAGCGCTTGAATGTCCACTCGGTAATGTCCGTGCCGTTAACCGTGGCGATCACGCTGTCGAGACTCGCGATTGCGGAAGTGCTGAGCGCTGTGGCGGCCAAAAAGATTGACGCCAATAGGGTGGAAGTCGGTTTCACGTGATGTCCTTTAGGTTTTGCTTTGCAATTCTTGTGGCGTCAGTGCCTTGATAGTGAGTGCGTGTATTTCGGTTTTCATGGCATCGCCCAATGCATCATAAACCATGCGGTGACGGGCCAGCATGTTCTTGCCGACAAAGGATTCGGAGACGATGGTGGCGACGAAATGGCCGCCGCCACTACGGGCGCCAGGATGGCCGGCATGCAGGTGACTCTCGTCGATGATATCCAGTTGTTCGGGGGAAAATGCCGCGGTCAATTTTTCGCGGATCATGTCGATGCGTTCGCTCATTTGAGTTCCTTGGTTGGTCAATTAAAACGGTAAATTACAGTGCTGAAAATGTTGTATGGGTTTTCACTGCTGTCCCGTTAACTTTATAACCGTCATGCTGGCGCAGGCCAGCATC
>CAYNYJ010000110.1:0-6942 GCA_964401355.1 uncultured Ectothiorhodospiraceae bacterium | reverse complement strand
CGGTGGATTTAAGTAACATGAGTAGTATTCATTATTAGTGACTTGTTAGTAACTCGTTTTCTTTGGCACTGTATTGATATACAGCCAGGGGAGCGACCAGCCCAGGGTTGCCAACAGCGCGTCAGTGATATCCGGGTAGCGGCCCGGCAGGTATTGCTGAATCCATTCCAGGCCTAAAGTCATGGTGAATATGAAACATCCGCCGCTAATGGCTAACAGTTTTGGTTTCGGCGGGGCGTATAGTGATGCGAAATAAGCTAATGCGGTAAATGGCCATACTGCCGCAATGATATTCACCAAGTCCATTACATTATTCATGTGCCCAAGAAAGGGTATCCAGTTTATCGGTCTCGTTGTACCGTTGCCATCGCTATGAAGTGCCCCCACAAAAAAGGCAATGCCGATTGCAACGGCTGCAACGCCAGGCAGTGATATTTTTGTGATGCGTAAAGTGGTACGTAAAATAGCGATAGTGGCTAAAGCTGTTATCAATCCCAACAATGATTCGGCAGATAATTGTCGGCCAACGATGGGCACTTTTAACAGCAGCACTGTTGTTACGAAAAATAGAAAGATGAATAAAATATGCCGCTCGTCCCGTAGTACCGTGCTGGCGAGTATTCCCAGGCCGGTGATGTTGAGTGCATAGACGGTCGCTTGCCACGGGTTGATGAGTGACGGGTCATGGATGGCGTACCAGAGGGGACGCAGCCCAGCACGTAAATTTCCAAAGTCGAGAGAAGGCACTAGTGGCAAAATCTGTGAGAGCGTCCACAAAGCCAGCACGGTGAGTCCAAGTTGTGTGGTCGGGATATTGGTAAACCAGTGCTGGTTAAATACGGCCAGTTTTCTTTGAAACGGCGAGTGGTGAGTCGTCGAGGTTTGATGGACAAACAGGATGAAGCTGGCACCAAATAAACTGCCCAAACCATTCAGAAATACATCGGAAAGAGATGTTACTCGGGAAGGGAGATATGTTTGCAGGTATTCCAGTAGAAAACTGAGGCTGACTCCGATGCTCATTACCACGATGAGTAGAATCCACAAGCGTAATTGGTGGCGAAGCAGCCGATTGTGAAGTAACAGTGCAATGAGAAACCCGAATGGGATATAAACCAGAAAGTTGGTGATGACATCAGAGGTATGCAGTTTTTCCGGCCAGGTGGGGAAAAAGGGATTCAGCATGTTGCCCGATGGCCAGTGCAGGGAACTTAAGGGATAAAGGGTTCCGTACGCGAGTAAAAGCGTGTAAAAAATCGCCGTAACAAAGAGGCTCATGCCATGTTGTTGGTGGGAGTGGTGAGATTGTTGTGAAGACGGGAGCATATTGGTCAGTTTTGTTTTCCGAAATTGTCGCATTTGTCAGGTGCCAAGGAAATAGACTCGAATGCCTATTATTTTTAGGCTAAAAGCAGGTCGCTGGTGAATTATCAGGTGGTGGCTCAGTAATGAATACGCTATATAATGGGATGCTATCTTTGAGGATGAGTCTGTTATTGTGAGGGATCATCTTCAATTGCCGGTGGTTTTGTGGCGTCTGAATTCGAGTGCGGGTGTTGCGAATAGTGTGCTGGCATGGTTGGATACTTCGGCTTTAGCCAGCGGTATCTATATGATAAAATGCGCGTTTTCTTTGTTCAGGGTTAATATTTCATGCGTCAAATCATGCTCAAGGCCAAGTTGCACCGGGTTACTGTTACTCATTCCGAGCTGGAATATGAGGGCTCTTGCGCAATTGATGGTAAATTACTCGACGTTTCCGGCATCATGGAATACGAGCAAATAGAGATCTATAACATTACAAATGGCAAGCGTTTTACCACCTATGCTATCCGTGCCGAAGAAAATTCGGGTCTGATTTCCGTGAATGGGGCGGCTGCCCACAAGGCAGATCCGGGCGATATTGTCATAATATGTGCCTATGCTGCGTATGAACAACAAGAATTGTTGAGTTACAAACCAAAATTGGTGTACGTCAATGCACAAAACGGCATTACCCACATGCGCAATACCATTTCTGTCCAAGTTGCCTAGACTGCAACTTATCGATTCCACTCATCCAGCGTTTTTGACGATGTTAAAATCCGCTTGGTGGCTTTGTTTGACCATAGCCACTTTCTCCAGTCTGCCCGCAGTGGCGGGATTGCCAGAGACCTTGGCTCGGGTTAAGCCTGCGGTTGTGGCCGTCGGTACGGTGCAACAGACACGGAGTCCACCAGGCAAGTTTTTGGGCACCGGGTTTGTGGTGGATAATGGTCGTTATGTGGTGACCAACGCCCATGTAATTCCCCAGCTGATGGTGGTGGAAAAACTGGAGCATCTGGCCATTTTTATTGGTCACGGTAAACATCCCGAGGTGCGTAAGGCCGTGTTGTTAATAAAGAGCCTTGAGCATGATCTGGCGATACTGAAAATTGAGGGCGAGCCCTTGCCGGTTCTGCATTTAGGAGATTCTGAACGCGTACGGGAAGGGCAATCCATTGCTTTTACGGGGTTTCCCATTGGCGCGGTGTTGGGCCTGTTTCCTGTCACGCATCGCGGCATCATTTCCGCCATTACGCCCATCGCTATTCCCTCTCAATCATCGGGCCAGTTAAACCCTGAACTCATAAAGCGTTTAAGGGCACCTTTTGATGTTTTTCAACTGGATGCGACGGCTTATCCTGGAAACAGCGGAAGCCCTGTTTTTGACCCTGAAACCGGGAAAGTACTGGGTGTGTTGAACAAGGTATTTGTGAAGGAAACAAAAGAGGCGGTTTTGGAGAAACCGAGTGGCATCAGTTTTGCGATTCCTGCCCATTATATTCGCGAGCTATTAAACCGCATTCCGCGCAACTGATTGAAAATAATGCGCGCTGTGGAGATGGTTTGTCTACTTTTCATGTCATCTGTCTAAATGAGTTCTGTTGTTGATGTCCGTTATGGCAACAGGGGTAGCCTGTTTGTGACCCAACTGTAGATTTAATAATGGCTTGGATGCCGTGTCGGGATTATTAACGCCTGTGTATTCCCGTCTTTCGATGGGTGTAATGGGTGGTTCAGGAGGCGCGAGAAATTTTTCTCCTTCTTTTACAGTCAGTTATATTGGTTTCGCATCGCTGGACGCTACAGAAAACGCATTCACAGCGGAGAATGGCTATGCTAGGCACGATTAAATAGCGTCAGTAGAAACCATTTTTGTGTCGAAAAACTTTACAGTGTCATCTCAACTGTCAGTGGGGGTATCTATAATCCATTGAAATAGATATAAATTTCAGGTTTTTACTGACTTGGTACAATATGTGCTGTGCAATGTGTAGATACAATCATTTCGGGTGATTTGGATGTGACTCGTTAGGCTGCTGTTTGCTTTGTAAATTTGCTTCGTGAGTTTGGTAGGATCAAATGAACGAGATTTTAGTGACGGTTTGTTGTTTGAAGTTGGTTTATTGGCAGTACGGTTGGTAGTGAGGTGCAACATGTCTAACATTGAAGATTCATCTGAAAATCAGAACACTGAAAATGACGACGGGGTGAAAACGCCCTTGAATCGTCGGCAGTTTCTGATTAAGAGTGCCGTATACTCGGCACCTATAATCATGACGGTGGCCGCTTCACCGGTGTTGGCGAATCATTGCACGGTGTCGGGTACCTTGTCCGGAAATCTTTCACAGCCGGGATCGGATGATCATATATGTGTGGGCCTGACTCCGGGTTATTGGGGGCAGCACCCGAGAGAATGGAATTCGCTGGGGTTTTATGCGGGTGATTGTGTCCAGGGCTGGACCGGAAATCACTGTAGTCAAAATAAGTATGCCGATAATGGTACACCCTTTTATTCCGCATTAGGTGGTCCGTTTGACGATAGTCGGTTTGGCGCCGAGACCATGATGCAGGTGATTCAAAAAGGCGGTAATGAGGATCGCTACCAGTTGGGTGCTCACGCCTGTGCTGCCTTGCTCAATGCAACACGGTTTGCGGCTGATCCGTATACCGACTATGGTTACACCCCTCTACAAATTATCGATATGTATAATGCTCGTTACTTTGTTGATCCTGAACAGCTCAAAATTGAATTTCAATTATTAAACGAAAGATCTTTTTAAGCTTCTCTTTTTTGGTCGGGTTATTACGATTGTAGTAACCTACGGCCATGAATGTTTCTGATCGCCTGGTCTGGCGAACAATATCCGGTTTTGACGTTTTGTCCCATGTTTGGGACGAGCATGCGGTTGTCTATCATAGCGGAACCAATAGCACCCATTTGTTGGAAGTTGAAGCGCACGATTTATTCATCAGTTTGAAGGAATGTCCGGCAACATCTTCTGAGCTTGCGAAAAGAATTGCAGAAGTAAATGGCATTGAGCTTAATGATACTCTTCAGCAGTATGTGAACAAAGTGTTATCCAGCCTGGAAAGTATTTCTTTGTTGGAAGCGGAGCACGAGTGATACTTTCCGATTTATCTGCCGTTGAAATGTCACAACGCCTTGCCGGGCAGGGATTGGGCTTTCGAGTGGGGCCGGTTTCAGTACGCTTACAATCAAAGGTACCGGCCATCGCTGACAGCCTGAAAATTCTGTACGCCGATTACCCGTTAATTGACGATGCTGAGTTTTTCGATTTTCACATAAAGGTTGCTCAACCCAATAATTTGCGTCGTTGGTATCATCCACAAGTCTGTTTTTATCTGGATGATCATGCCCCCTTTAAACCTCTGCCATTATCGCAAGCCTTTCCGATGTTCGAGTGGGGGCTTAACTGGTGTGTAGCCAGTTATTTGCATCGTTACCTCATTTTGCATGCAGCGGTTATTGAACGTAACGGCAAGAGTTTGATTTTACCCGGGGAGCCTGGCGCCGGAAAAAGTACCTTATGCGCTGCTTTGGTGAGTAAAGGCTGGCGATTACTGTCAGATGAAATGACTCTGATTTCCGTTCAAAACAACCGTATTATTTCTATTCCGCGACCGGTCAGCCTCAAAAATGAATCGATTAACATCATGAGTCATTTTGCGCCGCAATTTACCCTGGGTAGCGAATGTGACGATACCATTAAAGGCACCGTTGCCCATGTGAAACCGCCTCTGGATAGCGTCTTGCGGGCCGCTGAATCGGCGACACCCGGGTGGGTAATTGCGCCGCGGTATAAAGCGGGTTCGGATACGGACTTGCAAGCAGAATCGAAATCCATGATGTTCATGACCTTGATAAAAAATTCCTTCAATTATCAGTTCCTCGGAAAAAAAGGATTTGCGGCATTAGGGCAAGTCGTCAATGATAGTGATTGTTATCATTTGACCTATAGCCAGCTGGATTCTGCCCTGGAAATGATTGATGCGCTAAGTAAAAATTGAACACAAAAAGATTCCTCTTTCGATGAATGTCCTCAATAGCCTGTTGGTTCGGGTACTGCGTGATCCACATTCGACGACCTCGCTCAGTGATACGGAATGGGATTTACTGATTCGGCAATCAAGGCGCACAGGGCTGATTTCTCGGCTGTGTGTGGTATTGGGTGAACACAGTCTTCTTCAGAATATTCCGGAAGCCATTAAAAAACATCTGCTGTCGGCGGGTATTTTTTCCGAGTCCCATCAGCGAGTCGCTCAATGGGAGGCGGTTTGTCTACCCGAAGTGTTATCTGAAATTGGTGTGCATACCCTTTTCCTGAAAGGTGCGGCCTATGTGGTCGCCAAGCTGGATGCCGGTAACGGCAGAGTATTCAGTGACATTGATATCCTTGTGCCTAAACAGGTAATCGACAGGGCAGAGCAGGCGCTCAAGGAAAATGCCTGGATGGATGTCAAAATGAATGCTTATGATCAGAAGTATTATCGGCAGTGGATGCACGAGATCCCGCCACTGCGTCATATGGATCGCAAGACGGTGCTGGATGTACATCATTCCATTGTGCCGGAAACGGCACCGATGAAGTTGGATGTATCCAAACTGTTCGATGCTGCTGTGCCGGTCGCGGGGCGGGACGATGTTTTTGTGTTAGCGCCGAATGACATGGTGATACACAGTGCCACGCATCTTTTTTGTGACGGTGAGTTTGATCACAGTTTGCGTGATCTGGTTGATCTCGATATTTTGCTGCGGGATTTTGGCGAAGCGCCCTCTTTTTATCCAGATCTTGTCAAACGTGCCCGCGAACTGGATTTGGCGCGACCACTGTTTTACGCATTACGCTACACGCGTCGGGTGCTTAATACACCGGTGCCGGCAGTATCGTTGGCGGAGGCTGAAATGGCCGGCCCAGGGCGTTTGGCGATGTGGTTTATGGATAAACTGTTTATGAGTGCCCTGGCCCCGGATCACAAAAGTTGCGATACCCGATTTACCGGAATTGCACGTTGGCTTTTATATATGAGGGCGCATCGTCTTAGAATGCCTTTGCACCTGTTAATCCCGCATTTGATACGCAAGTCATTGCGGCGTGAAGAGGGAGAGTAAGGTGTAGCAACTGAAAGGGTCAGTGATGGCCGCGTTCGCGCTGCTGAACGCAAAAGACAGCGTATCATTTTTTTGGAAGGTTATTTTAATCTGGCGTAAGCATTGTTAAAACAACCATTAAAACAACCGTCAAGCAAAGGAGAACCAGGATGAATGAGACCATGGATAATGTGATTGATATCATCAGAAAAATCGCCGCGCTGACGGGTATTGCGGTGTGTCTGGTTGCTGGTGTTGCGAGGTTAACGGGAGCTTTCTATATCGCCGGTTTTGAAACGATGACGCTGTTCGACGGTGGGGTGGGCTTAATGGTCTTTTCGTGTGTGGCCAAATTACACCTGATGACGAACCGGGCGCTTCACTAGGAGGCTGTCGGGGGGCTTAGGTGATCGTAGCGAGGGAAAGCCATTTTGAGTCCATTTTTTTGATCGTTTGAGACGAATATTGCGCATATTTAGTCGATCCTGAAAAACAATCAAGACACTGAAAAACAAAGAAAAAGATAA
>CAYNYJ010000109.1:0-7431 GCA_964401355.1 uncultured Ectothiorhodospiraceae bacterium | reverse complement strand
ACGGTAGCAGGATGATGGATGGATTTTTAGATGGGGTTTACTGATCGCTTACGTTTAAAACTCATGCCTGTTATTCGTACGGATCGTTTTAATCCGAAAAGGAAATTTATGCTTTTCGATTCATGACTCTCGACTCCAAAATAAGCGAATAACAGTATAAGCTGTCTACCTAAGTCGAGATTTTTGTATGTTAGTCTAGATCACCAATGTCAGCCTAAGTCAGATAAAAGACAGACTGAGGAAAATGCTAACTAGGCGATTATTTTGGCTTAACCAATTTCGGCATCAATCAGACCACACTTGTGCCCGGTGCTCTTCCATCACCATTCAAAATAGCATGAGTTTATTTATATTCTCGAAGGGGCGTGCCTCTGTTGCACGGTAACAATGAATATCAATTAAGCCCGGGAGATTACATGGGCTTTAAGGCCGGTTCAGGTCTGGCAAGCCAGCCGGTCAATCGTTCGTCGGAGCCAGTGGTGTTTTGAGATCGACGATCGCTCTATGAGATGGAATACCTCAATGATGATTTAAAGGCCGTTCAGCAAATGAATGGAATCTGGAAATTGACCCACAAAGTTGGTCGTTTGTATTGAGACTATGCTCCGCGAGAGGCTATGATTCTAAATAGCCGCCTCGCACAGAGTTTTTACCATTCTGTCGGCAAGCCACTTCAGGTAGTATATGCCGCTCGATTTAGCGGATTGGCCCATCATTATGAGTTTATTGACCTGGATTATTATTTTCAGCCTATTGGGCGGGGTGCTGAGCGTCATCGCGGCGGCCAGTTTTTTGCTGTTGTCCGACAGGGTACGAGCGGGTTTGGTGCCTCATCTGGTGAGTTTTGCCATCGGTTCGCTACTAGGTGCTGCCTTCCTGGGATTGCTGCCACATGCGCTTTCAGCCCCCAGCGTTGATGATTTTCATCCGCTGTTTCTAACCGTATTGCTGGGTTTGCTGGGCTTTTTCCTGTTGGAAAAGCTGGTGCTATGGCGACATTGCCATGCGGATCATTGTGAGGCGCACAGTGCGCATGATCCTACGGAAAACAAAGAAGCCACGGGGCTGATGATTTTGCT
The DNA here is from genome assembly GCA_964401355.1 of uncultured Ectothiorhodospiraceae bacterium. GTDB lineage: Bacteria > Pseudomonadota > Gammaproteobacteria > SZUA-152 > SZUA-152 > SZUA-152. The sequence goes on along the minus strand of CAYNYJ010000109.1, from coordinate 6,352 downwards.
GGGCGACGGCATGCACAATTTTGTGGATGGCATCTTGATTGCCGCGGCATTTATGACCGACACCCACCTGGGCATCGTCACGGCATTGGCGATCGCCGCGCACGAAATCCCGCAGGAAGTAGGCGATTTTGTGGTGCTGCTACACAGTGGATTTAGCCGTGGCAAGGCACTGTTGTTTAATGTGTTGGCCAGTCTCACTACGGTGGTGGGTGCTTTGCTGGCTTACTGGAGCCTTGCGGGAATGCAGGAATTGTTGCCGTATGTGCTGGCTGTTGCGGCTTCCAGCTTTATTTATATTGCGGTGGCCGATCTGATTCCCGGCCTGCACAAGCGCGCCGAGGCCCGTGAGACGATCCAGCAAGTGGGTTTGATTGCCGCGGGAGTATTGCTAATCTATGTTACCCATTCGACATTGCATTAATGCAGTGTCTCGAAACGATTTTCTGGGGGCTAGGAAAAGAATAAAAACAGTGGAATTCATTGTATGGGTTTTCCTGGCAACTTGTCCCTCGGTACTAGAAACTAATTCCTGAAAAGAGGAAAGACTTATGACTGAAACATGGTACATGCTGACCCTGGTGGGCAAGGATCGAACCGGCATCGTTGCACATGTCACTCGTGCCTTGTACGAAGGTGGTTGTAATTTGGGCGAAACCTCGATGATGCGCCTGGGTACCAGCTTCACCATTATGATGATGGTGCGGCATGAGGGCTCGGTAAAATCCTTGGAAGTCTTGTTACAAACCGAAGCCGAGTCGCTGGATTTACATATGCACATCGATAATATCGAAGGAGGTCTGCATCATCACCATGAACCGGATGTGCGTATTAGCGTGTACGGTGCTGATCGTGCGGGGATCGTCGCGCATGTCACCGAGGCATTGTTGGAAGCTGGTTTGGATATTCTCAACCTGGCCTCCGATGTCGGTGGCACTGAAGATGCGCCGATTTACATTATGCACATTGAAGGGCAGGCGAAAGAGGGCATTGAGATTTTGCAGTCGGCGCTGGATATCGTCAAAAAAGACGGTATTGATGCACATCTGTCAGCCATTGATACTCTGGTTGGATAAAAGGCCGGGCTGACGAACGTGGATATTTTGCATTATCCGGATGCACGCCTGAAGCAGCTGTCTGAGCCGGTGGAAAACTTTGATGATGAACTGCGAGCCTTTGTCGTGGCGTTGGAAGAAACCATGCGTGCAGGTCCGGGTGGCGTCGGTATTGCTGCGCCGCAGATGGGGCATCTTCAGCGTATCGCCATTGTTGATATTTCCAGTAAATCCAAAATACCCTCTAGTTCTACAAATAATGGACGAATGGTATTGATTAATCCTGAGATCGTCGAATGGCATGGCATGGTGATGGGGCGTGAAGGTTGCATGTCGGTACCGGATTTTACCGGCAACGTGATTCGTGCGGAAAAAATTAGGTTCACCGCGTTTGATGAATTCGGTGAACCGCACGAATACAACAGCGCGGCTTACGAGGCGCGTGCTGTCCAGCACGAAGTGGATCATCTTGACGGTTTATTATTTTTAGATCGTTTGGTCAGTCGGCGCACGGATTTGTTCAAGCGCAAAGTGTACAAACACAAGGTTAACGAATGAGAATTGGGCACGGTTTTGATGTTCACCGTTTTGGCGAGGGCGACCACATTGTACTTGGCGGTGTGACGATGCCTTTCACGCAAGGCTTTATCGCACATTCCGATGGGGATGTGGCGATTCACGCCCTATGCGATGCACTGCTGGGTGCTGCGGCACTGGGTGACATCGGCCAACACTTCCCGGATACCAGCGTCGAGTTTGAAAATATCGACAGTCGTATTTTATTACGAAAGGTTGTGGGGCTGTTACACGAAAAAAATTTTATCGTGGGCAATGTCGATCTGACGATTGTGGCGCAGGCACCCAAAATGGCTGAGCATATTCCCGCGATGCGTGAAAACCTCGCCGCGGATCTTGGCGTTAATGTTGATTGTTGCAATGTGAAGGCCACCACCACGGAACAACTCGGTTACACCGGTCGCGGTGAAGGTATTGCCGCGCACGCCGTAGTGTTGCTGAATACTCTTTAAAATAATCGAGTCGTTCTGATGTCTCATCCTGAATTTTCCTTGCCGGATTGGCCGCGTGTTCTCGGTCAGCCTGACGCCCGTGGCCTTATTCGCTCCTGTCCTGAAGACTTTCGCGTCGACGAAGAGTTGGGTTTCGAGGCCGACGGTGAAGGTGAACATTTGTTAATTCACCTGCGTAAACGTAATCGCAATACCGATCAGGTTGCGCGTCAGTTGGCGCGCCATGCGGGGGTGCGGGCGCGGGATGTGAGTTATTGCGGATTGAAAGATCGCGTCGCGGTGACCACGCAATGGTTTAGTATCTGGTTGCCGGGTAAGCCTGATCCCGACTGGTCGTCGCTGGAAGATGATGACGTGAAAATATTATCGCAGACACGGCATCGGAAAAAGTTGCCACGAGGTGCGCTGCGCGCCAATCGTTTTACCCTCGTGTTGCGTGAACTGGAAGGTGATCGTGAGGCACTGGAAAAACGATTGGTGAGGGTGCTTGAACAGGGCGTACCCAATTATTTTGGCGAACAACGTTTTGGTCGTGGCGGCAGTAATCTGCAAGCTGCACAAAGCATGTTTGCAGGTCACCGAGTGAAAGATCGTCATTTACGCGGGCTGTATCTTTCCGCCGCACGTTCTTTTTTATTCAACGAAGTGCTGGCTGCACGCATTGCTGAAGGTAACTGGAATCAGGTGTTAGCGGGTGAGGCGCTAATGCTCACCGGAAGCCGCAGTTATTTTATTGCCCATGAAGTTGATGATGAAATTTTACGCCGACATGCCGAGTCCGACGTGCAACCGAGTGGGCCTCTGTGGGGCAGGGGTGAATTGCCATCCCGGCTTGAAGCACAGACATTGGAAATGAGGGTGTTTGCCGATCAGACCGCTTGTGGTGAAAAATATCGTGAGGGGTTGGAAAAAGCCGGGTTGAAACAGGAGCGCCGGGCTTTATGTTTATCGGTGAATGATCTTTACTGGCAGTGGTTACCCGCGGGTGAGCATTTGCAGTTGCAGTTTTCCCTGCCCGCTGGTTGTTACGCAACCTCTGTGCTGCGGGAGCTTCTCAGCCTCCGCGACAGTTAATCGACTTCAGGCCTTAAACTGCAAGACGAGTTCCTGCAGATCTACCGATAAACGTGAAAGTTCTTCGCTGGCCACTTGTGTCTGTTCTGAGCTGGCTGCTGAGGTTGTGGAAATTTCGCTAATCCTCACCACGTTTTTGTTGATTTCTTCAGACACGGCGCTTTGTTCTTCCGCAGCACTGGCGATTTGAGTGTTCATATCATTGATGCGTTCGATGCCACCGACGATAGTCGTTAATGCATCACCGGCGGTAGATATTTTTTCTACCCCGAGCTGAGCCTGGGCGCGGCTTGACTCCATGGCCATGACGGCTGACTTTGTACCAGACTGCAGGCTTTCAATCATCTGCTGAATTTCCTGGGTCGATGTCTGGGTGCGTGAAGCGAGGGTGCGCACTTCATCGGCGACCACTGCAAAACCCCGGCCTTGTTCACCGGCGCGGGCAGCCTCGATGGCGGCATTAAGTGCCAACAGATTAGTCTGCTCGGCAATGCCACGAATAACGTCCAGTACGGCACCGATTTTTACGCCATCTTCTTCCAGCTTGTTGATCACCGAACTCGCCTGTTCAATTTCACTGGCCAACAGATCCATAGAATCAATGGCGTCATTCACGACTTGTCGCCCTTTGTTGGCCTCCGCCGTCGTTTCATTAGCGGCGATGGCGGCCTCACCTGCATTGCGTGCGACTTCCTGTACCGTGGCCAGCATTTCGTTGGTCGCAGTGGCGACTTGATCCGTCTGTGATGTTTGTTCTTGAATTCCGTTCGCGGTTTCCTGAGTGATGATGGAAAGTTCTTCGGCGGCAGCGCTCAACTGAGTTGCCGAGCCGTTGACCTGTCCCACAATGGATTGAAAATGCTCCAGCATTTTGTCAAAAGATTGGCCGATATCGCCAATTTCATCGTTTGTGGCGATGTTGACTCTCTGGGTTAAATCGGAATCACGTTCGATAGCTTCGATGGTGTTTTGCAGTTTTTTAATGGGGCCGGTGATTGCGCGGATTACCCAGAAAGCCAATGCCGCGCCCAACAATGTTGAAATTAAACCCACGATGAGCAGGGTGGAAAAGGTATTTTTCTCGTGATGCTCCGCGCTCAGGGCAGCGGCAGCGGTAAACCCCATGATTTCCGACAGCAGGTTTTCCAGCTCATGATCAATGGCCTCTTCTATTTTCTCAACATTTTCGGTGTATTCAAAGGTCTCGTGCAGTTTTTGTTGCCTGATTAATCCAAAGGCATGTTCAGCCTGTTTGGCGTAGCTTGCATGTTCTTTTTCGATGCGTTGCAGTATTTCGCCGACGTGTTTGAACTCCTGGTATTCCGCGTCATTACGGGCGAGTTTCATACCTTCTTTGGCAATCTTTTCTCCGTGGGTAATTTCTGTAGCAACCAATTTGTCAAAGTGTGCGAACTGCTTGGTAGCTTCGTTGAAATGCCTGATAGCAGTATTCTCGGTTTTTATTGATTCTCCGTAGCGCAGAGCGCGTTCGAAGTTGATGGCCTGCTCTAATTGATAAATGGTGGTTTTAGAAACGGCGCGTGTTAACGGGATATCTTGCTCGGCGATGGAAACCAGTTCATCACCAATCTGATTGATGTTGTAGAGGGTGTAGGTAACGCAAATGACCAGTGTGCCAATGAGTACAGTTGCCAATCCATAGATTTTAGCTGTGATAGTGATGTTGTTAAGTTGGAATGGACTACTCATGACACTGGGATCCCTAATGTTGTTTCGATGAAAGCGATGGCTGTGATTGCTTTCTCCAACTATCGGCAGTAGAAATGGGAAAGTTAAGAACAATCACAGTTTTATTTGTAACGAATGTTATTTGCGGGGAAGGACTGACGCATTTGTGAGAAAATGCAAAAGGCGCTCTTGCTACCCTTCTTTTCTAGCCTGGGTGGAGCTGGAATTCAGTTTACGTCAGGGTTATTTGTCGAAGGGGTCGATTTTTAGCGCTCTCAATGCGACCTTCATGGAATCCATGGGCACCGGTTCCACGGAACCGATGATTTTGGCTTTTTGCGCAGCGGCGTCAGTGCTGCACAGGGCCAGCAGGGCGGTTTTGACCTTGCTGGCGGGATTCATGTCCGTCCCTTTTAGAGTGGGCAGCTACCATTCCGAGTAGAGATCGGTGGTGTAGGCCAGTGCCAGGTCACCTTTGCTGCAGTGGTCGATGATGGAAAAAATCGGCCATTTTGATGGTGCCCTCTTTTTCCATGCACTTCAGTATGAAGGTGCGGACAAAGGCGGCATCAACGATGCCGGCGTTTACAGCCAGTACCAGGTCGTCCAGCTTTCTGCCTTCCTTGAAGGTGGCAAAATTCTTGTGTGGATCGCTGCCCTGTTGCTGCAAGTGGTAGGTTTGGAAGGTGTAAGCCCCTGCGGCACGCTGGAACTTGAGTGATATCACCTTTTGTCTTTGAGATTGGCAGATTTTGTAATGTCACTCTTCTTCAATCGCAGATTCACTGTGCAAGGCAACGGAGACAGACAGTATTTTTTCAAAGCCGGACGGCCCGATGCGTTTTCGACAATAGGTCATGTCGGAAGGGTCACAGGGAAATTCCCATTGAAACGCCGTCTCACCGCAAAACACTTGCAGGTACGGATCGCGTACCCAACGATCAATTAACACCTCATCACTGAGGTTTTCCAGATGCTTCAGAATCGACAGGCCCACCATCAGCCGAATGGGTTTCGCGGGTAGCCCTTGATCGGAATACAGCGGGGTAAATTCCGCTTCAAAATACTCCCAGGGAATGTGGCCTGCTAATCGAAGCAAGAGGTGCTTGGGGTTTAATTGATCCAGTAAATCGGCCTGCAAAAAATTCATTTGATCTGGGTTTGGGCGTTTGTCTTGTATCATCTGCGTTATCCCTTTCGTCCAGTTTTATGGCGTTTAACACCGCTTTCTGGACGAAATTTCATCCCATTTTATCACTTTTTTCTTTATTTTTCAGTGGGTTGTTGATTTTTCAGTGCCGACTAGTTAATATCAAGAGTACAAAAAAGACTGATTGTCTAGATGTCACACTCACAGCCGAAAAGCGGGGCGGCTGATTTGCAACGTTAGGGCAATTTAAAACTGATCGTAATGTCCGCCAATAGCAAAAATATAAATGTAACCTTTATCATACTTCGTGAATTCAATTTGTAAGTGCAACTCTGACTCACGGTAAGAGGGCAAGCTGC
>CAYNYJ010000108.1:0-8025 GCA_964401355.1 uncultured Ectothiorhodospiraceae bacterium | reverse complement strand
CAGCTTGCCCTCTTACCGTGAGTCAGAGTTGCACTTACAAATTGAATTCACGTTGTAATATTGTTCGATGCGTCGGAAGAGCAGGCTACGTAAAAAACTTGCTCAATGGTCATTGCGAGTGCTCTTAGTTCGCTACTTTTGATTCTATTATTTTTCACAGAAGACTAGTTTGTCAGTTTACGCAGTATAAAGTTGAGTGACTTTTGACTTATCTCCGGGGATGTTTTCAAATTTTCATGTAATGTCTTGCTGCTACTGGGCGCGCCAAGGAAAACCCCAATCACATTTTCGTAAGCAGGAAGCGTCAGTTTGAAAACAGATCTAAAGTGGCGAGCGATAGCCGGTTCCGCCACACAAGCACTTTTTTTCAGCTCTTTGTGACTAATAAAATTCATCACCAGCGTGCCATTTTTAGTCAGGTGACTCAGCAGTGTTTTACACCATGCTTCATCTACGGGTACTGCACGTTTCACATCTTCATTGTTGCCAAACAAATCATCAATGATAAAATCAAAGGGCGGGCCATTGTATTCCTGTAACCATTTTACGGCATCGGCATGGTGCAACGTGGCCATGTGTTTTTTGATGCCAAAGAACTTCCGGGCAATTTGCAGATGTGTTTTGCTGAGTTCAATACCGATGATCTCAATAGGCTCAACAAAGCGTTGCAACAAGTGAATAGCAGAGCCACCACCGACACCCAACAACAATACGCGGCGAATACGACCCGGTGGTCGAAAAAAGGCCGGGATCACCAGTAAATCCCACACCCCACTGCTGTGCGCCCGGTCTGGGTGATATTGGCTGTGAAACACCCCATTGGTGTACAAACGGCGACTACAGCCCGCGGTGCGTACTTCGTAACGAGTGTCTTGAATTTGTTTTTGCCAGAGAATGGCCATAGCAAAGATTCTATTTTAAGGATGAAAATTGAATGCTGTTTTAATGAAAACTTTGTGAAAGACCCAAGGAATATTTTTTGAAATTGAAAGCAGTCAACCGTAGCTGATTCAAGTCTTAAAGTGTATCGAATATGCGGAACTGAAACCAGAGTATGGAGGGGTAGGCGGCGATCCATATCCAGAAAAATCGATTGAGACCCAATAAACAAGCATTGGCGAAATGAAAACTGGCGGCTATGAATAGAGCGATATTGAGGCTGGTGCTGGAAAGTAAAGAAATAGGGAACATTAACTCAAAAAGCATCACGCCCCAGGACATGAACAAAAGTAACCGCGGTGAATGAGCCCACTGCCGCAATGATTCGCTCACGGGATAGGCCGAGAATTGAAAAATATCGCGTAAGGCGCGGCCACTCCGCCAGTCGGGATTTTTTATTTTCACCCAGCCGGAAATGAAATACGATAATATCAATTGTAACGCGAGATAACCGAAAATGATTTCTTGCCAGCGTTGCGAGGGTAGATAAGCCACCAGGCACAGGCAACATAAAATTAACAAACTCATGCGGTCAGCACCCCCGTTATAGGGGCCTTGAAAGTGGTGTAAAATCGCTAATGCCAAGACTAACAAAGCAATGAGAACCCAAGCCGTTTGAAAACCAACAATGAGCAATATCGCTAATAACAGGCGTGGGATAAACAATCGCTGTTCATTGGAATGCGATCGAAGGTGCTCGATACTTTGCTGGACAAATGCAAAGCCCACCAACATTTCAGTTAGGCGGATGGCAGCTTCAAAACTCACACAGAACCCCAGGGTGGTAAAAGCTGAATGCGTGAATGGAAGACGACCTCTTCGTGCAGTTGTGAATCCGCTTGTATGTTTATTCGTTGTATCAGCAATAAACGAAATTGGAGATGTGTCACTGTTGTATGAGACGTATTCGAAGGCTTAATTTTCAGTTCGGCGACAATACGTTTTAATATTTCCTCTTCACTGTGCGCTGTTGGGTTTTCCATGATGCGCTCAGCACAACTCACCATAAACAGCGACTCGTTCCACTTGGGGTTCCAGAACATGCGTCCCAGCATTTGTGGAAATGAGAGCCGTGCTGCTCGTGGACGAAATTCACGCCACTCTCTATTTTCAAGCAGCGGCTCGTTTTCCGCACTCAAAAGCGTGAACTGAATACGAGGTGAAGGCGCAATAAAATCAAAGAAGTGCCAGGAGGGGAGCAGTGCGGGGAGTAGTAGTTTTAAGGTGTGTAGCATGGCTTCGGCTTATCAAGGGAGAAAGAGTCGCAAGTGTCAGGAAAGTTAATGATTATGAGGTTTTCGATAAATTTCACTGCTGTCCCGTTAATTTTATATCCGTCATACCGGCGCAGGCCGGTATCCAGGAAGTCGTTGAACCACCTAAAGTAGGCGCTCTTAGGCGACCATTGGATTCCGGCATTCGCCGGAATACCCAAAACGCTACGCGGGGCAGGCTCTGACGGGAGAGGTTACTGGTTATTTATGTCTCAATTCCACAAATCACGCTGTAGGCCACGCAAAACAACGAATTACAACATAGTAAGCATTTGTTAACGGGACAGCAGTGGATAAATTTATATCTTTCATATTTTGCTAAGTGTGAATATTACCACTTGTTTGTTGGAGTGTAGTGGGAGTCTTCCCCTTGTGATTCTAATGTAGGTTATTGAATTTTCATGAAATATAACATTTATGAGCTTGTTTTCCCCGTCCGTTGTTAGGGTCTTCTCTCGCGCACGCTCAAAATATAATTACTGTATATGTAAATCATAATCGCTATTATAGTTAATCGTCGGTTTACGCAAGGTAGTCGCCGATTTACGCAAGGCTAGGTAATCACTTCATGGAGGACGGGTATGGAAACCTGTAATTTTTGGGCGCGTGTTGTCTCAATTTGTATAGTTTCAATTAGCCTTATGGCTTGTGATGGCTTGTGATGGTGTGTGATGGTGGTAGTGGTCTTATTACGGTTGCCCCGCAGGCTCATATTATTTCCATTAATCTCTCCGGCTTAACCAATGGTTTGACTTCTTCAAACCCTGGGGCAGACAGCCTGATTATTTCTGAGTGCGATACCCCGTCATTTTTAAATGAAACCGGTACTTTTGTCGGCAGCATATTCTCGGATACCACGCTCGTGGAACACGTCGGCGATGATGTCTCATGAATTATTTTCTTAGTGAAAAAGAGTAGACAGATGCCGCATTCTACGACCAGCCTTGAACAAATTGATAGTGGATTAGCCTGCCTGCTTATTTTGGCACGACTGCATGGATTGCCCGCAGATCAAAAGCAACTGCAACATGAATTTGGCAAGGCAGGTGATTTATTCGAAACCGGTGATATTTTGCGAGCGGCCAAGCTGTTAGGCCTTAAAGCCCGGTCAGTGGAGTCTGATTGGGCGAAGCTGTCTAAGGCAACACTCCCTGTCATCGTCAAACACAAGGATGGTCATTTCTTTGTACTGGCGAGAATGGATGAGGAAAAAATCCTGATTCAGGATCCGTTGGAACAACGGCCGCTGACGCTGCCACGAGAGATTTTTGAAGAGTCCTGGTCGGGTGAAACCATCCTCTTCACTAAACGTGCCGGCATTCTGGATGAATTGCGTAAATTTGATTTTAGTTGGTTTATTCCCGAAATCCTCAAATATAAAAAGCTGTTGGGCGAAGTTTTACTGGCGTCGTTTTTCATACAGTTACTAGCTTTGGCAACACCGCTATTTTTCCAGGTCATTATCGATAAAGTATTGGTTCACAAAGGACTGACGACTTTAGATGTGCTGATTTTTGGCCTCATTGTTGTGGCTACCTTTGAAGTTTTTCTCGGTGGTTTACGCACGTACTTGTTTTCGCACACAACACATCGAATTGACGTCAAACTGGGTGCTAGCTTATTCAAACATTTGTTGGCGCTGCCCATTAGTTATTTCGAGGCAAGGCAGGTGGGGCAAACGGTGGCTCGCGTGCGTGAGCTTGAGAGTATTCGTGGTTTTATTACCGGCTCTGCATTGACGCTGGTTATTGACCTGGCCTTCACGGTGGTGTTTATCGCCGTGATGTATTATTTCAGCCCGACGCTGACGTACATTGTGTTAGCCTCCATCCCGTTTTACATACTGCTCTCGGTGGTCATTACGCCCATTCTCCGCGCCCGATTGCATGAGAAATTTAACCGGGGCGCAGAAAATCAGGCCTTTCTGGTGGAATCCGTGAATGGCATCGAAACACTTAAATCCATGGCGGTGGAACCGCAAATGCGCCGTCGCTGGGAAGAGCAACTGGCCGGTTATGTCCGCTCCAGCTTTCGTGCGGACAATCTCGGCAACATTGCCAGTCAGGCGGCAGGCTACATCAACAAAATCACTTACGTGCTTATCCTCTGGTTTGGTGCAAGGTTGGTGATTTCCGGTGATCTTACTGTGGGTCAGCTCGTCGCCTTTAATATGTTGGCCGGCAGGGTGAGTGGCCCCATTCTGCGTTTAACGCAACTGTGGCAGGACTTCCAGCAAGCCGGAATTTCAGTGCAACGCTTGGGGGATATTCTCAATACCAAACCTGAAGCGGGTTTTAATCCCAACCGTGCATCATTACCAAAACTTGAAGGTCGTGTGACCTTCGATCAAACGACTTTTCGTTATCAACCCGATGGCCCGGAAATTCTCCGCAAGGTATCGCTGGATGTGAGTCCGGGTGAAGTTATCGGTATTGTCGGTCGTTCAGGCTCGGGGAAAAGTACCCTGGCCAAATTGATTCAACGTATGTATGTGCCGGAAAGTGGTCGTGTATTAGTGGATGGAGTTGATCTTTCTCTGGTGGAGCCTGCCTGGTTACGTCGTCAAGTGGGCGTTGTGATGCAAGAGAATTTTCTATTTAACCGCACAGTACGTGACAACATCGCCTTGAGTGATCCGGGTATCAATATGGAAGCGGTAATTCAAGCCGCTAAAATATCGGGTGCGCATGAGTTCATTCTTGAACTCAGAGAAGGTTACGATACTATGGTCGGAGAACACGGCAGTAATCTCTCCGGCGGCCAGCGTCAACGCATTGCTATTGCCCGTGCGTTGATTACCAATCCCCGCATTCTCATCCTGGATGAAGCCACTAGTGCTTTGGATTATGAATCCGAACGTATTATTCAGAAAAATATGCGCACCATTTGCCGTGGTCGTACGGCCTTTATTGTCGCTCATCGGTTGATGACGGTGCGGGGTTGCAATCGCATCATCGTTATGGACAAAGGGGAGATTATCGAAATAGGTTCGCATGACGAATTGATCGCAAAAAAAGGTGCCTATGCTCACCTGTACAGTTATCAGGACGAAGAGCACTTGATTAAAGAATCGCTGAATACGCCCGGCACACCTTCAGTGAAACCTGTGTAAGACTAAAAATAATTGAATCCGCTATGTTGAAAAAAACCCACGAACATGAATTTTTACCTGCGGCACTGGAAATCCAGGAAAGCCCGCCATCTCCCGTTGGGCGCATGGTGATCTGGAGCTTGGTGTTACTCGTAGTTATCGCCATTGCCTGGGCCTGTATTGGTGAAGTGGATGTTGTCACCACGGCACAGGGAAAAATCATCACCGCAGGGCATAGCAAGATTATTCAGCCACTGGAAATGGGTGTAGTGAAAGCCATCCATGTCAAAGAAGGCCAGCGGGTGAGCAAGGGCGACCTTCTTATTGAGCTGGATGCCACCAGCAGTGGGGCAGACAAACAGCGCTCCGAAGAAGAGCTGCTAGCGGCTCGTATGCAAAAGCAGCGTTTAACCCTCGCGGCAACTTTTACAGGAGGCTATAAAAAAGGAGAAATATCCAGGCTTGTCAACAAGCTGTCATTCGCAGGTGAGTTAAATATCAACATCGAACAAAAAACGATTCAGCGTCAAATATTAATAAGCCAGTTAGAAGAGCATCAAGCCCGGTTACAGTCGGTACAAGCTAGGGTTACAGAACGTAAAGCGGAGCTTGAGGTTAAAAGAACCACCATCAAAAAACTCAAATCAACATTACCTATTATTACTGAACGTACCGAATCCTTAAAAGAATTATCAGAAAAAAACCTGGTGCCGCGTCATTCTTATTTGGAACTTGAACAACAGCGCACGGAACAACAATATGATCTGGCCTCATTGGGCAAACAGATTAAGGAAATCGCCGCGGCTATTGAAGGAGCCCAAAAACAAGAAACAGCCGTACAAGCTGAATTTACTAAAAACACCATGACAGAACTGGCAGAGATCAACAGGAGAGTGAATGCGCTGTCGCAAGAACTAAACAAGGCTCAGCAACGCTATACATTACAAAAATTGACTGCCCCCGTTTCTGGCATTGTGCAGCAATTGGATATTCACACAATCGGTGGCGTCGTCACTCCCGCCCAAGCCATGATGGTCATCGTGCCAGAGAACTCTCAACTGGAAGTGGAAGCCTGGGTGGCCAACAAAGATATTGGTTTTGTGAATGAAGGGCAGGTTGTCGAGATAAAGGTTGAGACCTTTCCCTTTACCAAATACGGCATTATCGAGGGCGAGATGATAACTATATCAACGGATGCAATCGCGGACGAACAATTTGGCCTGATTTATCGCGCTACTGTATTGATGAAAAAATCGATGATTCAAGTGGGTGACAAAATGGTTAATCTGGTGCCGGGCATGGCGGTTACTGTTGAGGTTAAAACCGGCAAACGAAAGATTGTTGAGTATTTTCTAAGTCCGTTGATGAAGCATGTGGGTGAGAGTGTTACGGAGCGGTGATGAAGATCAGGGTTGGAAATAACAGAGTAAAATCAATATGAAAAAAATTATTCTTATAATTATTCTCGTGAGTGGAGGGATTTCTATAGCCGCGTCCCAAGAGGGAATAAGCGTAACAAATTTACTCGCTGGAATATTACCGTTCCTGAAGCCAGAAGTAACGGTTGATTTTTCAGATGATGAGCTAGCATTGCTTGGGGAACGAGAAATATTGGAGGATTATGCAGGCCTCGATTTGCAATGTGCGCACGAACCTTCGGATCTGGGAGAGCGCGTCTGTTACCAGGATATAAAAACCATTAATGGTCTTCCGGCGAATACCATCGCCTTCTTTTTTATAAAAGATACGCTTGTGCGTATTGCGACCGTTCTTCCATCCTCATCTCATCCTCGGATTACTGAATATCTCAACCAGGAATATGTATTGTTTCGCAAAGAATATTCTAAGGAAGGGTATAAAAATAGTATGGCCGTTTGGGTTACGACTAGTGGGACTATTCTTTCACATCCTGGAGATATTCCGCCACCAAAAGACGCCAGGATGATATGGACGAGTTACGCAGCATTAAATAAAAATCGAGATTCATTGGCGGTCAGCATGATGAAAATGATGGCTGCTGCGAAAAATAATGATTGATATTCTCTGTTATTCGTGAGGGAGAAGAGTTCTCATTGTCATCAGTTAATCGGGGGCAGGTAACAATTCTTTCTAATAGAGGAAAATTAAGTGACATTTATTATTATTCAATAAATAATTAAGCATAAAATAATAAATTATCGAAATATCATAATGGCAAGGAGGCCAATATTTAATCTTATCGGAACTCCTCAGCATGTCATCCAGCGTGGTCATAATAGATATTCATATTTTTTACAGGAGAAGATTTTCGTTTTTATATTGAGTGCTTGGAGGACTCAGCGTAAAGATTCGGAAGGTTGAGTCGATGACCCAACGAAGCGTGTTTCCCCGGGAGACTGGATAGGACAAGAACCGAAGAGGGCGAAGGTTATTGTTTTTTGTATTAGCAATAACTGTTCTCTGGGCCCGGGCTTTCTCTCAGAGATACGTTGTCGGGTGTAGAGGTGTTACTGAGCGATAAGGTATTTTTATTTCAGGAGAATAATTATTATGAGAAGAATATTTTTTATATTAGCTGCCTTTTTCATTACTTCTGCAAATGCAGAAGTAATGAATATAGAAGCTAAAGGCAACCTGGAGTCTAAGGATCCTTCTGGCTGTGTAAATATAAATGGACTTACCAATAGAAATACTCCGGCAGATATCTTTGTTGGTATTACAGAATGCCTAGGGAAATCTAAT
>CAYNYJ010000107.1:0-8033 GCA_964401355.1 uncultured Ectothiorhodospiraceae bacterium | reverse complement strand
GATGCTGGCCTGCGCCAGCATGACGGTTATAAAGTTAACGGGACAGCAGTGATTTTATGTACATAAAATGCACATAAAAAAAACAAATCGTATATAGCATCATTCCCTACTGTTCTACTCATTGCATCTAAAGCATCACTTCAATCTGCCGATAATTAATTGCGCACCAAATATTTCTACCCAGCATGTAGCAAACAAGCACGATACATACAGGATACTGAATATCTTATGGCCGTCCCTATTACCGTTGTCGACGACTCAAAAATTTCCCGAAAAATGGTTATTCGCGCCTTGCCACCCAGCTGGAAGGTAGATATCACTCAAGCTGAAAATGGCGAAGAAGCCCTGACAGCCTATCGCGAAGGCAAAGCCGAAATTATGTTTCTGGATCTCACCATGCCGGTGATGGATGGCTACGAAACTTTGGAACATCTACAAAAAGAACAACTCAACACTTTCGTCATCGTCATTTCTGCCGACATTCAACCCGAAGCTCAGAAACGTGTGAAAAAACTCGGCGCCATGGCCTTCATCAAAAAACCGGTGAAAACAATGGACATCGAAAATGTACTACGCGAATACGGCATCATCTAACACAAATATGAGCATACAACCTTACACGGAGGATCAGAACGACGCCCTGCAAGAAGTCGTCAATATCGCCATGGGCCAGGCAGGCGATTCACTGGCCCGCATCCTCGGCAATTTTGTACAGCTGTCCGTACCTCGCATCCGCCTGGTGACCGTCGAAGACGTCATCGGCACGGTAACCGGCATGGTCGATACCCACGCCGAAGTCTCTGCGGTTCGGCAAGCTTTCTCTAATTCTTTGCGCGGTGAAGCCATTGTGATCTTTGCCCAGACCGGGGCCGATGATCTGGCCGATCTCATGGGCTATGACACGGACCTGGATCAATCTGCCGAACAGGAATTGTTATTGGAAGTCAGCAACCTGCTGGTCGGCGCCATCATCAACGGCATCTCGGAAACCCTGGAGACCGACCTCAGCTTTTCGGCACCGTCGCTAATGGCGGAACGCAAGCCCATCGATGAAGTATTGGTACCCGAACAGCTCTCCTGGTCCCACGCCCTGCTGATGGAGGTCAACTTCACTGTTGAAGGGCGTGATTTCAAATGCCACCTGCTGATGTTCATGACGGAAGAAGCCATTGGCACGCTGCAGGACATCCTCGACGATTTCATGGACGGCCTTTAGGCTGCATACGCCACTCACCTTCATGTCGAACAACTCCATTAATAACAACCTTGCTACCCTACAAAATTTCATCGTTGACCGTGTCAACGTGGGCATTTTCGTTATTAACCAAAAGCGCGAAATCGTTTTGTGGAACCAGTTCATGGAAATCCACAGCAATCACAAGTCTGACACCGTAATCGGCAAAAACCTGTTTGACGCCTTCCCGGAACTTCCCCAGAAATGGCTGGATCGAAAGATCGAAAACGTCTTCATTCTCAAGAATTTCTCCTTCACGTCCTGGGAACAGCGGCCCTACCTGTTCAAGTTTGCCCATAATCGCCCCGTCACCGGCGGCGTGGACTGCATGCGTCAGGATTGCACCTTGATGCCAGTGAAAGACGACGCGGGTGACGTACAATTTATTTGCTTCACCGTGTTGGACGTCACCGACACCAGCATTTACCAGTCAAAACTGGAACAAACCACGGAAAAATTACGCGAGATGAGCAACCGTGACGGCCTCACCAAACTCTTTAATCGCCGTTATATCGAAGAAATGCTCTCCACCGAATTTGACCGCGCCCAACGTTATGGCAATAAACTTTCTGTTATCCTCACCGACATCGATTTTTTCAAACGGGTGAACGATGATCACGGCCACTTGGCCGGTGACGAGGTGCTGCGTATGGTATCCGACCGCCTCACCGGAGGACTGCGGGCCAGTGACACCCTTGGCCGCTATGGTGGCGAGGAATTTATCATCGTATTACCCGAGACAAATATCGAAGGTGCCGAAATTCTCGCCGAGCGTCTGCGAATCGCCGTCAACGCTGAACCTATCATGGTAGAGGGCAAAAGCCTCTCCATCGCCATCAGCCTTGGCGTCACCGAAATGAATGAAAAAACTCTCGCCTACGCACAACTCATTGCCGAGGCCGATCTTGGACTCTACAAATCCAAAGACAGTGGACGCAACTGCACCACCCGCTATTCCCCTGAACTCAAATTAAAAAGCCGCTGAAATCTGCTGCCTTTTCTAGCCAATGGGGCTGAATCTAGCTTATGATTAAGCTGCTTAGCGCCAATAAGTATAAAATCACTGCGGATAACAAGCTAAACCTCGAATATTTCACACTTTCTTGTTCATTGACTGCCATTGATGGCCGATATATAAATGGCCCGTTGCTTAAGTTTGGCAACATTTAATCGCAACAAAATGGTAACAAACGTGGAAACAATAAGGCTCTCAACACGTGATTAAACTATGAGCAACACTCACCCGCATCGTCACAGACCCAACATGGGCCGGGATTACAAATCCATGCAAGTCGATGGCGGCACCCCCAACCCTGCGCGTCAAGCCCTGACAAATGGTAAGGTCCACTGGCTGGGGCTGATCGCCAGCGTGGCAATTTTAGCCAGCATATTTTTTCTCGACGTCGATAATGCCAAGGCTACCCGCCCCGAGGTTTTAGCGCTGACTTCGACAACAACAACATCGTCCAACGAAACATCCGAAACCCGCTCTCACACGCAACGCATCAACCTACCCCTGGCCATCCCGGGCGGTCGTCCGTCCTCAACAATGTCTCCGCAGCTTGCTCAATCTGACGAAGACGGCAACTGGCACAGTGCTACGGTCAAAAGCGGTGATAGCCTGGCGCTGATTTTTGCCCGGCAAGGTTTGAGTCCGCAGCAACTGGATCGCGTCATGCGCGCCGATAAAACCACCGCATCACTCAAACGTCTGATGCCAGGCCAGCAATTCAAATTCCAGATAAACGACGGCCAACTACAACAGCTGGTTTACAAAATCAACGCGCTCACCACCCTGAAAGTCATCCGCAACGAGCAGGATGCGTTCGAAGTCACGACCGATACCCGTAAAATGGACGTCCGCGTCACCAATACCACCGCCGTGATTAACTCGTCATTATTCCTGGCGGGCCAGGCCGCCGGCATGTCCGACAACCTGATCATGGAACTGGCGGGCATTTTTGGCTGGGACGTCGATTTTGCATTAGATATCCGCAACGGCGACCACTTTACCCTGGTCTACGAAGAACTGTATCTGGATGGTCACAAACAACGTGACGGCAACATTCTTGCCGCTGAATTTGTCAATCGCAACAAGACCTATCGCGCCCTGCGCTACGTCGATGCCAGCGGCCAGGCCGATTATTATTCGCCCGATGGCCGCAGTATGCGCAAGGCCTTCCTGCGCACCCCGGTGGATTTCACCCGCATCAGTTCCCGCTTCGGCAAACGTTATCACCCCACCTTGAAAAAACGGAAAAATCACCACGGCGTGGATTACGCCGCACCACGCGGCACCCCCATCAAGGCCGCGGGTGATGGCAAACTGCTGTTCGTCGGTCGCAAAGGCGGTTACGGCAAGACGGTGATTATTCAGCACGGCGGAAAATACAGCACCCTGTACGCACACATGTCACGCATCAAACCGGGAATGCGTCGCGGCAAACGCGTGCGCCAGGGCCAGGTCATCGGTTATGTGGGCACTACCGGGCGCTCCACCGGCCCGCATCTGCATTACGAATTCCGCGTCAACGGCGTGCACCGCAATCCGCTCACGGTGCGCTTGCCGGACGCCGCGCCCATCAAGAAAAAATACAAAACCGATTTCCTTAATAAGGCTCGTGGACTGGTGGCATTACTGGACGTGTTACAGCGCACCCAGCTGGCGCTGAACGACAGAGGCGAGTAACGAGGAACGGGCGGCTAGGAAAGTCATCCCTCGTGCCTAGCTCCTCATTCCCAGAAACAATGCCTTACTACATCGGTCTCATGTCTGGCACCAGTCTCGATGCCGTTGATGCCGCATTGGTCAATTTCAGTGACGACACAGTGCGCTTGATTAAAGCCATTAATTTCCCGCTGCCCACTGTGCTGCGGGAAACGCTCAAAACCCTCTGCACCCCGGGCGATAACGAAATTGAACAACTGGGATTGGCCGACATTCAGCTGGCCAGCGTTTTTGCCGAAGCCGTTACCCAACTGCTGAAAGAAAGCGACATCGAGGCAACTCAGGTGCAGGCCATTGGCAGCCACGGCCAAACCCTTCGGCATCGGCCAAAAAATGGCAGCGCTTTCACCCTGCAAATCGGTGACCCCAACACCCTAGCCGAACTCACTGGCATCACCACCGTCGCCGACTTTCGTCGCCGCGACATGGCCGTTGGGGGGCAAGGTGCTCCCTTGGCACCCGCCTTTCATGCCGCGATGTTTGGCTCGCATTCGCAACCACGAGTGATACTCAACATCGGCGGCATCGCCAACGTAACACTGCTGGCCGCCGCCAAAAATATCACAACAGGCTTCGATACCGGCCCCGGCAATGGCCTGATGGATGCCTGGGTGCAACGCCACTTACAACAGGCCTATGACGACAATGGCCAGTGGGCGGCCTCCGGCACCATTAATCAATTGCTACTCGACACGTTGTTGCAGGATGATTTTTTTCAGCGCACCCCGCCCAAATCCACTGGTCGCGAGCATTTCAATCTGGCTTGGCTGGACACACAACTGGTCAACGTTGCCCGGCCAGTCGACCCCGCTGACGTGCAGGCAACGCTGAGCGAACTTACCGCCGTCAGCATTCAGCAGGCGGTGACGCAAACAGCACCACAGACCACACAAATCGTGGTCTGTGGTGGGGGAAGTCGCAACGCTGATTTGATGTCCCGATTGGGACAGAAATTCACCACCGCATCCGTGATCACCACCGATGAACTGGGACTGTCTGCAGAATGGGTCGAGGCCGTGGCCTTCGCCTGGCTAGCGCGAGAAACCCTGGCTCACCGCCCTGGTAACCTGCCCGCTGTGACAGGCGCAAAACGGCCGGTGATCCTCGGCGGGATTTATCAGGTTTAAGGTTAGAAGTCAGAGAAAAGGAGAAAACCTCTGCCCATAACAAAACTCGAGTAAACCCGTCCCTTTCCTCTTTTACCTGGCCTTTTTTATCTGACCTTTATAGGCACGTAATCACGTGGTGCGGAACCGGTATAAACCTGGGTCGGCCGGAAGATACGGTTATCCCCTAGCTGTTCACGCCAATGCGCCAGCCAGCCAGCCGAGCGGGAAATCGCAAAAATGGTGGTGAACTGATCGGCGGGAATGCCCATCTCCTGATACAAAATCCCCGAATAAAAATCCACGTTCGGATACACACCCTTATGTGCCAAACGATCCTCCACCACTTTTTCCACTTCCAGGGCAATCTCCATGAGCGGATTCACATCACCGCCACGGGACTCCATCAATTTGGCGACCAAGCCTTGCAGGATGATGGCACGCGGATCTTTGGTCTTATATTCGCGATGGCCCATGCCCCAAATAACTTCTTTGTTCGCCAGTTTTTTGTCCACGTAAGCAGCAGCTTTATCGGGCGAACCAATTTCCATGAGCATCTCCAGCACCCTCTGATTGGCCCCACCGTGTAACGGGCCGGAAAGCGTACCAATAGCGGCGGCAATCACGCTATAGGGGCTAGCCAAAGTAGAAGCCGTCACCAGAGTCGAAAAGGTAGAGGCATTGATGGTGTGCTCGGCATGCAAAATCAGGCACACGTCCATAATGTGCGCCAGCAGCGGATCCGCCTCTTTGCGATTAAGCATGTACAGGAAGTTCTCGGCATAGGTGAGATCTTCACGCGGGACCGGCGGCTCATAGCCATTGCGCAAGTGCTGCCACATGGCGACGATGGTGCCCATGCGAGCGATGAGTTTCACCGTCATGTTGTGCACATAGTTGAGATCTTCACACACCTCGTTACTGGTAAGGCATTCAGTACCGGGATAAAACATCGACAAGCTGGCCACTGCGGTCTGCAACATGTCCATTGGGTGGCCGGTGGCCGGCAAGGTCTTCATCAGTTCACGGATGTGGTATTTGACCTGACGATTCTCACGCAAATCCTGATCAAACGCGGCTAATTCCGTCGTAGTGGGTAACTCACCATCCAGCAGGAGCAGCGTGGTTTCTTCAAAACTGCTGTGCTGGGCCAGTTGCTCGATAGGGTAGCCGCGATAAAACAGCACACCCTTTTCGCCGTCGATGTCCGAAATATTGGATTTGGTGGCCGGTACACCGGCAAGGCCCGGCAGGTAATCACTCATGGAGAGTCTCCGCTCAATTGTTTATTCACTCAATGTATAAGCATAACAAACAAAAAGGGAGGCGCGTGGCCTCCCTCGTGAATTCCGTACGATTAAATCTTCAGCGAGTATTCATCAGATCACACTAGATGGAAAAGGAAGAACCACAGCCACAGGTCGCGCTGGCGTTGGGATTATTGATCATGAATTGCGCACCTTGCAGGCCTTCCTGATAATCCAGTTCAGCGCCGACCAGGTATTGGTAACTCATCGGATCCACCAGAAAGGTGACGCCGTCTTTTTCGATGGCAGTGTCACCGTCGTTAATATTTTCATCAAAAGAAAAACCGTACTGAAAACCGGAACAGCCGCCACCGGTGACAAACACTCGCAGCTTTAATGCATCATTACCCTCTTCCTCAATCAAGGCCCTGACCTTGTCGGCGGCATTCTGGGTGACAATCAGCAGATCGTCACTGGTTGCATTCATGTCCGTGCCCGTTTCAGTTGCCATGTTTTCTATACTCATCTATCAACTCCATCCTCTAGTTGCGCTGGCCTAGCCTACTATGCCATCACACTCATATTGCTTGAGATATATTAGCAATCCCTAAATTACCGACCAAGTTAAGCATTTCCGACTAAATAGTCAAGAATTAACCGCCGTTTGCCGCCAACCCAGTGTCCGTTTCTGCTACCGCAGGTTCTCGCTCAGTCGGCACACTCACCTGATGCACTAAGTTGCCATTCACCTCAGCCCCCATGGCCATTTCAATGAGATTGTAATACACATTACCTGTGACGCGTGCCGCTGGGGCAAGTTCAATGTGCTCGGAGGCATGCACATCGCCGACCACCTCGCCATTAAGCACAATGTTATGCACACGTACCTCACCCTCAATACGCCCCTGCTCGCTCATGGTGAGCATGGAACTCTCACCTTCGGCAATCACGCTGCCCTTCACCACCCCGTCGATATGCAGCCCATCCTTAAAATACACGTCGCCTTTTACCACCGTACCACTGCCGACCAGTGTGTCGATTTGCGCATTGCGATGCGTTTTGTTTTTCCCAAAAAACATGTGTCTTTGCTCCCAAGCGTTATCCTGTTAACGCCAAGTTAAGCTGCGGAGTAACATGGCGGTTTTTTTTGCGATTTTTACAAAAAAAGTGCCTTGTTACGGAGTCAGTTTGAACTTTTTGTTAGGTAATAATGTTAATTAAAGCCTCATACTATTTTGAATCAATGAAACTGATTATTCGGTATGGCAATTGTATTTACAACACAATTTATGATTCCGAATATGACTATAAGCTATAATTGTAGCACCTAACAATGTAAAATATTTTTCCCCTGTGTGCCCAAATAAGTCGTGACCAAAAATTGCTGTAAATGTGAGAACTGCAAGGCCAATTAAACCTAAAATTACTACACTCCACTCTTTATGTTTTCGGCAGCCCATTGTTAGAGCAATTACACTTGAAGGTAAAACTCCTATTAGCATGAGTAGATGGAATTTCTCATCTCCAAATATTGTTGCGGCTAATGCAGGTAAAATAACCATAGCTATTGGTGTTAATACACAATGTATGGCACAAAAAACCGAAAAGCCTACTGTGAATTTATCCAGTACAATTTGTATTTTACTCATTTACTTCTTCCTTCGTAACGTGAATTCAATTCGCTAGTGCAACAGGTGGGTTGATTCCGAAAAATACCT
>CAYNYJ010000106.1:0-8051 GCA_964401355.1 uncultured Ectothiorhodospiraceae bacterium | reverse complement strand
CGTGTTATCTTTTTCTTTGTTTTTCAGTGTCTTGATTGTTTTTCAGGATCGACTACATAAATTCAGTGTAGACTGTATCTCGTCGTAGACCGTATTTCGTCAATACTCCACGGGGTTAGTACACCTAAAAGACCCGTAACGCCTTCGACATGCTAGAGTTTTTAGTAACTAAATTTCCGCGCCACAACGTAATAACCATTCAAATAGCATGCTTACATGGTGTTTTATGAAGATGAGTAAAGCTTGAAATTATCACATAATTTATTGATTTAATTGGTGGGCAATACTGGGTTTGAACCAGTGCCTACTGTCATGGGATATGGGATTTTTTTGCGGATGATATATCACCCTATTTTTACCCTAAATTTTACCCTAAAAAACAAAAGGCCCACACCAGAAAGTGTAAGCCTTTGTTTATAAACGCCAAATATGGCGTCCCCAAGGGGATTCGAACCCCTGTCGCCGCCGTGAAAGGGCAGTGTCCTAGGCCTCTAGACGATGGGGACATCGACTGGTCGTACTCTAACAAAGTACTCAAAAAGCGCTTTAAAAGCACTTACGCTTTTGAGCAGTGTGGTGGAGCTAGGCGGGATCGAACCGCCGACCCCTTGCATGCCATGCAAGTGCTCTCCCAGCTGAGCTATAGCCCCGAAAAGCGAAGCGCTATTCTAGTGAAATTCGGGACTGTGTCAAGCCGATTTGGCCGCTTGTTGCTCTATTTTTGCCCAGGAGTCTCGCAGTGTGACCGTTCTGTTGAAAATAGGTGAACTATCGGTAGTAACCATTTGATCTTTGCAGAAGTATCCTTCGCGCTCGAACTGGAAATGTTCACCCTCAGCGGTCTCACCCAGGGCCGGTTCCAATATGCAATGGGTTAATGTAAGCAGGGAATCCGGGTTGAGATGTGCGGTGTAATCCTGACCATCTTTGGCCGCATCCGGTGTTGGATGGTTAAACAGACGGTCGTACAGGCGTACCTCGGCCTTGATGCCGTGGGCCGCCGACACCCAGTGGATCACCCCTTTGACCTTGCGACCTTCAGGGTTCGCCCCCAGGGTGGCGCGGTCGTAACTGCAACGTAGTTCAATCACCTCACCCTGCTCATTCTTGATCATCTCGTCGCAACGGATCACGTAACCGTTGCGCAGGCGCACTTCACCGCCGTGCACCAGACGTTTGAATTTTTTATTGGGTGCCACTTCGAGGAAATCATTCTGATCGATGACAATCTCCCGCGACATGGGAATTTCACGGCTGCCCATAGATTCATTCTGCGGATGATTGGGCACCACCAGATTTTCCACCTGTCCTTCGGGATAGTTTTCGATAATCACTTTTAACGGATTAAGTACCGCCATGCGACGCGGTGCGTTGGTGTTGAGGTCTTCGCGCACGCAGTTTTCCAATACGCCCATTTCCACCGTGTTATCGGATTTGGTGACGCCAATACGGCTGCAAAAATCACGAATGGCCGCCGCCGGATAACCACGTCGGCGCATACCCGCGATGGTCGGCATACGCGGGTCATCCCAGCCTTGCACGTGGCCATCGTACACCAGCGAGGTCAATTTTCGTTTACTGGTAATGGTGTATTGCAGCGACAAGCGTGAAAACTCAATCTGCTGCGGATGGCTCGCGGTTTCCAAGGTATCCAGAAACCAGTCGTACAACGGCCGGTGATCGGCAAACTCCAGGGTACACAGCGAGTGGGTAATGCCTTCGATGGAATCCGACAGGCAGTGCGTGTAATCATACATGGGGTAAATACACCATGACTCACCCGTTTGATGATGCACGACACCGTGGCGAATGCGGTAAATCGTTGGGTCACGCAAATTAATGTTAGGCGATGCCATATCGATCTTGGCGCGCAATACTTTGCTGCCATCTTCAAACTCGCCTGCGCGCATCTTGGCAAACAGTTCGATATTTTCTTCGACGGAACGATTCCGATACGGACTGTCTTTGCCCGGCTCGGTAAGTGTGCCACGATATTCGCGCATCTCTTCCGCATTCAAGTCACAGACATAGGCTTTACCTTTTTGAATCAACTGCACGGCATAGTCGTGCAGTTGCTCAAAATAATCCGAGGCGAAAAAATGTTGTTGGCCCCAATCGAAACCCAACCACTTCACATCTTTTTGAATGGACTCCACAAATTCGACGTTTTCCTTGTGCGGGTTGGTATCGTCAAAACGCAAATTGCAGCTGCCGTTGTAATCGGCCGCAATGCCGAAATTCAGGCAGATCGATTTCGCATGACCAATGTGTAAATAGCCATTGGGCTCCGGTGGAAAACGGGTTACCACCTTGCCTTGATTTTTATTCACGGCAATATCGTCATCAATGATGTGACGAATAAAATTGCTTATCGTCACAGAGGGTGTCTCTGAAGTGTCGTTGTCGTTCATAGGGTGTTATTTATCCTGTCCTGCCTAAAAATATTTTTTGTTGTAAAGCGTGTGTGCGATCAGCTTTCGGCTGCGCGCTTTTCAATAAAGGCCAAAGCCATATCGATACGTCGCAAGCACGCCTCTTTGCCGACCAGGTGCAAAGTTACATCGATACCGGGTGATGCGGCGCGCCCCACTACGGCAACGCGCAAAGGCTGCGCGACTTTACCCATTTTCAGCTCCAGTGCTTCGGAAACGGTTTCAACCGTTTTGTGTAAGGCTTCAACACTCCAATCCGTTTGTGCCGTCAACGCATCGCGCATCTTTTTCAACGGCTCCTGAGCCACCGGGCGTAAATTCTTTTTCGCGGATTTTTCATCGAAGGCCTCAAAATCCTGGTAAATAAAACGACTGATTTCGGCCATTTCCACCAACGTTTGTGCACGCTCCTGTTGCGCTTTGACCACTTCTAAAATATCCGGGCCTTCACTGGGATCGATGCCTAACTTGCCGAGGTGAATACTTAAGTGGTGTGCAATGTAGTCCGGTTCAGCCTTGATAATGTACTGCTGATTCAACCACAGCAGTTTTTCACGGTCGAACATGGAGGCCGCTGAATTGACGTCCGTGATGTCGAACAACTCGATCATCTCATCCATGGAAAACACTTCTTGATCGCCGTGAGACCAACCTAGGCGCACCAGATAATTCAGCAGTGCCTCCGGTAAAATACCGTCTTCGCGGTACTGCATCACACTCACCGCGCCATGACGTTTGGAGAGTCGTTTGCCGTCATCACCGAGGATCATTGGTGCATGGGCATAAATCGGCGGCTCCACACCCAGTGCGCGCAGCAAGTTAATTTGTCGTGGCGTGTTGTTGAGATGATCATCACCGCGAATCACGTGACTCACACCCATATCCCAGTCATCCACCACCACGGTCAGATTGTAGGTCGGCGTGCCGTCGCTACGGGCGATGATCAAATCATCTAGTTCACTGTTCTGAATCACCACCCTGCCCTTGATCAAATCTTCAATGACCACCGCGCCCTCGGTGGGGTTTTTGAAACGTATCACTGGTTCAATGCCTTCGGGGGCATCGCTGCGCATCCGGCAACGGCCGTTGTAACGCGGCTTTTCTTTTTTCGCCATGGCCTCTTCGCGCATGGTGTCCAGCTCCTCGCGCGAACAGTAACAACGGTACGCCAGTCCCTTATCCAACAATTGTTGGATGACTTCTTTGTAACGATCAAAACGCTGAGACTGATAAAATGGCCCCTCATCGTACTCCAGCCCCAGCCAGGTCATGCCCTCTAGAATGGCATTCACCGACGCTTCCGTAGAACGTTCACGGTCCGTGTCCTCGATGCGCAACACAAACCGCCCGCCATGTTTACGGGCGTGTAACCAAGAATAAAGGGCAGTACGGGCACCGCCAATATGGAGATAACCAGTGGGGCTGGGAGCAAATCGGGTACGCATTACGATAGGGGTTTCCTGGGTTAATGTGGACTGGGCGATGAAAAAAAGGAGGTATTGTACCAAGCTGCCACAAAAAGGGGAGTCGTCGCGGATGACATTATTTCAGTGCACCGATAGGAACGTTCAACGTACTGCGGGCAATATCCTAGGGATTTTGAAAATCGCCTTCGAACGTCACCTATTCTGCGCGCAAAATTAGTGCGAAAGTGCGAGGTGGCAGGGTTGCTGTGGGCTTGCCTGATGGACTGCAAAAGCAGATCGATAAGTACGTTGCAGATCGTAACTGCACACTGGTGATGTCATCGTTAAGCGGTGAGAATCTTCTCTCTCACCCACAGAATTGCAAATAAATCGATTTACCCATAACGATAAGATATCAATAACGACGTTTTTTTAGCACCACATACAAATTTTTTGTATTGACATAAATTACCTCTGTGAGGTCACATATGTTAGTGTTGCGGTCACAAAACATACCTCAAGCCCTCTCTGAATACCCATGAAATTTCAATGTGTTACGTTGTATTCAATAGAGGACGTTTCCCATGCGTTATTGTACGGATCATTTTAAATTGTCAAGAGGCTTTAATTGTTTATGACTTCACAAGCAGATTCAGAAAACAAATCAGCATCAGACCTTCAAGATACAAAACCCGTCACGATACCCGGTAACGCAGCCTTTCAGGCCCAGTACGCTTTACGTGATGTATCCGCGGGTCTCATAACCGGCTCAATGGCCATTCCTTTGTCTATTGGCATTGCCATCATGTCAGATTACCCAATCAAGGTTGGCTTGGCGACAGTGGCATTCGCCTGCCTGATTGGCTGGATTAATTCCTGGATTAGGCCCGGAAATTATATCGGATCACCCGGTATTGCGGCTGGGTTAGCGCCCGTACTGGCATTGGGAGTGGCCTCCTTTGGGGTGCAAAATATGGCATTTTGTATTTTCCTGACGTCGGTAATGCAAGCCGTTATATGGAAATTCAACTGGCAAAGATACTTGCTGATTGCCGTGCCGGTCTATTTAGTTGAGGGGCTGCTGGCGGGCATTGGCCTGAAAATTCTTGTGAAGTTTTTCGCCTTCACCTATGAAGTGCCAGCCGCTGCGGAAGCAGAAGAATTCTGGAATGCCGCAAGAATGCAAATCGTCATCATTTCAGCAATGGGTCTTGCCGGATTTTTATATCTGTTTTCCAAGTTTCAGCATACAAAACCTGCCATACCCTATTTTGTGCTCATCGTTGGTGGCGTGATATTGGCCCAGATAATCGATGTCCCCATGATATACGTAGAGGATGTTGATCTTGAACTACGACTGCCAATACCCACCGATGTAACCTTTATGCTACTGGTTTACATGGTGCTTTTCTGCGTAATGCTTGCAGTCATCGATGTGATTGAGCAGGTGATGAGCAATGCAGCCATTGAAAAAATTGACCCCTTAAAACGCAAATGTAACAGCAACAACAGCTTGCTTGCCATTTGGATTGCCAATATGGGGGCAAGTTTCTTCGGTGGCATGACCAACCTGGATGGCCTGGCGAAAAGCACGACCAATAAACTGGCGGGTGCTTATACCAAGTTTTCTGTTTTGATCATTGGCAGTGTGGTTTTATTCTTCACTCTCAATACACACTACCTGGACTATCTGCCCAAGTTTGCATTGGCAGTCATCATGATATTTACCGGCTGGAAAATGATTGCCGGACTTGGACATGTGATCCATCACGGCCCTTATGCCTTGATGCTGGCCATCCTATGTGGTGCTCTCGTCTATAAGGTGGGCATCTTTGAAGGCTTGTTAATTGCCATGGCAGCACACGCCATCGTTCATTATCTGGTTTATAACAAGAACGATAAAATCCCAGGCAGAGCTATTGTCAAAAGGTATGTTGACAACCTTAAGAAACAAAGCAAAAGTGCGATAGACTGAGCATATTTAAGCAACTTCTGATGCATTCATAACCGCGCATCTTGCACCTAAAATGTCTGGCAACGCCACTGTTGGCGAAGCCGGACATTTTAGGTCACAATCGACTTCGTCCAGAATTAATCAGCGGTTCCTTAAGGCTAAACCGATGCCATCCCTCACTTCTTCGCTAGAAGGAGCCACGTTCCCGTTTAGTATTTTGCCAAACACCTCTCTCAGCATCCGTTTGCTCATCTGATCCACTCACATTAAGAGATGATATAATGCCAGCGACTATCGCAAGCGGGTCAGTATCATCACGGGATCACACTGAAATACCCGCCAACTGAATGCTCCTAGGTGGCTGCTTCTGAACAGCCTGGCGATCTGACGAGCGAAGAAATTTTGACAATGATGGAAGAAAAACAATGAAACCACTGGTCGGTATTATCATGGGCTCAACCTCGGATTGGGAGACGATGCGCCATGCAGCGGAAACCCTGGAACTGCTGGATGTACCTCACGAAGTAGAGGTGGTTTCCGCCCATCGCACCCCAGACAAACTATTTCAGTACGCCGAATCCGCCCGAACACGGGGCTTAGAGGTCATCATCGCCGGGGCGGGGGGAGCGGCACACCTGCCAGGTATGATGGCGGCCAAAACGCTAGTGCCGATACTCGGCGTGCCGGTGCAATCCAAAGCGCTCAATGGCATGGATTCGTTGCTATCTATCGCCCAGATGCCCGCTGGCATCCCGGTGGGCACGCTCGCGATCGGCAAGGCCGGTGCCATCAATGCCGCCTTGCTGGCGACGGCCATCCTGAGCAACAAACATTCATCATTCCGCGAGGCCCTGGAGCGGTTTCGAGCACAACAAACCGAGGCTGTGCTGGCTAACGCCGACCCTCGTGAGGCCGTATGAAAAAAATCGGGGTGTTAGGTGGCGGCCAACTCGCGCGCATGTTGGCTCTGGAAGGATATCCTTTGGGCCTGGAATTCGTTTTTCTATGCCCTGCCAAGGATGCCTGCGCGGCATCGCTGGGTACGCATGTGCATGCTGATTTCGATGACGAATCAGCCCTGACAGCATTCGCAGAACAGGTCGATGTGGTGACCTATGAGTTTGAAAACGTGCCGCTGCAAAGCGTCAATTTCCTTGCGGAACGGGTACCGGTTCACCCCCTGCCACAAGCGCTGGCCACGGCACAGGATCGACTGCGCGAAAAGCGCCTGTTTGGCCAGCTCGATATACCCACACCCGCCTTTGTGGCCGTGGATAGCCTGGCGGATTTACAGCAGGCGGTGGCCGAAATCGGCTTGCCAGCACTGCTGAAAACCCGCAGTCAGGGCTATGATGGCAAGGGCCAGGCCATGTTGCGCGACATGCAGGATCTGTCGCCGGCCTGGGAAAGCCTAAAGGGCGTGCCTGCCATCCTCGAAACCTTCGTGCCCTTCGACCGAGAGCTTTCGGTGATCGCCGTATGTGGACACCGAGGTGACACTGCATTTTATCCCCTTACCGAGAACACTCACCGCAGCGGCATCCTGCACTTATCCGTAAGTCGGCCGAACGATCCTATGCAGGCACTTGCTGAAAACTATGCGCAACGGCTGTTGAAAGAACTGGGGTACGCAGGAGTATTGGCGTTAGAGTTATTTCAGGTGGGTGATAAATTACTCGCCAATGAGTTCGCGCCACGGGTGCATAACTCCGGGCACTGGACTATTGAGGGCGCTGAAACCAGCCAGTTCCAAAACCATCTCCGGGCAATATTGGGCTGGCCATTGGGAAGCACTGCAGCCACTGGCTATTCGGCCATGGTGAACTTCATGGGTACCCTGCCTGCCCCCACACAGATTCTTGCCGAGCCACAGGTGCATCTGCATGCCTATGGTAAAGCTGCGCGTCCCGGTCGAAAACTCGGGCACGCAACCCTGCATACCAACAATGAGCAGGCGTTGCAGACCGGACTCAGTAAGCTACTCGCCTTGACGCCGATGAGAACAATGCCACCTGAAATTAGTCAGTGACAAGGAATAACACTGTTCCACGATAAATATCTCTGGGAGCTTTTATACCGATTTTAACTTAATAGCGGTTAATGCTCACGATGGTCACCGTGATATTGTCATCGATGATCAGTGTCTGTTCTCTATTGCCGGTTAGTACTAACATTTTTTTCTTTAACGTGAGTACTCATTTGTTCCGTGAATTCAATTCGCTAGTGCAACAGGTGGGTTGATTCCGAAAAATACCTGAT
>CAYNYJ010000105.1:0-8325 GCA_964401355.1 uncultured Ectothiorhodospiraceae bacterium | reverse complement strand
CTCCTGGATACCGGCATTCGCCGGTATGACGGTGGATTTAAGTAACATGAGTAGTCTTCATTATTAGTGACTTGTTAGTAAGTCTGTTGCCTGTAGTCTGCTAATATTTATCCGGTCGTTTTATAGGCGGGATTATTCTTGCAACAAAAAGAATGCGGTGCAGGGAGGCACCGTCGTTGGCGATAGCCAACGCGAGCCCGCAAATTCGCCTATTTGCGCCGGTGTTATGTGAGCGACTCAACATGGATCAGGGCGATCTATTTTGAAGCCGGACCGGTTGATTCTATGTTGGTAACTGGAGTCAGCAGTTAAGTGTATATGGGGTTTGATTTAGGTGTGATTTTGTTGCTGGTCGATGGGTTTGAAATAAGACGAGCTAATTTTACGGATAGAAAATAATACTGCCTTACGGACAACCAAAACAGGGCGTGTATTGACTAATTTCCTCTTTCAAATTCTATCCCTGTAATGGGGATAACATCCCTTTGCTGATGGCGTTGGTGTGTTTGCGTACGCGCACATCGGCAATCTGTTTTCGTCTCATTTGTTTTCCCCGTGTAGAGTGTGCATGTGATTCGTACATCGACTAAGGTTATCGGGAGGGATTACGAAAAATTTTGAGATAAACGAATGAAACTCGAAATCGACGGCAAAATCATTGAAACAAATGCGCAGGGTTTTTTGCAGAACCTGGATGAGTGGAGTGAGGCTGTTGCCGCGGAATTGGCGCGGCATGATGGCATTGAGCTATTTGTGGATCACTGGGAGCTGATCTGGTATTTCCGTGATTATTATGCTGCCGAGCAGAAGAATCCCACCATGCACACCATTGTGCGTTCACTCGGGAAAATGAAAGGTGCTCACTTTCGTGATCAAAAAATTTATGAGCGTCACATTTATAAACTTTTTCCGAAAGACCCGGTGCATGAAATTTGCAAGTTGGCGGGCTTGCCGATGCCGCCACCGGATACTTAGGCCGTGCTCGTTGTTTCTGGTATTGAGAACACGGCCCGTTGAAGATGTGTCTTACAGAGCTGTCTCTTACTCTTATCTGAACGGTCTTTTACTGAACGCTGCCGAAGGATTTGTTTGTGGCGCCTGCGGGTGGTTGCACGCCGGCGATCAGGTAACCCTGGGCTACCGGGCCACCCGGGAATAATTTATACAGATATTTAATACCGCCTTGCTGGTGAAAGCTTTCATCCAGGGCATCGTGTATGCCCCGTACATTGGGTCTTTTGTCGCGGTGCTGGAAGAAAAATTCCTGTATCGCGCGCACCGCTCTAATATGGTCTTTGCTGAGGAAAATGCCTTGCTGCGAGGCGATGTGCTTTGCCTCTTGCAGGGTCCAGCCTGGCGGGGCGTTGGGGAATTCCGGGTTAGCATTTGCAAGGCCGGGAATCAGTATTTCTTTCATGGTTAATGACATGGTGCATTACCTCCTGATGACACTTCCCAGCGACATTTCCTCACAACAGGGGGAACCTTATTGGCTGGGGAATCTTCATGCGGTGATCCTTTAGACTGACCTTCCAAGCTATAGGATACGGAGGCGACTTCGTCAAGCGGCGGAATTGTTCATAGCATTTGCGGGCAAAATGTTGTCGTCATCTTTTGTGGTAATGAAAGGAAGGCAATTAGGTACGGAGTTTGCGCTGGCCCATTATCAACAAGCCGGTGCCCAGTAAAAATAATATCCATTGGTAAACGGGATACAGATCAAAGCCGTCAAAACCCATGCCGTAAAGACTGACAAAGCCGACCCAGGTGGCACCAGCGCAATGCTCAATAGCGGTCATGTAGGTTACGGAACTCACCAGCAGACCAGCGCCGAAAAGCGTGGTCAGGTGGGCTGTGGTATTTGCCGTCGAACGGTAGGCCAGCATGCGCCCCAGCACGATGGCGACCAGGCTATAAATCATGAGGGTGATGGCATCGTATTCCAGTGTCCATAAATTGAGCGCACTGCGGGGGTCTTTGTGGGCGAGCACGATAAAGGACTTGGTGAGAATGAATTCCAGTGCACGCAACGGCTGCTCCGGCCAGATCAGCTGAAACATGGACACGTAGGCGCCCACGGGATTGAGCACGTGGTTGACCCAGCCCTTGTTGAGCAGGGTAATGACGACGAGACTAATTACGAAGAAGCCGAGAAAGATCAGGCTACCGTACAGAACGGAGCGTAGCCAAGGGCGTGATGAGTTTTGCGAAATGTCTTTGTTCGGAATAACAACGGTTTTATCCATGCGGCATTGTAACTGATCTCCGTCTGCTCCGTGTTATTCTGCCCCCCGAGCTGGGGATTCTTTCATCCCTCACGGACGTTAATGGAGTCAGGTAGCGACGATGGCGGTTTACGCAATTGGTGATATTCAGGGGTGTTACGCTGAGTTGATGGCCTTGCTGGAGGCGATCCGGTTTGACGAGAACGTTGATCAGTTGTGGCTGACGGGTGACCTGGTGAACCGTGGCCTCGACTCTCTGAAAGTCTTACGCTTCGTGCGTGAATTGAGCGAACGTACCCCGGCGGCGGCCATCACGGTGCTGGGCAATCACGATTTACACCTGCTGGCGTTGGCTGCGGGTGCCGGTCGACGACATCGCAGTGATACCCTGGATGATGTGCTAGTAGCCCCGGACAGGGATGTGTTGCTGGACTGGTTGCGTCACCAGCCCGTGTTGCACACGGATGCGATATTGGGGGTCACGCTGATCCATGCGGGTTTAGCGCCGCAATGGTCGCTGAAAGATGCGCAAGGTTATGCCGCCGAACTTGAGGCGGTATTGCGAGGTGATCAGCATCCGCTGTTTTTTGAAATTATGTACGGTGATGAGCCGACTCAGTGGTCCAATACGCTCACCGGTTGGGAACGCCTACGTTTTATCACTAACTGTTTTACGCGCCTGCGCTATTGCGATGTGGCGGGGCGGCTGGCATTACAAAGTAAGGGCGCGCCGGGAACCCAGCCCGCCGGTTTTGTGCCGTGGTTTGAGGTGCCCGAACGTCACAGTCGAGACAGCCGAATTATTTTTGGGCATTGGTCGACGCTGGGTCTGTACCAGGACAATAATGTGGTGTCGTTGGACACCGGTTGCCTGTGGGGCGAGCATTTAACGGCTCTGCGTCTGGACACGGAAGACGGCACAACCTGCGTCAGGTGTCGCAGTTATCAGCGCCCGGGAGGTCGCGAATGAAACAGCTTACGATGATCAGTATATGGTTATTATTTTGGTTGCCACTGAGTGCGTGGTCGGCTCCAGCCGTGGAGGTCTACGGCGTCTGGAAGGGGATGCTGACCGAGGTGGTGAGAGCAGGACACCAATACGATCAATACGAAGTGACTCTGACCCTGGCACCCAATGATTATCGCATCGATTACGGGCGTTTAAATTGTGGCGGCTCGCTGCGACTGCTGGTGAAAAAGGGGCGCTTCTTCCGGTTTCGGGATGAATTGAATTATGGACTGGATGTCTGCAGTAATGATGGGCGTACCGAGTTGCACTTTATTGGCCCGGAGCGGGCCATGTATCAGTGGTTTAATGCCGACGGTGTGCTCAAGGTAAAAGGTTATTTGAAACGACAGCGGCAGGTGATGGCGTAAAACCGGCGAATTAACCGTGAATCTAAAACAAGGGTAAAAAAATGAAAAGGACTTTCAATCGCGTTGGACATTATCGGCGCTTCTTTATGCACGGATTGATGATAGCGGTGGCATTGTTAGTGGCTTTGGTCTTGACGGTGCCCGCGGCAATGGCGGCTCCCGTGGCAAAAGTACTTGAATATGGGTTTTATGAATTCATCGATGGCTCAGAGCGGTTGACGCATCCGAGCACCACATCTGGTTATGTGACGAAAGGTGAGGCACGTTTAGTCGAAAAAACCCAGCGTATTCCACTGAAAAAAGGCCGGTTGTTTGGGTTTCGTTTTCGCATATCCGGCATGGAAAGGAATGTGGGAGTGATTCCGCTGGAGCTGGTGGTGGTTCATCCGAGCATGAAAAAATCCGACGGCAGTGTGTCGACAGGTTATCGTTACAATCTGACTTTGTTGTTGAATCAGGGCATGGTGGAAGATAAAACAGGCTACCGGATTAATGAAGATTTTGAAATGGTGGAAGGCGATTGGTATTTTGAATATCGTTTTATGAATAAGACGCTCATCGGGCAGACCTTTACCACTTATTTACCGAAATAATTTCACCCGACTTTTTTATTCAACGCTTTTACGCAACGTTATCACACCACAATGTGAGCAAGGAAAAAGTGAGCAAGGAAAAATAATGGACGACGAACTCAAGCAAAACCTGACCGCCGCAGAAACCTGGATACGGGGTTTGTTTATTCTGTTGTTTGTCTTTTTTCTGGTGGTGGCGCGCGTCGTCACCGGTGCGGTAGTGGTGATTCAGTTTTTGTTTACAGTCTTCAGCGGCCAGAGCAACGAAAACCTGCGCAGCTTCGGTGCGAGCCTGGCGCAGTTTATCTTTCAGGCCCTGATGTTTATGACCTACAATTCCGACGACAAACCGTTTCCCTTTAGTCCGTGGCCAGATGCAGAGACTGCCGGACCCAAGGCCGTCAGTTCCGACATTGAAGCAGAAGATTGGGCGGCTCCTGAAGTGACTGGCGATGAAAGTCAGGATACGGATGCCGCCGCATCCCGCGAGCCTGGACGGGTATGAGCTTCGGTTGTGATTCTTCACCAATCCCCTGATTTAATAAGGGTTATATTTGTGGGGTAAGCCTTGGTTCTGGTTGGCAACACAAGGAAATTACTCTCTTTTCGAGCAGTTCTGCGGTATAATGCCCGGCTGTTTTCGGGTGTTTGTCGGCGAACCCGTGATGTGCTGGTTGGTCACCTTGATGACAAAGACAAATGCACGCAGACCCTACAATGATTCGCCGTCATGAGGCATCAGTCCGGTACCCCGAATCCCATGCAGAAAGCACCTGACATTTTTTCCTACCGCAAATTCTGGGCCCAACGTTTTGGCCCTGCGCCACAGCTGCCCATGTCGCGCGATGAAATGGATGCGTTGGGGTGGGACAGTTGCGATGTAATCATCGTGACGGGTGATGCTTACGTGGATCATCCCAGTTTTGGCATGGCGGTGATCGGACGGGTACTGGAAGCGCAAGGCTTTCGGGTCGGCATCATTTCGCAACCAGACTGGACCAGTGCTAAAGATTTTCAAGCGTTGGGCAAGCCCAATCTGTTTTTTGGTATCACCGGCGGCAACATGGATTCCATGGTCAACCGCTACACTTCCGACCGGAAGAAACGTTCCGACGATGCCTACACCGCCAACGATGAAGGCGGTAAACGCCCCGACCGTTGCGTGGTGGTTTACAGCCAGCGCGCGCGTGAAGCCTATAAAGGCGTGCCGATTATTATCGGCGGCATCGAGGCCAGCCTGCGGCGACTCGCGCATTACGATTACTGGTCAGAGAAAGTGCGGCGCTCGGTGATACTGGATGCCAAGGCGGACCTCTTAGTTTACGGCAATGCGGAACGTCAAATCGTCGAAATCGCCCATCGACTTTCGCAGCGCGAAGCCATCGAAAACATCACCGATGTGCGTGGCACGGTGTTTATTTGTCGTGACCTTAACGGTCGCCCCGAACGCTTGCCCAACGATTGGGCGGTTCTCAATTCCACCGAGCTGGATAAACCCGGTGTCATCGAAGCACCGGTTGATCCGTACCTTTCCACCACCGCGATGGATGGCAATGCACCGGATGCACCGCCTTGCGCGACGGCGGCGAAAAATGCTGGCGAAGAAAATGGCCAGGTACTCGTAAGTCTCGCATCGATCACGCCCGCCAAAAAAGTGCGCCCGTCTGCCGACAATACCATCGTGTGTCTGCCCGACTACCATCACCTGCGGGACGACCGTGTACTGTACGGTCACGCTTCACGGGTGTTTCACAAAGAAACCAACCCCGGCAATGCGCGGGTGATTTATCAGTCGCACGGCGAGCGGGGCGTGTGGATGAACCCGCCGCCGATTCCGTTGGAGACCGACGAGCTGGATAAAGTTTTCGAACTGCCCTACTCGCGTCAGCCGCACACGGTTTACGGCAAAGCTAAAATCCCCGCCTACGAAATGATTCGTTTTTCCGTGAACATCATGCGCGGTTGTTTCGGGGGTTGTACTTTTTGTTCTATCACTGAACACGAAGGGCGCATTATTCAAAGCCGCTCGGAAGATTCCATCATTCGGGAAATTGAAACCATTCGCGATACCGTGCCCGGTTTCACCGGCCACATTTCTGACCTCGGTGGCCCTACTGCCAATATGTACCGACTGGCCTGCAAAGATCCGAAAATAGAAAAAAACTGTCGGCTGCCTTCCTGTGTGCATCCCGGCATTTGCAAAAATCTCGACACCAATCATCAGCCGCTCATAAAATTATATCGGCGTGCGCGAAAACTGTCGGGGATTAAAAAAATTCTGGTTGCCTCCGGCCTGCGCTACGACCTCGCGGTTGAATCGCCGGAGTACGTCAAAGAGCTGGTGACTCATCACGTGGGTGGCTATTTAAAGATAGCCCCGGAGCACACTGAAAGCGGGCCATTGTCAAAAATGATGAAGCCGGGCATGGGCACTTATGACCGCTTCAAACAATTGTTTGAAAAATATTCCAAAGCCGCGGGCAAAGAGCAATACCTGATCCCTTATTTCATCGCCGCCCACCCCGGCACCACCGATGAAGACATGATGAACCTCGCCATCTGGTTGAAGGCCAATGGCTTCCGCGCCGACCAGGTGCAAAATTTTCTGCCCTCACCCATGGCCACCGCCACTGCCATGTATCACTCGGGTAAAGACCCATTGAAAAAAATTGGCTCGCGCAGTGAAGATATGCCGGTACCGAAAGGTGCGACCAACCGGCGTTTGCACAAAGCCTTCCTGCGTTATCACGATGCCAATAATTGGCCGCTGTTGCGCAAGGCGCTCAAACGTATGGGTCGCGCCGACCTCATCGGCAACGGCAAGCGCCACCTGATTCCTGCCTGGCAACCGAAAGGTACGGGTGACAATGTAACTGACCAAAGCGCGGGTACCACATTTCGTACCCAGCACACGGGGCTGCCGAAAAACCCCAAGTCCATGAAGCCATCGAGAGTTAAACTTTCAAAACCCCAACCCCAGCGAACAAAGCCGGGCAGAACATCGTCGCCAAAAAATCGATGAGAGAGTAAAAACCAAGTAGGGTGGGCACGCGTAAGGATCGACGAGTGGGCCATCTCTAAAGGGCTCTGACCCGAATGGCACTAAGTTAAGCCTCTTTAGCACCAGAAAATATCAGTAATCACGGGCGTAAAATGGCATAATTTGCCATGCAAAATCAAACGCCTTTATTCCCGAACTTTCATCTGCAAACCCTCCGCAGAAAGCCTCGTTCAGCCCAACAGATATTGGCTGATAATGTGGCGAAACTGAAATAGAAATCACTCAGTCAGCTTGGTGAATGTTTTGGTAAATTTATTCCAGGGAAATATCTCCTTCCCGCAACGTCTGGCGCATTGAGTCGCCGGAGGTTTTTTAGTAAAGAAAATACATTCTGGGCATTTTTTCTCAAGTGCTGGATGCTGATGGTGGATGTCAGGAAGTGGTCCGCAAGCTTCAGGCCTTCGCTGCAATGAAGTCAAAGCCATTGCCCTCTTCGTCAACGGCTGGCTATTGTCAGGCACGCAAGAAACTTGATTTGCCCAGTCTCGAAATAACACTCCAGCACACATCAAAACAACTCCAATCCATGTCTGACACCGGCCGCCTGAATAACCGACGTGTTGTCGTCGTTGATGGGACGGGCGTCAGCATGCCAGATACGATAAAGAATCAGGAGGTGTGGCCGCAACAACGTCACCAGACACCCGGTTGTAGCTTCCCGAAAGCTTCCCTTTGTGCCTGCTTTTGTCTGCAGAGTGGCGCCCTGCTTAGCCATGAAATTGGTAACAAGAAAAGCCATGAGTTGCCGATGCTGCGCAAGCAATGGGACACCTTTAAAACCGATGACATATTCCTCGGGGATAAGGGGTTTTGTAGTTATTATGACCTTTCCAGCTTTAAAGACAGGGGGGTTGATTCTGTCACCACACTTGCCCAGCGCCTTCCTGTCAGCGAGGCTGAATCGATCAAAGTTCTTGGCGAAGATGATTTATTGATTCAATGGAAAAAGCCGACCAGAAGCAAAGCCTCCAGTTATTCACAAGAGGATTGGAAAGGCTTGCCTGATGTACTTTTACTCCGACAAATCAAAGTAACCGCGTGAATTCAATTTGTAAGTGCAACTCTGACTCACGGTAAGAGGGCAAGCTGC
>CAYNYJ010000104.1:4980-8345 GCA_964401355.1 uncultured Ectothiorhodospiraceae bacterium | reverse complement strand
CAGCTTGCCCTCTTACCGTGAGTCAGAGTTGCACTTACAAATTGAATTCACGTTGACAAATAAAGCACCAAAATAGACAAAATAATGAATATTTTCAACCCGGCATCCGTCGACAGAGACAACGAAGGTTATCTGACCAATCCTGATAACTGGAATAAAGATATCGCCCAGCATTTTGCTGCGGAAGAAAATATCACCCTCGATGATGAATGCTGGACCATCATCAATTTCATGCGTGATCATTACACTGAACACAGTGTGGCACCCGATGTTCGGCACGCCGTCAAAGCACTGGCTGTGAATCATAACTACGAAAAGAAAGAAGCAAAGAAACGTATTTTTACACTCTTCCCCTACGGCTACGTCAAACAAGCCTGTAAGATTGCGGGAATGAAACGACCACGCGGCTGGAGCACGGGTTAATCGTCACCTCAAGCCCCACTGAAGCAATACCATTTTCACACTATTTTTTACACAACCATTTACACAGACAAAGGAAGCCGAAAAAAATGAAGAATCTACTCATCACCCTCGCACTCAGCCTGATTATTTCCTTACCCGTATTTGCGGGCAATGCCGCAACAAAAACCGTGGAACAAATTCACCATGAAATGGCACAGCTAAATGGCAAACAAGTCATAGTCAGCGGCAAAGTTGTAAAAGTGAATAACGGCATTATGAAACGCAATTTTATTCACTTGCAAGATGGCACCGGTGGCAAAAACTCCAATAATCTCATCGTTACCAGCAATCAAACCGCGAAAGTCGGCAACAATGTCACCATCACCGGCACTGTCGTTTTAGGCACCGACTTCGGTATGGGTTACATGTATCCTCTGTTGGTTGAAAAGGCATCGATCACCATCACCAAATAATCAGCTTGTTATTTATCGCGGGGTGGAACCTGTCTACCCCGCGACTCTTAGCCCCGTTTTACCCTCGCCGGCAAGCAATTGGCCACCGAAAAATTTGACATCATTCTGATGACATCAGAAAGGGCGAAGGAACTCCTCAACATACAAATCAGTATCACCGATGGATACCATCGGAATGCTGCCGCGTGATTCTCGCGGAAGTGTCTCTCAAACGGGGGTAGGATGCGGCGAATTAACTGATTCGCGAACGCGATCTCAGAGACGCATTTGGTTTTAAGACGGGATAAAAATTCTCGTACTGATTGTACGGCACTCAACGATTTCCCCAAATTACCAACGTGGCTATGCTGAGTAGAACATGACGAACACCCTGTCAAATGTTCTTCCGAAAATACAAATCAGTTGATCGCCAGCTCAATCTGGGCCATTTTATCCTTCACCATGACCGGTGCCGCCGTTACATACTCACCCATTCGGGTGGCACTCGACCGGATATCCACCACTGGAGCAACATTCTGTCGCTTCGATGATTCTTTTACTTTAAGCGGTGACTCCACGTTGTCTGCCATGACGTTATTGTATTCACCGTGACTGTCATAAAAATGATTTTCACGAAACATCACACCCCAGGCATGGCCGGTTACGGCCGCCTGGCGCAGTAGCTCCACTGTCGGTGCATCACACTCCTGCAACCACGCCACCACCGCGCCGCATGTGCCCGAACGCAATGCCTGCTCTACGACGCTTAGCCCGTTGGCATCACGATCGTGTCGATTATTATCGCGCGCATGCACCAACAGCACCCGAGATGGATCAATACCCGCCGCCATCAGCTCCGTCACACCTGGACGTTTCGGTGGCGAAATCAACACCAGCCATCGGTCACGACAAAAACCTGCCAATGCAGGAAGGAGTTGTTGCAGGCCATTCGTGGCATCACCATTTTCCCTACGCTCAAATTCATTGCCAGTGTAACGACGAATTTCAGTCAGCATGCCCATGGGCTTTACTGATTTTCGACTCTCCTGTTTGAGGGCTTGTTTAACTTGTCGTTGAACTTGAGGCTGAAGGTGAGGCTGAAGGTGAGGCTGACTCGTCAAATCCGGATCACGGAAACCCCAAACAATGCAATCCCGAATAATTGAAATCAGTTTTTGTTGACACTGTTTACCAAACCTAAAAACTATCTGCAAAACTATCTCGGTCGCTGACGTTTCTTTTAGCAGCACACCTCCATTTCCACTACCATTAACCCAGTTCATTGCGAATCACTCCTACGGCCAGGCCTTCAATAACAAACTCTTCGCTACGCAGATCCACCTCAATGGGTTTAAAGTCCGGATTTTCAGGCATCAGACGGACTTTATTACCGCGCCGACGAAAACGTTTAACCGTCACCTCATCCCCCATCCGAGCGACAATTATTTGGCCACTGCTGACGTCCTGGGTGCAATGCACAGCCAATAAATCCCCATTGAGTATGCCAACATCTCGCATACTCAATCCTTTTACCCGCAACAAATAATCCGCTGGCGGGTAAAAAACCTCGGCATCAATCTTGTAATGATCCTCTATGTTTTCTTCTGCCAGAATGGGATTGCCAGCGGCCACCTGCCCCACTACGGGCAGCCCCAGGTATTCCTCTTCCACGATACGAATGCCGCGCGAAGAACCCGCATACATCTCAATCGCACCCTTGCGCAGCAAGGCTTTGAGATGATCTTCAGCCGCATTGGCCGAACGAAAACCCATGGCATCGGCTATTTCCACTCGAGTCGGGGGGACATTATATTCAACAATGAATTCACGAATCATATCAAGTACTTGCTGTTGTCTATTGGTTAAACCTTGCATTCCCCACTCCTCCGATCGCCTTCCGACAAACTGTTATTTCATACAGTATAATCATTCATATCTGTGATTATATACAGTAATATAATAACTGCAAGTTTAGTCACCTCATGCTCATAAAATAATTCTGTGCATCTTTCGCACTTTCCCCCTAGACAATTCAAAAACGGGTGGTATGTTTACCGAGTGCATTCAGGTTTGTGGTAGTCGTGACGGGAGGGAACCCAATGGCAGTCCAAAACAGAAATGTCATTAACTTTGTCCCCAATATTCAGCAGCTCGGCCACCAGTTCCGTCATTTTCTAAGAATTGATGCCGATGCGCTCGCGCTGGTGCAACGTTATCGCAGCACCTTGATGAGTGCTGCCACTCACTCTCCGAACATCGGCCACGAACATTTTTTGAAATTCGAGCCCACTGTGGAGGCGATTGAACATCGCCAGCACGACGACGAAAACCCACAAGCGGTGGCAGAGCGACAGACGAAATACCTGAGCGTCCTGATGGACGTTGACACCACTAACAACAACAGCGCTTCGCTGCTGACCGATGCCGGTGCCCAACACCACAACCAGCACACTAAACCCCTGTGGATTCTGGGTGCTTACTATCAATACATTGATCAGCTCAACACCCTGG
>CAYNYJ010000104.1:0-4963 GCA_964401355.1 uncultured Ectothiorhodospiraceae bacterium | reverse complement strand
CCGATATCCAAGAACACCACCGCGCTCCCCTCTGCGCCGCGCTCACCAAGCTGGTCTTGAGTGATATGGGCCTGATGCTGCAAGGACACTGGAGCAGTGCGACCACCGAGCAAACGGTGCAAAACCATCGCGTCACCCAGTTGCAACAGCAGGTCAGCTCCCTGCTCGCCAATATCCCGCAGGTATTGTGGTCGGTGGATGTGCTCACCAATCGTCCACTGTACATCAGCCCCAGCGTCTACGATGTTTGTCCCACGGACATTCAAATGCCCATCCCCTGCATGGCCTGGACAGACCCCGAAGACCAACCGCAAGTGCGGGAAGCCTGGGACACCGCCATGCAAGGCGTGCCCGCCGAAGTAGAAAGCCGGGTGCGCAACGCCAAAAATGAGGTGCGCTGGTTCCGGCGTATCTTCCGCCCCTTCATGGATGACAGCGGCAAGGTGATTCGCATCGACGGCATTATGGAAGAGACCACCGACACTCACAACGCCATGGAGCGTTTGGAAACCCTGGCCACCATCGACACCCTCACCCAACTGGCCAACCGCACCCTGTGGCTGGAACGGCTCGGTCAGGCCGTCAATGCCGCACGGCGTAGCGACGACCACCGCATGGTACTGATGATTGTAGATCTCAATCACTTCAAGCTCATCAACGACACTCTCGGCCATCCCAAGGGTGACGACATTTTGCGCGAAACCGCGACGCGCCTGAAAACCGCACTGCGCGAGACCGATACTCTGGCACGGCTCGGTGGAGACGAATTCGGCATATTACTGCCCAACAGCACCGAACCCTGGGCCTCTGCCAAATCCGTGGCACAAAAGATTCTCGACTGCTTTGAAGCCCCCTTCGTCAGCGAGCAGGAAGAACTCTTCGTCAGCGCCGCCATTGGCATCGCCGTCTACCCGGACGATGGCGAAGATGTCAGCCGCCTGGTCAGCCATGCCGAAATTGCCATGTACCGCGCCAAACGCGAAAATGCCGGGTTCCGTTTTTTCCAACCCGAAACCGACGCCCACCACGTCGAGCAACTGCACCTCTCCAGCCAACTCCACCATGCCCTGGAAAATAATGAACTGGAACTGCATTACCAGCCCAAAGTGGATCTCGAGCACCAACGCCTGTGCGGTGCCGAAGCCTTACTGCGCTGGCATCACCCGCAACTGGGACTACTCGGCCCCGACCGCTTTATCCCCCTGGCCGAACAAATCGGCCTCATCACCCCCATTACCGAATGGGTCATCAACACCGCATTACAACAACACCGCGACTGGCTGAGCATCGGCCAGAATATTCCCGTATCCGTCAACGTATCGGCGCTGTCATTCCAGAACCCCAAACTGGTCGATAAAATCAAAAATGCCCTGCGCTGGTCCGGTGTCTCGCCGCGCAGCCTGGAAATAGAGATCACCGAAAACACCCTGCTCACCGGCATGAACCACTGCCATGACACCGTCAACGCCCTCAGCCGTTTAGGGGTCAGCATCGCCATCGACGACTTTGGCACCGGCTACTCATCCCTCTCGTACCTTCGCCAACTGCCCATCGACACCCTCAAAATCGATAAATCCTTCGTCCAGAATATGGCAAAAAACCACAGCGACGCGGTGATCGTGCGTTCCATCATTGAGCTCGGCCACAACCTGGGATTTAAAGTCGTCGCCGAAGGCGTGGAAACCCATGACACCTACCAAACCCTGCGACAACTCAATTGCGACATCGCCCAGGGATTTTTCATCGCCACCCCCATGACCGAAACCCAAATCACCAACTGGTTGTACGAAGCGCCCTGGGTCATCGGTTGGCACTGAATCATCACGAACAACAAAAAACGCATGACATCATCGCAACACATCCGTTAGCATGTGAATCATTAGAGAATTTCTGATGGATTCGTCAGCAGAAATTTTTAACATTAACGGAGAGACGCAATATGTTTGGCGAGACTTCACTCATGATGTGGATGGCTAGCGCCATCGTATTTTCCATTGGCGGCGGCGCAGGATTTTTCATCGCACGACAAATTAAAGACAAACGCAACCTGGAGCTGGAACAAC
Source organism: uncultured Ectothiorhodospiraceae bacterium (assembly GCA_964401355.1). Taxonomy (GTDB): domain Bacteria; phylum Pseudomonadota; class Gammaproteobacteria; order SZUA-152; family SZUA-152; genus SZUA-152. The sequence goes on along the minus strand of CAYNYJ010000104.1, from coordinate 2,900 downwards.
AACTGAAAGCCACCCAAAGCCAGCTCACCGAATACCAGGGCGACGTCAATCGTCACTTCCTCAAAACCTCCCTGCTGTTTAACAAACTCACCGACAACTACAAAGAAGTGTACGAACACCTGGCCACCGGCGCGCAAACACTCTGTAACGAAAAACCACTCACCGCCGCGCTGAATTTTCCCGAGGCCAAAATACTCTCCACCGCTGCCATCACCGCAGATACCCGCACAACCACCACCCATGAGGAAAAACCGGAAACCGACACCCTCACTTCTGCACCGCCGAAAACCGAGCAGGATGACACCATACATATTGGTGCTGAAGCTAACGTCGCCACGCAAGAAAGTGACGCCGCAAACCCCACAGAAAACCCCGAAATAGCCCCCGCCGAAGACACCAAGCAATTAGCGACAGAGCAAGCAAGCGCAGAAGAACAATCACCCACAGAAGCAGCAAGCACAGAATCTTCAGCCACAGAACCAAACGCAAAACTAGACACAAAGCCAGGCACAGAGAAAACACCCGCGGTGAAAACCACACCCAACACCCCCACCATTACCGCAGCAGAATTAAAAATACTCGATGCCAACGAAAAGAAAAAAAACGACGATGATGAGGTTCACCTAGGCGCAGAATCCACCCCCGGCGTGGATCTGGAGCATCACAAAACCCATCCGTCGATTCACTGAATTCTGCCATCAAGACTATTAACCGGCAGACAGTACTGCTCCCAACGGACTCAACACCGCATTGCCACCTCGATTCAACACGTGGGTATAAATTTGTGTAGTGCGCACATCTTTGTGGCCCAACTGCTCTTGCACCGTACGAATATCTGCCCCCCGCTCCAATAAATGTGTCGCAAATGAATGTCGCAAGGTATGACAACTGGCAGCCTTATGAATACCCGCCCTGCGAATCGCCTGCTTGACCGCGCGTTGAATCGCCTTCTCATCAAAATGATGTCGCCGCTCCACCCCTGAGCACGGATCAATACTGCGCCGACTGGAAGGAAACACATATTGCCACCCCCATTCCGAAGGCGCATTGGGATATTTTCGCGCCAAGGCATGGGGAAGATAAACACTGCCGAAACCATCCGCCAAATCTTTATCGTGCACCTGCCTCCGGTTTGCCAAATGTCTCTGCAACGGCACGATTAGCTCATCCGACAATGTCACCACCCGATCTTTTCCACCTTTGCCATTGTGCAAGTAAATCGCCCGTTGCAAAAAATCAAGATTCATCACTCGCAAACGCAAGCATTCCATCAAACGTAAACCAGAGCCGTACATTAAACAGGCGGCTAGCCAATAAATGCCATCCAGACCCTGCAAAACTGCCTGCACCTCTTCTCGAATCAGCACCACCGGAATTTTTTGCCGAGTCTTCGCACGCGCAACACCACCCAAACCTTCAATCGGTCTATCCAACACTGCACGGTAAAGAAAAATCAACGCATTAAATGCCTGATTCTGTGTGCTCGGCGCCACGTTTCGCTCAACCGCCAAATACGTCAGAAACGCAGCCACCTCCTGCGCGCCCATCTCACGGGGGTGACGTTTGTTATGAAAATAAATAAAACGCTTAACCCAACCGATATACGTTTTCTCCGTACTTCGACTGTAATGGCGAACACGAATAGCATCAGAAACTGAACACAGAAAAGGGGAAGAATAGCGTGTCGAATCCATGACAATATTTTCCTTTGTAGATACTGATGTTTCATACAGTATTTTTTACCGGCTGAAATTGCAAGCGGAATATTCCCCCACTTTGGTGTATTTCCACATTCAATATTCTAGCTACACCCCAATATTACAATTCAAACGAGTTGTCGAAGGTGTAGCTACCCTATTGAATGTAATCGAGTTACAAGAATTTTGGGAAACAAAACCGCACAAACATTAACCAAAATATACTGAGATAATATTGCGTGATATACCCCAAACGGTCGTATTTTCCCGCGCAATATCCTGCGGAAATCAGCAATCTAATTTCCACGAAAAAATACAACACTTGATAAGTGATTGATTGTTTTGTACGTTTGATGGAATATTTACCGGAGCCGATAATAAACGGCGAATAATTCACACTATCTAAGGGCGGGGATCTACCCCACTTTGGGGTAGATTAACTGTTAAGTGTCCAAGAGGATAATGTGCAAATTATAGGATTCATTGTTTTTCTCGTGATATCTCATTTCGGGCTAATGCAAATATTTCGCCTTACTACCTACCATGCGTTTTTTTGGAAGGCTTTACCTTTACTAATTGTCTACGGTGCGGGGGTTGCATGGGTTTTGTTTATATTGGAAATGCATCCGTTCTTCATATGGCAGCTGGTACTGGCGTCTATTTGGTTATTCATTTTAGGGAGAAAACAATCAAAAACTGCTGAGACTTTGTTGTCTATGGCTGGTGAAGATGCAGATTCTGTGCGATCAATAGCGGCATCAACAACTAAAACAGGCAGATACTACACTTACAGCTCATTCATTTATATTGCTATGTTTGCATGTACATATATATGGCTATACAACACTTAACAAGTTGCTCAAGCACGTTCGCTGCGCTCACTGGGACTGCCAAACCGCTGCGCGTTTTGTCAGCCCCTTAGCAAAGCGTTATGTTTAAAAACGAATGACCAATATTCTCATAGAAAAATTAAAACCATTACAAATGGAGCGTGGTGATAAATCTCCATTCTCTGATCATGTTGAATTCCAAAAATGGGCGGACAAAGTTTCTCCGTTGTTATCTTTTGATTCAATTCTAAAATCATCATTCGATAAATATGTACAATCAGCTAATGTTAATTGCGGGTTATATGGCGAAAAATATTCCGCGGATTCAATTCGCTAGTGCAACAGGTGGGTTGATTCCGAAAAATACCTGATT
>CAYNYJ010000103.1:0-8543 GCA_964401355.1 uncultured Ectothiorhodospiraceae bacterium | reverse complement strand
GCCCTGCCCTGTCCACTGACTTGCCAGTATTTTTGCGCATAACGCCATGATGACGCAGGCGTTTCAATGTGGCTTCATTGTTGTCAATCAGGGCGACCACGATATCATCGCTTGCAGCGGTGGCGCGGCGCTCGATAATCACCGTGTCACCATCCAGAATACCAGCGTCTATCATGGAGTTGCCCTGGACGCGTAGTGAGCAAGTCCTGCAAAATATCGCGGGTGATCGCGGACATTTGTCGTTTGCCTATGTGCGCGTTGAGTTGTTGTGCGCGACGCAGTAACAGTTTGATTTGCGAAGATGTGGTGGGTGTTTGCGCACCGTGCTCAGTATGGGCCACGGAGAGTGAGGCTAAGTGACGACGTAGGGTGCTCACTTTCAAGGCGCGCCCTTTTTTTGTATGTCATTGAGTTATTGTTGTCGCTATTGTTCTTGTTGGGTGAAGGATGTGTTCATACCGTCTCCTATTAATAGCAGCAGTGTCGTATCAGAGTATCAATCTGCAAGTCTATACGAACTTAGTTTGCCCGCATGAAGTTGGGTGATAATGATCAAGAATAATAGCCAGTGTGTGTCGTCAATTTATGACACTTCCGATTGATATTTTTTGGTCAGCCTTAAGAGACCGCTAAAACCAGTGATGTCAAGAAACGATAGAATGAGCAGTGTGTGCGTCACCATTGATACACATTGCCTTACCCTTATAAACGCTGGCTTAACACGTGTGGTATTGATTAGCTGTAGATGTGATTGAGGCTTTTCTCAGCGACGGGCTTGCATATATGTAGCGGGATTGGAAATTATGGAGGCACAGTTTCAGAAAAACTAATCTGATAACCCATTGCTTTGTAGCCTTTCTCCCGCTTAACAAACATCCGTTGTAACATCGGTAACGACGCATCAACATAATCGAATATTGTGACTTGATCCTTGCCCTCAGATTCACGATGTATCCTGCCTGCGTATTGTGCCAGTGATCCTTTCCAGGCTATGGGCATGGCAAGAAAAAGGGTGTCCAGTCTGGGCAGATCAAAGCCTTCACCAATATATTTTCCGGTAGCGACGATTACCTGGGCATTAGGCAATTGTTCGTTGGCCGCTTTGTGTTCTTTGGCGCGCATAGCCCCACGAAGAATGACAGAGTTAATTTCATTTTTAATGAGAAGTTGGTTGATAATCTCTGCATGTTCTCGTCGTTCAGTCAAAACTAATGGATATTTTCCCTCTCCAATTTCTGCCATGACATCATCAGTAATTTTCTGGGTACGATTATCATCTTCCATAAGCCAGCGATACACATCGCTGATATGAGACCGTTGTTCCGAATTCATCAGTTGTGTTGGTGGTTGGCTATAAAGTTGAGTTACCACTACCTGCTGTTCAAAATTTTCTGCGTGGTTTGGCTTGACTTTGTGTCGGATTGGGCCTGCAACCATAAAAATGATTTTCTGATGACCATCTTGTCGGTCAGGCGTTGCGGTGAGTCCTACTACATGTTTTGCGCGAACTTCGTTGAGCACCATTTCAAACCTAGGTGCGGAGATATGATGGCACTCGTCAATAATAATCTGGCCGTAGTCCTGAACAAGTAGATCAATCGTATTGTCTTTTTTGTTGATAAGGCTTTGATAAGTAGCAATGTCAATTTGGCCGCTGGGCTTTCTCTTGCCGCCACCGATAATGCCGATTTCGGTGCCGTCGAGAAACGACTGCAAGCGTTCCTGCCATTGAGAAAGAAGCTGACGACTGTGCGTGAGAATTAATGTATTGGTTTTTGGTTTTTCGTTTTGCGATGATACCAATTGCAACCACAGTCTTTCCGAACGCGGTAGAGGCGTGCAAAACACCGGTGTCATGTTTTGTGATGACGCTTACTGCTTTTGATTGATCCTTTCGCAGCTTGCCGAGGAATTTCAGAGCGTTCAGCTTTTCTCCTGGCTCGCGTTTGTCTTCGATTACGGCGGTAATATTTTGCTCTTCCAGTAATTCTAAAGCTTCATCGAAACAACCTCTCGGTAAAGACAGGTAGCCTTGCTCTATTCGCGCACAAGTAATGTACCTTGGAATGCCATGGGTTGAAAATTTCATTGCTTGAGTTTTAAAAAAGACTGGGTTGGAGAAGCTGGCTAATCGCTTGAGCCTAGCCGCTAGAGGTGATGGTATTTCATCAAGTTTGATGTAGATGTGGTTGGCTAATGTGAGGGTGATTTGGTTTGGACAATTGTCGATTTTTGTGGGTTTAATTTTTGCACCCTGTTCCCAAGGTGGGCGAGTATCAATCGCTTGCTGCTCTGGTGTTATCAGAGCGTCAGCAGCTAATTTAGTCAGCAGGTTAGCCAGCTGCGTAGGTGAGAGAGTTTTTATCTGACTCAAAAATTGCCATTGGTCAGCGTAAGGATTCAAATCACAATCAACAAACTGACTGTTACCTTGCTGTCTTGCTTGATATTGAAGAGGAAGGGCGATCAGGTTGCCGAAGCCACCTTCGGGCATGAGATCCTGGTTGGGAAATAAGCGATCATAGGATTGAAATGACAGTTCGGGATGTCTTTCCATTGCCTTGTCGAGTAGACCGAATCCCAATAATCGGGCATCTCTTGCGGGCACGGGTTCCGAAAAAAATATCCAGAGGTGGGCACCGTTGCCAGAACGTGAAATCTCGACAGCGTGCGAGATATTAAATTGCAGGCAAACTTGGGCTAAAGCTTTTATCGCACCCTGCCAGCCTTTCTTGTCAAAATCTGCGGCCAATAAATAACAGGTATTGTCAGGGAGAAGTGGATACAAACCAACAATCTGTTTGCCTGCCAGATGGTCATAAATTATCGGGTTATTGAGTGTTTTATATTCCCGACTTGGACATTCATTGCATTTTATTTTGGGCTTGTTACAAACTCCCTTTACCCACTCGTTATTGCAAGCAACAGAATAGCCGCTTCGCCCTTTTGAGTTTTGCCATCGGGTAGCAAAAATATCTGTTCTCCCCCTGAATAGGCTTTGGAACAAAGATACTTTTTGTTCGGGGCTAAAATTGGCAGCTAAAGGTTTAGTCGTCGGCTGATTTAGGAGATCTTTTTTTCGTTGAATCAATTGTTCTCGTTCAACGCCGAGTTTTGCGAGGCGAGAATCAATTGCATTTATTTCACCCGCAATGTCTGAGGTATGGCTCAGGCTTTCATTTGGCTGATTCACTCTAAGAGGGATCAGAGTTACGCGTGAGTTTGAGGTGGCTTAATCAGTGATTCTGCTGGCATGCCCAGCCCTTCATGGAGCTTCCAGATCATTTTGAGCGTTAACGAGCGTTTGCGATTGAGTATTTCATACACACGGTTGCTCTTGCCAATCATTGGCTCAAGGTCTTTGACGGTAAGTCCCTTTTGCTCCATCTCAAACTTGATGGCTTCGACCGGATCGGGCAAGTCGAGCGGGAAATGTTTGCTCTCGTAGGCCACCACCAGAGTGACTAGCACATCCAGTTTTTCACCCTCAGGTGAATCAGCTGCAGCCATCATGAGCGTTTCAATTTCTTTTAGTGCCGCACGATAGTCGGCATCCGTTTTAATCGGTTTGATGTCCATCGTTTTTACCTCCGGCGTTAAATTGTTTGTACGTCAATTTTGTCATATTGAGCATGGGTGCCGATAAAGCGGATATACACCACTCGATAGACATAGTTAATCCACACCACCAGCCGGTATTTGTTTCCGGCAATGTTAAAAACCGCTCTGCCATCCTTAAGGATACTAGCATTCCTGAAGTCTTCCTTGATCGCAGTGGGTGAGTCCCAATCAGCCTTCAATGCATGTCGGTACCAAGCCAAAGTAGGCTCAATGGAATCTGAGTATGCAGGATTGTTTTCCCAGAAGGCTTTTAGTGTCGATAGAGCGATGATTCTCATGATTGAACCATAGTCCCAAAATGGGACTGTTGCAACATTCGTGAATGAGTATCTTTGGGGTGAGCAATAGACAATTATTCGCTGCTACCCATCTGAAATATATAGGGTAGACACCCTAACTTAGGACTGCCTGCCGTTTATGCGCCCAAAAACTGGATGGACAACTATAATCCAATGGATTATAGTTGTCCATGTAAACCATCGTAGAGTTCTCTGAATTTCTTAGGAAATCGGATAAATTGCTCAGTGCCGATAAACGAAAAAGTGTGGTCAATTACCTGGCGACACATCCTGCGTCTGGTGACATTATGCAGGGTACTGGTGGCATACGTAAGCTGAGATGGTCTGCACATGGCAAAGGCAAAAGTGGTGGCGTGCGCATTATTTATTATTTTCATAGTGAGACCATGCCGTTATTTTTATTAACGCTATTTGGTAAAGGCGAAAAAGCCAATCTGGCCAAATCTGAACGAAATGAGCTTGCTAAATTTACAGCCATGCTTGTTACGAATTATGGAGGCACAAAATGAGCCGCGCATTTGAGAGCATCAAACAGGGCCTTGATGAAGCTTTAGCGTTTTCAAAAGGCAAAAAAGGAAAGGCTGTCGTACATAAATTTTCACCTATTGATGTGAAAAATGTGCGAGCCAATGTGAGTATGTCCCAAAGCGAATTTGCATCTGCTTTCGGTATCAGTGTGAGTACACTGCGTCATTGGGAGCGCGGTGACAGAACACCCCAGGGCCCAGCGCTTGTTTTGCTAAATGTAGTGAAAAAAGAGCCCGAGGCAGTTTTAAAAGCGCTAAGCAATTAGATACATAACTTCCCTTGGATGTAGTTTGTCATTCACATGAAAGATTCGACACTTCCTTGCTTTAAAAGAGATCCGGAAACTCAATCATAAATCGATTCAGGGCATTCTTCCAGTGGTGGATGGGCATGGTCCATTTTTTAGAGGCTGCCTGAATCGCCAGGTAAGAAACTTTCGTGGCGGATTGATCCGTGGGAAAGACTTTCCAATTCTTGATCGCCTTATCCCTTTTTCGCACTCTGAAATACCGTCCGGAATATCCCGAACAACCCTTTATCGACCCAAGCAGCGCGCACCTGGGTGCAGGGATTTGTGGACTGGTACAACCATGAGCATTTGCATAGCGCGATTCGCTTTGTCACACTGGCACAACGCCATAGGGGTGAAGACCTGGCAATATTGGCTAACCGCGAACAAGTCTACCGACAAGCAAAATCAGAAAAACCTGGGGGCTGGAGTGGAGAGATCAGAAGCTGAGAACCAGTAAAAGAAGCTCTCTTTTGAGACGCCAGATGAAGTCGTAGCACATATACCCAAAAGCACAGTATGAGCAGCGGTCGTCCAGTCTAGAGTCGGACAAGGTAAGTTCAGGGATGATCTGATGGCGTCTTGGGGTGGGATGTGTGCAGTAACTGGTTTTGCAGTTAAGAGGCTTCTACGAGCCTCTCATATTAAGCCATGGTCAGATGACATTTTAAAAAAAGCGACTGTCTTTCTTTCCGACTTCGCCAAAGAACAGTTCCAGGCTGTGCATGACATCACCGGCAATTCCGGCTGGTGCCTCCCCTCCCGCGATGGCAAACGCCATATCTGTCTGAAGTCCATCGCCAAACAGATCAAAGACCGGGTAAGAAGCGAGCCCCTTGCCAACCGCACCAAGGCAACAGGCAAACTACTTCTGACCGGCGGCGGCTGGACACCCCACGGCCTGCGCCGCACCGGCGCAACCACGATGGGGGAACTGGGCGTCATGGGTGAAGTCATCAGAACGCTGCCTGAACCATGTGGAACAGAACAAACTAAAGCGCATCTACCAACGCCATGAACTAAAAGCCGAACAAAAAGAGGCTTGGCGTTTGCTTGGGGAGCGCATTGCACTTCTGTTGACATATGAAGAGCAAGAAAATGTCGTTTTCGGGAATTTTTCCCGGAAAGCATAAGAACACTGATAAACCCTCCTTCTGTGGAAAATGAGCACCACTTGATACATTTGTGCCTAACGCCTATTCTGTCCCTAGTCCTAGGACAAAGGACAGCGACAACACGCTTTCGGATGACAACATTCTAATGAAAAGCCAAGACATTCTAATTCTGCTCAAGCTAATCAGCCTCCACCAAAATGACAAGGTGCAAGCTGAAGACTTCAGCGTGCGCGCCTTGGCAGCCTCCACCGGCATCAGTAAAACTGAAATCAACGCCTCTCTCAAACGCAGCATGACCGTTGGGTTAGCCAAGCGGGATCGCAAAAGCCAATTACCCACAGCCAACAGTAAAGCTCTGCTGGATTTTATCGTCAGCGGTTTGCGCTATGTTTTCCCGGCCAACCCCGGCGCTATCGCGCGCGGAATGGTGACTGGCTTTGAGGCCCCCGGCTTGCAAGGTCTCCTCTCCGCTATTGGTGAAAACAATTACGTCTGGCCCGATGCCGAAAGCAGCGAAAAAGGCCAAGTGATTGTCCCCCTCTACAAGACCGCGCCCTTAGCCGCAAAGCAAGACCCAAAGCTGTACCAAAGCATGGCACTGGTCGATGCCATCCGACTGGGAGATGCCCGCGAACTGAGCATCGCCAAGACCGAACTCAAAAAGCGACTCAGACCATGAATGGTTATGCAGACCTGGAGCAAATGCTTATCACTGTCGCCAGGGCGCTCGGGGATGACCTGCTTCAGCGTGTCGCCTTTGTTGGCGGTTGCACCACCGGGTTACTGATTACTGACAGAGCAACCCAGGAAGTCATCCGTTATACCGAAGACGTCGACCTGATCATCCATGTCATCGGCTATCCGCAGTGGGCAGCCTTTCAGACACAACTCAAAAAACGGGGATTCACGGTCAACCCGCAGGACGATGTGATATGTCGCATGCGCCTGGGAGAACTTAAAGTCGACTTCATGCCCGACGATGCCAGCATTCTCGGCTTCAGTAACCGTTGGTATGGTGATGCCCTCCAGCACGCCAATGATGTCGAGCTGAGTGACAGCCAGCATGTGCGCCTGGTCAGCCCCTGCTACTTTGTCGCCACCAAATTAGAGGCCTACAACAGCCGCGGGAAAAACGACCCATTATCCAGCCATGACATTGAAGACCTGATGAATATCATCAATGGCCGAGAAGAATTACAACGCGAAGTCGAACAGGCAGAACCTGAATTAAAAAACTACATCGGCCAGCAAATCCACGCACTACTCACACACAAGGATTTTGATTACGCCGTACAAGCCTGCGCCCGCAACGATCCAGCGCGAGAAGAAATTATTTATCAGCGCCTTGAGGCACTGGAAGCTTTAAATATAGACAAAAAATAAAGGATTGAATCACCATCAAGTGTCATTTTAGCGCGCGTTGCTAATCTGCATCCCGCTTTACTGCGGGATAAAACTTGATAAAACTTGATTTTAGATGCCGGCTGACTATAATTTGGCTCGATGCGCAAAGTTATTAACAGCGACACACTCCAAACGGCTCTTACCCAGCAAGGATGGACTCAAAAGCAGCTTGCATCCGCGATTGGTGTTTCCGCCCAATCCGTTACCAATTGGCTGAAGGGCAAAGAATTCCCCCGCCCCGCCTCGCTTCTCAAACTAGCCACTACGCTCAAGTTAAACTTTGACCAACTGGTTGTGACGGAGGACGAAGGCCGTCCCATCGTCGCCTTTCGAAAAAAAGCAGGAGCAAAAACAACCTCCGCCCATATATCCAAGGCGGAAGCTGTCGGCATGTTACTAAAGCCATTAGTACCCCATTTGCAGGAACTGCAAGCCCTGCGAACACTAATCACGTCGCCATCAACCGACTATCACAAACTTCAGGTCGCCGCCTCACAAACTCGTTCGCGCTTGGGTATTGGCGAACAAGCCGTTCTGGAATACGAGCATTTGATCGGAGAGTTCAAAGACTGCGGAGCCATACTGATACCCGTTTTATGGGGCACCAAAAAGCGCCACGAAAATGCGCTGCATATCCGCTTACCACAGGAAGATGTCACCTTTATTTTTCTTAATCTGGATACTCGGCTCGAAGATTTTAAATTCTGGATGGCACACGAACTGGCGCATGTTTACACACCCGACCTCTCAGGCCACAACGAGGGCGAAGACTTTGCCGATGCCTTTGCTGGCGCTCTTCTTTTCCCCCAGGCATGTGCTGAATTTTCATACCGCCAAGCAATTGAGGCTACGGTCGATGGCGAGGTCGCAATTTTGCAAAAGCATGCAGCTGATCACCACGTTTCCTTAAACACGGTTTATCAGCAGATCAAGCTTTATGCTCAGGCAATGGGGCTTAGCAATTTAAAAACGGATGAAAGCACTATTCACGCTGTACGTAACAGCAATCACGGGACACTGGTCAGCGAGGCATTATTTGACCCCATGCCGCCAGAGCCAAAACGCTACATCGCGGCGTGCGAGCACGTATTCCAATCAGATTTCTTCAACGCCTTGAAACGAATGCTCCACGAAAGTGGCACCGGAGCCTCATATGTGCAGCAAGTACTCGACATCTCCGTTCAGGATGCCTTTGCATTGCATGAGGTATTGCGCCATTGACACTGGTACTACTTGACCTGGTCAACCTTTTTGATACAACCCAGTTAAGCGGCTTCTTTCATCTCT
>CAYNYJ010000102.1:4941-8669 GCA_964401355.1 uncultured Ectothiorhodospiraceae bacterium | reverse complement strand
TGGGGCTGCCAAAATCAATATATGGAGAACCCAGAGAACCCATTAAAGGTTACGAGTACAGAATGACACGGGCATTGGATGGGACATATAAATGTGATTTAAATGTCTATTTCGATAATGCGATGGATTTTAAATATCCGGAGGGAGATGTGGGGGCGAAATATTTTATACGCCACAAGCTTTTATCTCGTCAGAAAATGGACAATCCTGATCGTCGCTTCAAGAGAATATATAAAAATAAATACAACATGAAAATATTTATCGCTAGTAGTGACTATGTTTTTAGAAAACAGGGCTTTAGGGGAAGTTATTCATTGCGTTTTTATAGAAAACATCTGTTGAATGGCATTGGTTTTATGACGATATTTGTCCCTAATTGTGATTTTGGAAGGGCCCCTAAAAAACACCATTTAAATATTTGGCTGGAAAAATCAAACGGTAAAAATTACACAAAGATAGGCCTCATTGTAGATCCTAATGATTTCAATAAATATCAATTACCAAAAGAATTCCAGAGAAAAGTACACCGTCTTTCGGAAAAAGCAAGACGGAAAAACAGCAGCATAAGAAAGGCGAATAAAACTAAACGACAAAATTTAACGAACATTATTAAGGGAGAGAAATAATGGCTACAACATATGAAAATAGCGAAATGGCATTTGATGTCTATGTGCCGGGGCAATCACAGGATGCGCTCCAGTCCAATGGATGGGCTGAGTTAGTCAACTCAGATGACACTACAGGTGATGGTGGCACTGGATTTGATGGCATCGCGTACCAAAACAGTAGTACCGGCGAAGTGGTTATCGCATTTCGAGGCACAGAGCCTGGGGACATTATTGGCGGAGATGGTTATGCCAATGTACAAATAGGCCTGGATCAAATTCCCGATCAATATGAATATGCAAATCAGTTTTATCAACATGTCCAGTTAATAGTTGATTCCAGGCAGGACTTAAACGATATCAGCCTGACCGGCCATTCCCTCGGCGGCGCATTGGCTCAATTATTGGGTGGTGCTGAAGGGTTGGACACACAAACGTTCAATGCGCCCGGTGTTACTCATTTGATCGATGATATGAACACACGATATGGGCTTGGCATCGACGCCAATGCGGATCATTCTCAAATTATAAACCACAATGCAATGTTTGATGTCGTGAGTGCTTTGGGCGACCAAATTGGCACTTCCATTGATGTCTATATTGATTCAATAACCGGAATACCTGATTGGCTGGAACCCTATGTTGCTGGTTTTGGTGGGGGTATTGTTGGGTTGGCCGCATACTTGATGAATCAGCATAGTATGGAAAACATGCGGGATTTGTTTGCTCAAACAGGCGAAGACTGGCCTGGTCTTACTGAGTTGTGGGAGTCACTTGGTTTATTCCAGAATTTAGGGAATGACTTAAACAACATCCTCGAAGACATGGCCCTTACCTACAACCAGGCTCTAAACTGGGTCTGGCGCAGGAGCCCCCTGGCCTTGGATCTCGACGGCGACGGCATCGAAACCCTCGCCGCCAATGGTTATGGTGGCGTGCTGTTTGACCACACTGGCGACGGCATCAAACGCGCCACCGGCTGGATCACCCCCGATGATGGCTTGTTAGTGTTAGACCGCAACGGCAACGGTACCATCGACAACGGCACCGAACTGTTCGGCGATAGCACACCGACGGCTAGCGGTACTGCTGCTGATGGCTTTATCGCTTTAGTAGACATGGACACCAATCTCGATGGCGTTGTCGATGCGGATGACGCACAGTTTTCTGATCTCAGAGTCTGGCGCGACCTGAACAGCGACGGCATCAGCCAGAGCAATGAACTTTTCACCTTAACCGAACTTGGTATCGCTTCACTCAACACTGGCGCAACAAACAAGGATGACACCATCGACCTTGGTAACGGCAACGTCATCCAGGGCGAAGGCAGCTTCACCTGGGCCGATGGCCGTAAAGGTTACCTGGCAGATGTGTATTTTCAGCAACAGAATGTTTATCGCGAATTCACTGACAACGTCACCCTCAGCGCTGAAGCCCAAGCTCTGCCCGATGTGGTTGCCACCGGCCCGGTGCGTGATCTGCGCGAAGCCATGAGCATGAGTGGTGGCAGCACCCTCACCAGCCTCGTCACCCAAATTGATCAAGCCACTACTCGCACCGAGCAAATAACATTGACCGAGCAACTGCTCACCACTTGGGCCGCTACCAGCGGCTTCGAAACATCGCCGGGTGCACACAGCCTCGATGGCTGGCCTATCACGGTGAGTTATACGTTTGGAGGTATTGATCGTCAGGCGCAGCCTGAAGAATACGAGGCCGCGTTAAATAAAATTCGTGTACTTGAAAGCTTTAATGGGCAGGTCTTCTTTGATTATAACGTTAGTGATGGTGGTCGGGACAACATCACCTTTACCACATCGGATAGCACGAATCCCATTACGAGTGCATCCTTCGGTACGGCTTATACTATTTCGATTCCAGCCGCACAGATGGCGCTTTTGAATCAGAGCTACGAAGCCATGGGCAGCTACGTCTACCAAAGCCTCGCCATGCAAACCCGCCTGAGTGAATTCTCCGACAGCATCAGCCTGACGTTTGACGGCACAGAGCTGGCACTGGACTTCACTGCCATAGAAACCGTGATGCAAGCCCGCGTTGCCGCCGACCCCGTGGACGGGCTGATTGATATCGCCGAATTCATCAACATTGCCGGGAAAAACATGCAAGGCGCAGGTTGGGAAGGGACTGATTTCCTGCGGGTGGAATTACTGTCAGTGGATACCGCCACCGTATTGCCCGAACTTAACGCCCGCCTCAGCGACACGTTTGCGAGTTTTGAAATACTGCTGGGTGGAAAAGGTGCTGATGTGCTCAGGGGCAACAATGGTGCTGATTTTCTGTTTGGGGAGGGTGGGAATGACAGTCTCTACGGAGGTGATGGCAACGATACCCTGAGCGGTGGCGCGGGCAACGACAGCCTGTACGGCGGCACAGGTAACGACATTCTGACGGGCGACAGTGGCAACGACACCTTGTGGGGCAAAAATGGTGATAATGTCCTTGACGGGGGAACAGGCAACGACCGCCTGTATGGTGGCACTGGTAACGACATTCTGACGGGCGGTAGTGGTAACGACATCCTTGATGGCAAAAATGGCGACGACATCCTCGACGGTGGTGCCGGTAACGACAGCCTGCGCGGCGGCGCGGGCAACGACACCTATCTGTTCGGCACCGGCAGCGGCCAAGACACCATCAGCAACTATGACCGCAATGCCGCCAGTCGGGACATCATCCAGCTCAGTGCAGACCTCACCCCGGCCGACGTGCGCCTGACACGCATGAGCAACAGCCTGTATCTGAGCCTGGCGGGCAGCACGGACCGGCTCACCGTCAGCAGCTTTTTCACCAATGATGGCGAAGGCAACTACAACCTCGAAGCCATCGAATTTGCCGATGGCACCGTGTGGGACGTAGCCGAGATCAAGACTCAAGTGCAACAAGGCACCGACGGTGCTGACAATCTGTACAGCTACGCCGTTGGCGATACGTTGACTGGCGGCGCGGGCAACGACACGCTGACTGGGAATATAGGCAATGACAGCCTGTACGGTGGTGCGGGCAACGACACCTTGTGGGGCAAAAATGGCGATAACACCCTTGACGGTGGAACAGGCAACGACCGCCTGTATGGTGGCACTGGTAACGACATTCTGACGGGCG
>CAYNYJ010000102.1:0-4841 GCA_964401355.1 uncultured Ectothiorhodospiraceae bacterium | reverse complement strand
GTGGTAACGACATCCTTGATGGCAAAAATGGCGACGACATCCTCGACGGTGGTGCAGGCAATGATACCTTGCGTGGTGGCTATGGCAACGACATCCTCGATGGTGGCGATGGCAACGACGTGCTGGAAGGCGGCCGCGGCTCCGACACCCTGATCGGGGGTGCCGGTGATGACACCCTGGGGGGTCGCAGTGACCTTTCCGGCTTCACTTATGTCAACGGCCAACATGTGGGCAACCGCTACGAAGGTGGCACCGGCAATGACCGTCTTAATGGGAGCTACTACAACGACACCTATATTTTCAACCTCGGCGATGGCGCCGACCTCATTGATGAATCTAACGGCAATGACACCCTGACCTTTGGAGACGAAGTTGTTTATGACCAGTTGTGGTTCACTCAACAAGGTGATGATTTAGAGATATCGGTGATGGGTACGGAGGATTCGGTGACGGTTGCAAATTGGTATGCAAACACGAGTGAGCAAGTGGAAACGATTGAAACCTCCGCTGGTATGACTCTCGTTAGCACACAGGTTCAACAATTAACCGATGCAATGGCGGCATTTTCTCCGCCGTCTGCAGGGCAGCTTACATTGCCAGATGATGTTCGGGCTAGTTTGGAACCAGTGCTTGCGGTTACGTGGCAATAAGAAAAATCTGTTTTTAAAATCAAGAGTAAAATAGTGCCCGGCACTCTATACAGTGCCGGGCACTATTCTTTTAGTGGTTTCATCAACTCACTGGATACCGGATGATCTGCCCTGTGGGTGCAAGTCCGGTATGACGGTGTGAAGTTAACGGGATGGCAGTGATTCGGCTTTTTAAATGAACAGGAATTGGGGTGGGGTCTATCAGCACAAGGTTCAAAAAACCATCACGGCGGGCTTATTACCCAGTCGCCTGAAAAGGATACTGCTTCTTTTTAAACCCCCGGTCGTCATGCCGGCGAATGCCGGCATCCAGAGAGGGTGGCAATACATGCAAGGCTGTATTTTAGGTTAATGTTGACAGGGTAACGGGCTTTGATATGTTTATATCCAGCTCCTGGATACCGGCATTCGCCGGTATGACGGTGGATTTAAGTAACATGAGTAGTATTCATTATTAGTGACTTGTTAGTAAATGCGGTATTTTGACGGGATGAGCGTGGTATAAAGTCTACAGATACTCAGAGAAATCACGAACATGAAACTGGACAGTCTTGAGAAAATCTTTAGCGCATTGAATGATGCTGGAGTTCAATATCTGGTTGCGGGTGGTTTGGCGGTTAATGCGCATGGTTATTTGCGTTTTACCAAAGATGTGGATTTTGTATTGCAACTATCACCAGAAAATATCAAGCAAGCTTTCACTGCGTTAGAGGGCCTCGGTTATCGGCCGACGGTACCCGTTACGGGCGAACAATTTGCTGATCCAAAACAACGGCAGAGCTGGATTGACACCAAAGGTATGCAGGTGCTCCAGCTTTGGTGTGATGCGCATAGAGAGACGCCTATCGATATTTTTGTCACCGAACCTTTTCCATTCGAAGAAGAATATCAGCGTGCCTTAAACAAGCCGTTGTATGGTGATATTGACGTGCGGTTTGTTTCTATTCCTACGTTAATTCGCATGAAGCAATTAGCTGATCGGCCGCAGGATCATATCGACATCGAAAACCTGCGGCGGATAGCGGAAGACAGCAATGACGGCTAAAACTGACGATGCGGACTGGAGTCTTGCCACCTGGGAGGGTTCGCAACGCGAGTCGTTGCGACGTTGGGCAAAGCTTCCTTTGGAAAATATTATTGCTGCATTGGAAGAAATGCAGGCGTTGAACGACGCACTTCATGTTTCTGATGTATCGGCAGCTGGGTCGCAGAGCACGGGTAATGTACAAGAGCCGTGTCGTGGTGATGAGACTGTCGAAAAAGGGGATGCGGCGGACAAGAAAAAATAGCGGAGGTTACTTCTCCCCCTCAGCCTAGCCCTCTCCCCAAGGGGAGAGGGGGTGCAGGTGCTTTTAACGCGTCAGTTTTTTATATTTTATCCGATGCGGCTGGTCAGCAGCCGCGCCCAAGCGGCGTTTGCGATCGGCTTCGTAATCGGCATAGTTACCTTCAAACCACACCACTTCACTATCGCTTTCAAAGGCGAGTATGTGGGTGGCGATGCGGTCAAGGAACCAGCGGTCATGGGAAATGACCACCGCGCAACCGGGGAATTCCAGCAGCGCCTCTTCGAGGGCACGTAGGGTTTCCACGTCGAGATCGTTGGTGGGTTCATCGAGTAACAACAAGTTGCCACCCGAGGCGAGCAGTTTGGCGAGATGGACGCGGTTGCGTTCGCCGCCGGAGAGATCACCGACACGTTTTTGCTGATCGCTGCCCTTGAAGTTGAAGCGACTGACGTAGGCGCGGGAGTTGATTTCCATTCCGCCATTGAGAGCGCCGATGATCATGTTGTCGTGGCCGCCGGAGATTTCCTCCCACACGGTTTTGCTGCCGTCCAAGCTGTCGCGTGATTGGTCAACGCAGGCGACCTTGACGGTTTCACCAATTTTTAATTCACCGTCATCGGGTTTTTCTTCGCCGGTAATCATCCGGAACAGGGTGGTTTTGCCTGCGCCGTTGGGGCCGATAATGCCAACGATACCGCCGCGTGGCAGGTTGAAATTGAGATTGTCGTACAGCAATCGGTCACCGAATCCCTTTTTCAAGTTAATGGCTTCGATGACCATGTCACCCAGGCGTGGGCCGGGGGGGATGAATAATTCGCTAGTGACATTGCGGGCGGTGTAGTCTTGTTTGCTGAGTTCTTCAAAGCGGGCGATACGGGCCTTGCTTTTGGCGTGGCGGCCTTTGGGCGCGGTGCGTACCCATTCCAGTTCGGCCTTCATGGCCTTGATGCGGGCACCCTCGGATTTTTCTTCCTGTTCCAGGCGGGCGCTCTTTTGCTCCAGCCACGAAGAGTAGTTGCCTTCCCAGGGAATGCCGTGGCCACGATCCAGTTCCAGTATCCAGCCGGCGACATTGTCGAGGAAGTAACGGTCATGGGTGACGGCGACGACGGTGCCGGGGTAGTCGTGCAGGAAGCGTTCGAGCCAGGCCACGGACTCGGCATCAAGATGGTTGGTGGGTTCGTCCAGCAACAGCATGTCGGGTTTGGAGAGCAGTAACTTGCAGAGTGCCACGCGACGACGTTCGCCGCCGGAGAGTTTACTGACATCGGCATCCCACGGTGGCAGGCGCAGGGCATCGGCGGCGATCTCCAGGGTGCGTTCCATGCTGTGACCATCGTTGGCTTGTAACAGGGCTTCGAGTTCGGCCTGTTTTTTGGCCAGTGCGTCGAAGTCGGCATCGGGCTCGGCATAGGCGGCATAGACCGCATCGAGTTCTTGCTGTGCGGAGGCGATATCACCGAGACCCTCTTCCACGTTACCGCGTACGTCTTTGCTTTCGTCCAGCTCCGGTTCCTGCGACAAATAACCGATTTTGATGCCGGTTTGGGGACGGGCCTCGCCGATGATGTCGGTGTCGATACCGGCCATAATGCGCAGCAGGGTGGATTTACCGGAACCGTTGAGGCCCAACACGCCGATTTTCACGCCGGGAAAAAATGACAAATAGATATCGCGGAGGATTTGTCGTTTGGGGGGGACGACCTTGCCCACGCCGTTCATGGTGAAAACGTATTGCGCCATGGTATGTGTTTTCTCGATATGCGGTTGAATAGGCTGACGGGCGCGATGTGCGCCAGCGTCGGCTGTTTATCGTAAAATAAGTGCCGTAAAATACGCACTGCTGGCCGGTACTTTACCACAGCACATTCACAGCGTAACGGAGCAGGGCATGACGGGTAGTGATTCCACGGATATTCAAACAACAGACATTCTCGATGAGTTGAGCAGCCTGGGTGATTTTGTGCGCTGGGGTAGCAGCCGCTTTCGTGAGGCGGGGCTGGTGTTTGGCCATGGCACGAATAACGCGCTGGATGAGGCCTTTTATCTGGTCACCCATGCCCTGCATTTACCCCATGAAATCCCGCCTTACATGATGAATGCACAGCTAACGCGCCACGAGCGTGAACAGGTTGTGGCATTGTTGCAAAAACGCATCAGCACCCGTCAACCTGCGCCTTATCTCACTCATGAGGCCTGGTTTGCCGGTTTGCCGTTTTATGTGGATGAGCGGGTATTGATTCCGCGCTCGCCCATCGCCGAGTTGATTGAGGCAGGTTTTGCGCCTTGGGTGGATGGGGCGAAGGTCAGCCGTATTCTGGACCTGTGCACCGGTGGCGCGTGTATTGCCATCGCCAGTGCCTTGGCATTTCCTTTCGCGCAGGTGGATGCCACGGACCTGTCTGCCGATGCGTTGCGGGTGGCGGCAAAGAATGTTGAACGCCATCAGGTGGGGGATCACCTCGACTTGCACCAGGGTGATTTATTTGCCGGATTAGCAGGGCGGCGTTACGACATCATCGTCAGCAACCCCCCCTACGTGGATGCCGAAGATATGGCAGCTCTGCCAGATGAATTTCGTCACGAGCCGGCGCTGGCGCTGGCCTCAGGACAGGATGGTTTGGATATTACCCGCCGTATTCTGCAACAGGCGGGGGATTATTTGACGCCGGAAGGGGTGCTGATCGTGGAAGTGGGTAACAGTGCGGCCGCCTTGATGGAGGCCTATCCCCAATTACCGTTTACCTGGCTGGAGTTTGAGCGGGGAGGCACTCACGTGTTTTTACTCACAGCAGAACAGCTACGGGGCTTCTGATCAAAGATACGAATTTCTGTCGTTAACATCAGTGCTGTCCCGTTAACTTTATATCCGTCATACCGGCGCATGCCGGTATCCAGAAAG
>CAYNYJ010000101.1:0-8678 GCA_964401355.1 uncultured Ectothiorhodospiraceae bacterium | reverse complement strand
AGCTTGCCCTCTTACCGTGAGTCAGAGTTGCACTTACAAATTGAATTCACGTTTTGAGTTTAAACACAAGGAGGTAATTATTATGAATAATAAAAAATCCCGAATTATTATTCTATATATCTATCGATGATATTATATATAGGCTTTAAATCCTGATGCGTAGTCGCCAGCTCAGTAAATTTAGGAGCATATCCCGCTAAATTGAGCACACGATTAAGCTCCAATCGAGGCAGTGATAGGATTTTATTCAAGTTAAGAATCATTTTTCGACTGGGGATAGAGCGACCGGTTTCAATAAAACTAAGGTGCTTCGACGACACTCTGGCATCCAGCGCTAAATTCATCTGGGTGTATCGGCGCTTCTTTCGCCAGTCTTGTAAAATCGAGCCGCACGTATCCATAAGCATTCTATCCTTAAAATACTACCTGTGAGGTAATTGAATTCATACCACTAAATTTTATAATAATTCCTATGTGTCTGTAAGCGAGAAAATAACCAAATAGTTTACTGATGCAACAAGTATTCAATTAACGGGAAGGGAATATTATGACGCTCGAATTAAGTTCTAAACTCATGGCAATTGTATCGGTAGTACTGGGTATATATGCTCTTATATGGGGTGTAGCACCCTACACATCTTATAACCTTTCGGCGAGAATCCTTCTCGATGTTCTGGACTGGCCGCTGGACAATATGGCAAATGAACTGGACAGAAATACAAAATGGTTATCTGCCATCGGTGCCGGTTTGCTCGCATCAGTCGCAATTTTTTTAGGTGGTATTGTTGCTCCTGCGCTAAAAAGAGGTGACGCCGCGATTATAAAAGTTGCCTTTTGGGAAATTATGGCCTGGTATATCATAGACGGCCTCGGTTCCCTTGCGGTGGGAATCACCTCAAATGTTATATTCAATACATTCTACCTGGTTCTAATGATAGGCCCACTCATTGGGATAAATTACGAAACACAGGAAAAAATGGCCGACAATATTTAAACCCTAGAACCATAAGGCGGACGCATCAATCTTCTACACCATGCCTGACAAGCTTCTGATTTACGACCATACTCTTGTCAGGCAGATTATTTTGTCGGTTATAAGAATACCATGAGATTAAACTGCAGCACGTGTTGTCCAAAGGTTATCTCGAGATAACTCAGCTTCCAGTTATGGCGGCAGCGGCATAAGTGCTAAACTATCCAGCCAAAAAAAGTGCGTCTCAACACCTTCCCTCCTTGTAGACGTGCAACTTAATGATTTATGGCTTTTTAGGAGTTGTATAGGCAACCTCTTTCTGGAAAGAGTCCCAGATGGTGTCATAGCCAACAAAAAACGCTCCCTCTGTAATAGCCTTCTGACGAGTTGTTAAATAGCGCGTTTTGCCTTCAGGAACTTTTGGTCTGGTTTTAGGTCCGGATCCGCTCATAAGTAACCTCTTACTCTAAAAATCGTGATGGCCACTACAAGAAACTGCAGCTAGAAACTATCTCGATATACTTGCAACTCTACATCTTTTGAAGCAGAAACATAACAGAATGTTTCTATAATATTTTTTTAACTGGCTATTCTTAACTAATAAAAGTGGTTTCCATACTGAAATCAACGGCCTTAGCCTCACCCGCTGTTTTACCTCATCTTCAAGGAGCCGCATCTGCTCAGCCTATACGTTATAATCGTCGAATATATTTACCGTTAATGAATAAGAACACAATCCTGGAGGGAAAAATCTTGGCTTCTAATAAAGGACGAGTCTACTTCGCACTGAGTGGTTATCACTTCAACCCCGATGACATCACTCGCTTGCTTGGCATAGAACCCACCTCAGTCAATAGTGCTGGCGCCAAAAGCGAACTGGACAAACCCGTGATCAGCTCATGGGAATTGTCGACGGAGACTGTCACTACGGACTCTGTCTCAATGGAAAGCGGCACTGATAATGTCGATGTTTATAAACTGACTGAAATCATTCTGAAACAGCTCGAACCCATCAAAGAAGAACTTCTAAAAGTGATCAAAAGTCACAACTTATCTCCCAGAATAGGCGTGGTACTGACATTATCAATCGATAAGGGTGAAACCTGTCCAGATGTCGGTTTCGGAGCAAGAATGGTGCATTTTCTAGCAGATATTGGGGCGTTTATAAATATAGAATATCAGCTTTCAGAGCGTATTTGATATTGAAAACTATTTGTCTTCCCAATAGTTTGCCTTGTTCCTTAGAATCCAACGTACACCCCCTTTTGGATTCTCAACATCACCTTTATATCTTGGCATGAGATGCACGTGTAAATGCTGGACACTCTGCCCAGCAGCCTCTCCAACATTGATCCCAATGTTGTAGCCATCTGGCGTGAACTCTTTATCTAAAATAACTTTAGCCTTCTGAATAGCCTTGCCAATAGCCAGAAGTTCGGCTTCTGTCGCTTCAAAATAAGAGGAAAAATGGCGCTTCGGAACGATCAATGTGTGGCCAGGGGTCGCGGGATACGTATCAATAAACGTTATTGTGTATTCACATTCACCTAGAATCCGCTCATCTCTGAAGGTACAAAAAATACAGTCACTAGCCATGTCAGTTAGCTTTCTTGCGACAAAAATTGTGCCTTACTTAACTGCCCTTCGCAGTGTTTTAAGCATAGCGGCTGAAGCGCATGTGGAAAACACTCGATAATCACTTCAAACTCATCGGCGACTTCTTCGGCAAGCGCGCTATCTTTTGTTAACTCGGCTAACACGACTCGAGCGGTCGATTTATTCACCCGACATAATACCGCGAGATGGAAGGGAAGCTGTTGCTCCATGCAAACGGTCAGCCCCGTTTCGTATGCTCTTATTGCTTCTTCCAGGCGTTCTGAATTTTCCTCTGATTCAGCCAAATGATGCAGCACGGCACCACGATTATTATGTGTAGCAACTAACTCTAATGCGTAATTATCAGCATCGAGTTCCGCCAGTGCATTTTTATAGGCTACGACTGACTTTTGAAAAGTACGATTACCTTTGAGAAGGCTGCCATAGGTATGAAAAGTCGCGGCCAGCTGAAACATGACCGTCGTCCATTTTTGCGGTGTTTCTTTTCGAGAATATTCCAATAACGCAGCACTATAAGCATCAATGGAAAATTTCAATAATTTTGTGTCTGACTCTTGTCTACCCAAAGCCTGTAGTGCCGTGCCCAAATTAGATTGTGCCGCCGCCCAGGCTTGCGGCGTGCTTTCCTGGCTCAATATTTCTAGCGCATTCTTAAATGCGGTAATTGACTGATTATAGAAGTCGACATCTCTTAAATTTTGCCCGCGTGCGGCGAGTATATTACCCAGGCTATTATGTATCTCGGCCTGATCTAAACACGACTGTTCTGACTCAGGTTCAGCCAAACTATCCGCCAACGCAGCTTCCAGAGTCTCACATGCGTCTTCGAACACATTAGCGCTGTATCGATGTTGTTCATAATTACCGCGAGTATAAATAAAATTATCCGCAACAGCTGCCCTGTTATCAGCGCTAGCATTCTTAGCAGCATCATCAGACACCAAGCCTTTATAATGCTCAACCGCTTTTTCCAGCGCCTTATTGTCTGGATAAAAAGTATAATTGTTTGAGAATTTCATTTGTTACTATCAAGTCACTAATAATGAATACTACTCATGTTACTTAAATCCACCGTCATACCGGCGAATGCCGGTATCCAGGAGCTGGATATAAACATATCAAAGCCCGTTACCCTGTCAACATTAACCTAAAATACAGCCTTGCATGTATTGCCACCCTCCCTGGATGCCGGCATTCGCCGGCATGACGACCGGGACTTTAAAAAGAAGCAGTATCCTTTTCAGGCGACTGGGTAGTAAGTAAGTCATTGAGGTCCGGGTCTGCATCTGCTGCGCCACCCAGGTCGACTTCTTCATCCGTTGCATCACGTACGGTTAATACTTCCAATGTGAATACGACGTCTCTACCACACAGTGGGTTATTGCCATCGACGGTTAATGTCTTATCATCAAAGCGAGTGACGATAAAATTTTTAGGCTCACTTTTTTCATTTTCCATGGTGATGGTCATACCGATTTCCCGATACTCCTCTGGGACATTTTCGATTTTATCCGTAAATACCAAAGATTCGTCTCTCTCTCCATAGAGTTTTTTCATGTCAATCGGCACTTCGATGATGTCACCCACTTTTTTACCATCAAGGTGTTTTGTCACCTCTTCATTCATAACATCATTGATGCCATGAACATAACCGATGGGATAATCAACGGTAACGAGTACGTCGCCGGTTTTTTCATCGATGACTTTATAATTGAGTTCAACGAATTTTTCATTTTGTATTGTATCTGACATAAATGTAAAGCCTGTTTTAGATAAAGCTGATCTATCTTGTCCTTTCCTGGAACTGTCTACTCTAGAATAGTGTAGCACCAAATATTCTTACCTTATCCTTTTCATAACCCAGCACCAGCCTGCCCAGCCATTCACCATCTTTTTTGGTGTTTCTCTGTTTATAGAGAACCGTGACATATTCACCACGACGTATCATGCCAAGATAGTCGTAATCTTCAGATAGATTTTTTGTCAACTCACTTCTTGCAAACTGTTTGCCCATCTCGATTTCATTTGCACCCATTAGCATTGAAGCGGAAAATTTTCGAGTAAACGCACCATAATTTTCATCATTCGAGTATTTGACAAGATCAGCCCACATCGGGTGCGCCAACTCTAAAATCTCTTCATCTGTTTTATCTAAAATATTCATTGTGCTCATTTTATCATTATCCTGAAAACGACACACTATAAAAACAAAAAAGACCAACAAGTACGTTGTTGGTCTTTTTCATCACTCGTAAAAAATAAATCCAAAAAATGACTAAATCTTACTCCTCGCTGTCACTCACTAAATGGTAAAGAGGTGCCTTCTCCAGAGTATATTCACCCGTTTTAGGATCACGACGTGAAACGGTTAATACATGCCAGTTTTCATCATCTAATTTCATCGCATCACCACGATAATAGTAACCAGGCCAACGTGTCTCTTTACGGAACAAGGTATGTTGGAATACGCTTTCAGAAGTAAGGAACCGATGTTTCAGTTCCCATGCACGCAGTAGTTCATGAATATTTTCAGCGGCAATTTTCTCTAAATCTTCCTCAAAAATCTTCATTTTCTTAAGGCCGATGGTGAGAAGTTTTTCATTGGTCATGTAATTCACGCCAAATCCAGCACAATACTCGTCCATTAACTTCTGTAAACGATCAAGACCCTGCCTAGGATTGATGTAGTTAGGATTAACAGAACCTGCAACGATTTCGTTACGGTATACGGTATACGTTTCCATTGGCTTGTAGATTTTGGTCTTAAGATCAGCGATCTGCTGGTCGGAAACGCGAATACCATCTGCCTTGCCATCATCAATATATTTACAGGCCGCTTTAGCCGCCAGGCGACCTTCAGTGAAAGAGCCTGATGAGAATGCATGTGGTGTTCCACCTACTGCATCGCCCGCGCCAAACAGGCCTTCGACGGTGGTCATACGATTGTAGCCCCAGAAGTATTCATCCGGAGAGACATCTTCCGGGCCTGAGCACCATGCACCACAACCTGTTGCGTGTGAACCCATAACGTATGGCTCAGAAGTGGTTAATTCAGGGTTTTCGTATTTAGGGTCAACGTCAGTCGCCGCCCAAAGTACTGCCTGACCAACGGTCATGCCCAAGAAGTTATGCCAGCCGATTTCTTCAAGATGAGGATCCTGGAATGCTTCCATCGTCACCATGTGAATGGGACCGCGACCAGCATTAACCTCAGAGATAAATGCGTGATTACGTAAACAGGTCGGGATAGGTTTGTGGGACAAATGCTGATTTTCCGTATCCAGGTATTCTTTACCGACCATTTCCGTTAGCGCGGGGAACCACTTGGATTCATACTCTTCACCTAGACAGTTTTGGGTATAAGTCTTGAGGTGTAGAAAGTATGCGCCAACAGGACCGTAACCATCCTTGAATCGACACAGTACGATACGGTTTTCCATTTGGGTCATTTTCGCGCCCGCATCGATCATAAGACCATACGCAGAACCCGATGACCATGGTGCATACCAAACACGACCCGCGCCTTCACCCACGGAACGTGGCTTGAATATGTTAGATGCGCCACCGGCACCACAGATAACAGTCTTGGATTTGAACACGTGGTAATGACCGGTACGTACATTGAAGCCTACAGCACCTGCAATGCGGTTCTCTTTGGCATCATCCATCAGTAAATGGGTTATACAGACACGGTTGAATACCTTGTCTGCTGATTTCTTCGCGGCTTCGGCCACAATAGGCTTGTATGATTCACCGTGTATCATGATCTGCCAGCGCCCTTCACGCAGGTATGTACCTGTCTTAGGGTCTTTCATCAGCGGCAGGCCCCATTCTTCAAACAGGTGTACTGCTGAATCAACGTGACGTGCCATATCAAAGGCCAAATCCTCACGCACCATACCCATCAAATCCATACGCGCATAACGCACATGATCTTCTGGGTTGTTCTCACCCCAGCGTGTACCCATGTAACAGTTAATCGCATAAAGACCCTGAGCTACCGCACCAGAACGATCGATATTGGCTTTTTCTGCAATAACAATTTTTTTGTTCTGTCCCCAATACCTTGCTTCAAATGCCGCACCTGTACCGCCTAAACCAGCACCAACGACTAAGACATCGATATCGTCTTCAATAATTGTCTTGTAGCCCATTAGTAGTAAACCCCTTCTTTAAGTGCCAAGCCATTCGATTTCAGCGTCGGTAAAGCTCTGTCATCCATACAGACATACTTAGGTTCGTTATACAATAACTCACCGTCACGCATTTCATTGCTGGGTGCTGTCACATCAGCTAGCTGTGGCTGTCCCGTGCCCCAGGGTTTGGTCGTGATCGGCGCCAGTAGCTCCATGTCTTTTTTACCGTTGCGGAACTTGATACGCCAGGCAATAGTGCCTTTTTCTTCATCACGAAGTACGCGTACCGAGTGGCCCAGTGGAGCGAAATCTGCGTAACCACGAACATCAATGGCTTGATGAGGGCAGGCTTTTACACAGGCGTAACACTCCCAGCACATGTTAGGTTCAATATTGTAAGCACGTCTAAGTGTTTTATCGATGTGCATGATGTCTGATGGGCAGATGTCAACGCATTCTCCACAACCATCACAACGAGTCATATATACAAAAGTTGGCATAATATTTCTCTACTTTAAAGTTAATAAGTTAAATAAGTATTAGTAGTGGTTTGGTGACTCACGCTTGATCCCAAGCCCCATGTTAGGTGGGTTCTTGCCCATATATTGAGGGATATCCGGAAACCTTTTCTGCACCTCAGGATCTGACAAATCATAATCAAGAGGCAAATTCTCTTTTGAACCATCCGCTCTGGTGACTTTTTTCTGGAAAGCGGCAGCAGGCTTAAAAAACATATGTGCAAACTTGGACCAAAGTACGCTGCCAAAAAGCATCGTCGTTGAAGCAATGAACAACGCAAACAACAGGGTTGACCATCCTTCAATACCCTGTGACTGCGTATAAGACCAGATTAATCCGAACGTCGAGGTTGCTAAAAGCGAGACGATAAACAAATCCGCACGTTCGAAGCGATACCATGAAAGACCTTCCGCAGATACATCAACGCGGATAAAAAACCAGAACCAGTATCCACCAATAGCTAGCATCAACGCGCCCGTATGCCAAAGTTGTGGCAGGATGCTCGGCGTCTCTGATGATGGATAGCCAAAAATCATGATGGCCGTTGTCACAACAAATAGTATGAAACCGTACATAATCAAAAGATGGGAAAGTCGGCGTTTTGTGTTGCAGAACTCAGAAGACGTTAACACTTCGCTCGCAACGGTTGAAATTGCAAGACCGACTTTTTCTCCAGCCCCCACTGGCCGCTTCGCAGCCGCCTGCGCTTTTTTCGAATTTTCGAAAAAGTACTGCGCGCTTTTCTTATGAATCATGTCGATGATTGTACCGCCAGCAACCAGTAGCACCATCAAGATGAGATACCCCTGCATAACATTAGGAGGTATGGATGCCGAAAGCTCGGCAAAGGGATTGATCATGAACATTTAGATTATCCTCAAAATAGTTGGCCGAAAAGTTATTATTATTGGCCGTCAGGTTATCTTTAAAATGGGTAGTCGTCGAGCATAGAAAGATTAAATCCCCTATACAAAAAATCTATGCCCTACTAATCGACTATCGTTGAACAGTACTTGATGCATGTCTGCCGCTGCGGCAGCTGAGATGCCACCTCCGCCTACCAGCAGTATTGTCTGGTTGGTTGCCACAGCCTGCACCATTAGCCTGCTTCCTATTGTTGGTTCACCACCGTTGACTGACTCTTCTTTTTTACACGAGCAAACTCCGTGGGAAAAACTATATTACGCATAAACTGGCCGCCCGGAAGTTGGTTCTTTTAATCACCATATTAAGGGTGCTTCTATGATTGCCGCATTCAAATACGGCAAGCTAGGCGACATGCCTAAAACCCTATTCTCCTAATGCTCCCCCTCTAGTACCGATACCCACAAATAGCATCTTACTTACTTTTGTAATAAGTGATGCACCCTTTCATTCCAGATACTAACAAGTCACTAATAATGAATACTACTCATGTTACTTAAATCCACCGT
>CAYNYJ010000100.1:0-8902 GCA_964401355.1 uncultured Ectothiorhodospiraceae bacterium | reverse complement strand
TGACGACCGGGATTTTAAAAAGAAGCAGTATCCTTTTCAGGCGACTGGGTAGTAACTCTGCGCAATATTGCAATCTGGACGAGAAGCAAACGTTTTACGTGACTTCCCCATTTCAAATTATGTTACTTTGTCGACTCAAGTATTTGCGACTCTGACTGACTAAAGAAACACAAGCTAAGCATTTTGATGTTGGCCGTGGCAGGCAGTGTGCTGTTGATTTCAACCACCGCATTTGTGGCCAGTGAGGTGGTTTCTATTCGCAGCAATGCACAACAGCAACTCAAAGGATTGGCCTCAATGCTAGGTGCCAACATTTCCGCCAGCATGGTATTCACTGATAGCGCCACGGCGCGCGACCTCCTCTCCGGATTCGAATCCATCCCTCATATAATTGCAGCATTCATGCACCGGCAGAATAGCACAATTTTTTCGCACTATACCACCGACCACCACCACAGCACGGACGATAATCACGACATACACCAGCACGCCACTGCGCTCACGCTTGAAAAAACCAGCAGCATCTTCCGCCTGACGTATGGCCCGCACGTGTTTATGCCCATCTACGTTGAATCATAATCCATGGGCAGCATTCATCTGATTGATGACATCTGGAATTGGAATTAACCGAGGGCATTCTGATGCTCGGCGTGGAATCGATCATCAATGCACTCCACCAATTAAAAGACTTGGGAATATCACTCTCGGTAGATGACTTCGGCACAGGCTACTCTTCACTGAACTGCCTAAAACGCTTCCCCCTGGATGCCCTCAAAATCGATCGTTCATTTATCGCGGAAGTTCACACAAATGCCGATGATGCCGCGATTACATCGGCCATCATGCGAATGCCTGACGACACATATTTTAACTTCGCGGTCCAGCACCAATAATTTCGTCACTTGTCTGCAAACGACTAAGCCATTAAAATCAGCCACGCGGCGCCATACACGGTGCCGCTTTTAGTCATGCTTACTTTTATTGAAGCACAACCGTTATTCAGTTTGCATTGAACACGTTTTCATTAACACATTTTCATTAACAACAGGCACAGTGAGATCCCCATCGTGAGCTCTTCCGTTAAAAAAGACACAATGAACAGCAAAGAACTGGGGCTGGTATTGGGCCAGCAGATTCTTGGCGTCGATGACCTCCATTACGGCCTGTGGGACGATGATTTGCCGCTCAGTTTCGCCAATATGGCCGAGGCTCAACAACGTTACACCAACCAGATCATCAACGCCCTACCCTCGCCAGAAGGTGGCGATACCCATGTCATCGACATCGGCTGCGGCACTGGCCACATCCTCGGCCAATTGCTGGATCGCGGTTTTGTCGCCGATGGTCTGGTGCCTGCACCCAAACTGGCCGAGCAGGTGCGCCAGCGTTTGGCCGAGCACTCCAACCGTCCCAAGCAAAACCCGGCAACGCTGTTTGAAGCGACCTTCGAGCAATTTCCCATCGATAAATACCGCGAACATTACGACGCCGCGCTGTTCAGCGAGAGCTACCAGTACATTCCCATGTCCGCCTCGTTTCCGATTTTGGCGCAAATTCTCAAGCCCGGCGGCATTATCGTCATTTGTGATTTTTTTAAAACCGAACATGCTGGCGACGGCCAGCCTGGCGATAAAAGTTTCGGCGGCGGCCACAAGATGGACAAGTTTTATGCCGAACTGGAAAAGCACCCTTTCACATTACTGCATGACGAAGACATTACCTCCAAGGTCAGCCCTAACATTAAATTGCTGGACGACACATTGATGTTACGACTGCTACCCGCCGGACAAACCATCAATCGTTTTCTGACAGAAAATTATCCGTTCACCTGGAAGAGCATTAAACGGGTTTTCACGTTTGTTATGGGCAAAAAGATCGAAAAACAGAAATACAAATATTTCACAGGCCATCGCACCCAGGCGGTATTTGAACGCTATAAAACCTATCGTCTGCTGGTTTTGAAACGGAACGACAGTTAAGACCATGACGACGCTGCCCCTGCCTGCCGACCTCATACAACACGTACAGGCCACACTGAGCGAAGACCTCGGCAGTGGCGACATCAGCGCCGCATTGGTTCCCGCCGAAGCCCAATCCAGCGCACGAGTCATCAGCCGCGAACACGCCGTGCTGTGTGGCAGCGCCTGGTTTGATGAAGTGTTCCGGCAACTGGATGCTGCCATCACCATAAACTGGCAGGCCCGCGACGGTGATGCCATCGTCGCCAAGCAAACCCTGTGTACATTAACCGGCCACTCACGTTCACTGCTCAGCGGCGAACGCAGCGCACTGAATTTTCTGCAAACCCTTTCCGCCACCGCGACCCGCAGCCGTGAATTTGTACGCGCCATCGAAGGCACCGGCGCACAGATTCTCGACACCCGCAAAACCCTGCCCGGCCTGCGCACCGCACAAAAATACGCCGTGGTTTGCGGTGGCGGACGCAATCACCGCATCGGCCTCTTCGATGCCTTCCTCATCAAGGAAAATCACATCCTCGCCGCAGGCTCCATCGCTGCCGCCGTCGCCACAGCCCGCCAGCAGCAACCGAAATTGACCGTTGAAGTGGAAGTCGAAAACCTCGATGAGCTGCAACAGGCACTGGATGCCGGCGCCGATCAACTTCTACTGGACAATATGGATTGCCACACCTTGCGCCAGGCGGTGGCAATCAACGCCGGCCGCGCCAAACTGGAAGCCTCCGGTGGCGTCACACTGAACACCGTACGCGCCATTGCCGAAACCGGAGTGGATTTCATTTCCGTGGGTGCGATCACCAAGGATATCCGCGCAGTCGATCTATCCATGCGGTTTTCCTAAAAAATGTCGAGTACCTAAGCGCAAGGAACGAGTAACAAACCACCAGCGCCTCGCCCAACAACTGACCCCTCGATACTGCCCCAAAGCCCCGCATATGCTACAGTGGACGCTGAAATTACGAGGGGATAACTTCAAATGAAACAACTTTTTATTATGGCCTTAATCGCCACCCTGCTCAGCCTCATCGGCTGTTCAGAATCCACTGACACCCAAGCACCACAGCAAAGCGCAGCGCCTGCGGCTCAAACCTCTTCGCAAACACAGCCTCCCGGTGACACAACGATGCCTCAACAGCAGACCGCTATTGATACCGCCAAGGAACTACCCAAGCAGGGTGTCGTCAAAAAAATGATGCACGCCTCCGGTTACACCTACATGAGTGTCGATACCGGCGCCGGCAAACCAGTGTGGATTGCCGCCACCATAATGCGCGTCAAACTCGAAGACACCGTGCAATGGGCTGGTGCCGCAGTCATGCATAACTTCAACAGCAAAAGTCTGCATCGTACCTTCGACAAAATCCTATTTGTGTCCGATGCCACTGTCGTTAAGTAACAATTAAATAACAACTCAATAAACAACTAATAATGACCATCCAAAAAAGGGGAGACTGAGAAGACTCCTCTTTTCTTATCGCATTCAGGGTGGACGCGTCTGCATTATGAACGGTGCTGTACATGGCCACTCTCAGTGTAATGCAATGCAACCCCGCATTGTTCCGGGTAAGGGATAACGCCAGCCACGCTGCAATCACCAAAACCTGAAAAAAGACAGATTGATCCTCACAACTACTTGAGCTGAAGCAACAACTCCCGAATCGGCGTCCACCCCTGCAACGCAAGCTAGCCAAACATCCTGCCCACAATACAGCGGCAATATTATCTGAATATTGCCACCCACAGCCATCGTCTATTTTGTGACCTGCATCAACACCCTGTTCAACACCCTATTTTAAGATCAGACACTACACTCAACAGATTTCCTTTCCCTGTCGGATGCACTTCGGACGACTGTTAAAATGCAGAACCACGCTATTACATCATTGATTATATTGGGCTTAATCCTGGCCCCCGCGGCGAGTGTGGCGAACCATTCACCCAGCCACATGACGGAACATAAAGCAGCCACCAGCAAAACCCAAAAAAAGCTCTCAGTCGCTCATAAGAAATACGAAAAAAGACTCCAAAAAGCCTTCCGGCAATATCAAAAAAAAATAGCAAAGGTTTGGGGTAAAGAGGCCATCGTTCCCGATTCAAAACAGGATGTCACCTACCGTAATAATTTCAAACAACGCAGCATCGTGGATTACGGCGAAGGTGTGGTAAAAATTGAATTGGCCTTAAAGCCCAGTATCGCCAAAAATGCCCGCAGCCTCCATCGGAAACTGCTGACGGCGATTAAAAAAACCGTCACCCAGGGCCCAGACACGCGTTCCATTATCGAGATTACCAAACGACCCACTCCACCCCGCAGTAAGCAAACCGCAGTGCTGGCGGGTCTGGTGGCCAATATCGATAACTCGCCCCTCGATCTGGAAGAACTTTCCGAGTTTGCCAAAGCCATCGCCGCCACTATGAAAATCCGCCCACTCACTGGCAAAGATGGCCGGCAGCGTGTAGTCATCAGCGCCGAGTTCAGACTAGTGCCGGACCACATTCGCCTCCGCGCACAAAAATTTAGTGAAAGCGTCAACACTTACGCTCAGGAACACGACATTCCTGCAGCACTGGTTTATGCCGTGATCGAAACCGAAAGCGCCTTCAACCCCAGAGCAAAATCTCCCATCCCGGCTTTCGGCTTGATGCAACTGGTGCCACGTACCGGCGCACGTGATGCCTATCGATTCTTATATGCAAAAGACAAAATCGTCAAAGAACGTTATCTGTACGATCCAGACAACAATATCCAGTTAGGCGTCGCCTACCTTCACCTGCTGTATTACAAATGGTTCAAAAAAATCAAAGACCCCGAGGCACGCATCTGGGCAACCATTGCCGCATACAATGCCGGAGCCGACAGCGTCATTCGTTCCTTCACGGGACGCTATACCAAACGTAATTACCCCAGCCGCTTTTCATGGCGCCGACATGCTATGAAAAAAATCAATAAACTCAGTGCCGAAGGCCTGTACCAACATTTACGCCGACATTTACCGGCCAAAGAAACTCGTGATTACATTAAAAAAGTGCGTAGTCGAATGACAAAATACGGCACATAAGTTTTTAGAATCTGCGGACCTTAACTCTGCATCACTAACCCTGCTTCAATTTTGTAAATGCATCCGCCATCGCGCTGTTTTTACTACCCTGATTCACCGACTGTTTATTCGACGATTTCGTCGATTTTGACTTGCGGTTCACCGGGCGATCACGTTGCATATCATCCTGCGGCTTATTTCGCACGTCGTCTGTCAGACGCATGCTCAAACCAATGCGTTTTCGCGGCAGATCCACCGCCATCACTTTGACTTTGATCACTTGTCCGGTCTTCACCACTTCACGCGGGTCTTTGACGAATTTGTCGGCCAAGGCCGAGACGTGCACCAGACCATCCTGATGTACGCCGATGTCCACAAAGGCACCGAAGTTGGTGACGTTGGTGACCACACCTTCAAGGATCATGCCCGGTTCCAGATCGGATACCTTTTCGATGCCATCCTTAAAGGTGGCGGTTTTAAATTCGGGACGTGGATCACGTCCGGGTTTTTCCAGTTCGCCGAAGATGTCACGCACCGTCGGCTCCCCAAAATTCTCGTCCACAAAGTCATTGGCGGCCAGCCCCTTCAAAAAGGCTTTATCACCGATGATATCGGTGATCTTGCGACCACTCTGCTGAATGATTTTTTCCACCAACGGATAGGCTTCAGGATGCACGGCAGAGGCATCCAGAGGATTATCACCCTCACGAATACGCAAAAAACCGGCGGCTTGTTCAAAGGCCTTGGGGCCGAGGCGCGCCACTTTTAACAATTGCTTGCGATTACGAAAGGCACCATTGGCCTCACGGTACTCGACAATATTAGTCGCCAGAGTTTCCGTCAGGCCCGCGACACACGCCAGCAATGGTGCCGAGGCGGTGTTGATTTCCACCCCCACCGCGTTCACGCAATCTTCCACCACCGCTTCGAGTTTTTTTGCCAGCCGGGTTTGATTCACGTCGTGCTGATACTGACCGACACCGATGGCCTTGGGGTCAATCTTCACCAGTTCCGCCAACGGGTCTTGCAAACGCCGGGCGATGGACACCGCGCCACGGTAAGTCACATCCAGATCCGGGAACTCGCGCGCCGCCAGTTCGGAGGCGGAATACACCGAGGCACCCGCCTCGCTCACCATCAAACTGCTGAAACGCAAGGCGCTGTATTTTTTGCTGAGTTCCTGCACCAGCTTGTCGGTCTCGCGCGAGGCGGTGCCGTTGCCGATACTGACGAGATCCACATTGTGTTTTTCCGCCAGTTTGGCCAGCACGTCCATCGACTGATCCCACTGATTTTTCGGCGCATGCGGAAAAATAGTAACGTACTCCAGCAGCTTGCCGGTGGCATCCACCACCACGGCTTTGACGCCGCTACGCAGGCCCGGATCCAGACCCATGGTGATAAGTTGCCCGGCGGGTGCGGCCAGTAGCAAATCGCGCATGTTCTCACCGAACACGCGAATCGCCTCTTCCTCCGCCGCCTCGCGCAGGCGCATGTTCAGTTCCGATTCCAGCTGCATGGCGATCTTGATGCGCCAGGCCCAACGCGCACATTCACCCAGCCATTTATCTGCTGGCCGACCTTCATTCTTCAACTTCTTACAAGGAAAGAAATGCGCCGCCACCATGGATTCACAAATACCGCGATCCAGCGGCGACTCCAGATCATCCTGCCCCGGCACCCTGATTTTCAGCCGCAACACGCCCTCGGTGCGACCGCGATACAACGCCAGCGCACGGTGCGACGGCACCTTTTTCAGAGCCTCGGAAAACTCAAAATAATCGGCGAACTTGCTGCCTTTCTGTTCTTCACCCTTCACCACTTCCGAGGTCATCAGGCCGTTGTCCCACACATAATCGCGCAGCTTTCCGACCAAATCGGCCTCTTCGGCAGCGCGTTCCATGAAAATCTGCCGGGCACCATCCAGCACCGCAGCGGCATCGGCAAAACCGGCCTCTGCGTTGAGCTCTTTGTTAAAAAAATCTACAGCCGCTATTTGTGGATCAAGATCGTGATCCGCCAGCACCGCATCCAGCAACGGCTCAATACCCGCCTCGCGGGCAATCTGCGCCTTAGTGCGACGTTTTTGTTTGTACGGTGCGTACAGGTCTTCGAGACGGGTCTTGGTCTCCGCGCCATTGATCGCGGCAGTTAGCGCCTCGGTCAGCTTGCCCTGCTCATCAATACTCTTCAGTACCGCAGCACGACGCGTTTCCAGTTCGCGCAGGTAAATCAGACGTTCTTCCAGGTTGCGCAACTGGGTATCGTCCAGCCCCCCCGTCACCTCTTTGCGATAGCGAGAGATAAACGGCACCGTAGCACCCTCATCCAACAGATTAACGGCAGACTCAACCTGGGCCAGGCGAACGCCCAACTCATCTGCAATGCGTGATTCGATGTTCATGAAATACCTGTAATATTCGAGAGTAGAAAATACGGCTAGTGATGGAAATTTAATTAAATTCTCAACGGATCTTCAATTTAATCAATAAAACTTACTTGTTATTAATCCTGAAATTTCTCACAGTAGGGTGGGCACTGCCCACCATTTATGGATTCGACAGGGTGCTTTGGTGGACGGTGCCCACCCTACCGGAACGAGAACCAAGCGTTTTATGGCGGCACACAGTTTCAAACCAAGCAACATTTAAAGACAAAAAATGAAAAGTACCAGACGCGCAGTGTACCAAACCCACTATCGCACAACAGCCTTGAAATTCGCCCGCAGACGTGGTGCAGCCTGGCCGGTCGGCAACGTAATGATTGCCGCATTTCACGGCTTACTCTTAGTGAGCCTGCTATGCGGCACCGCATCGGCTGCAGCCGCCGAATTGCGCATCGCCGTCGCCACCAATTTCAGCCGCACCGCCATCTTGCTGGCCGAACAGTTTGAACAACAAACCGGCCACACCGTGCGCCTCGCCTTCGGCTCCACCGGCAAGCACTACGCGCAGATCAAACACGGCGCACCCTTCGATATCTTCTTTGCCGCCGACCAACGCCGCCCTGCCTTGTTGGAAAAAGAAGGCATCGCCGTGCCGGGTACGCGCTTCACCTACGCGCAGGGGCGGCTGGTGTTGTGGAGTCCCGATGCAAACCGGCTGGATGCCAACGCCGAGGTGCTGGCCACCGGCAACTTCCGCAAACTCGCCATCGCTAACCCTAAATTGGCCCCCTATGGTTTCGCCGCCCGAGAAATTTTACAGGCCCGCGGTCTGTGGAAAAAATTACAGTCGCGCTTAGTGCGCGGAGAAAACATCGGCCAAACTTATCAGTTCGTCTATACCCGCAATGCGCAACTGGGTTTTGTCGCGGCGGCTCAGGTCTTTGCAAACGGCAATCAAATCACCGGGTCGTACTGGGAGCCACCGCAATCCCTGTACACACCCATTATTCAGCAGGCTGTTGTGATTAAAAACACGCCAACAGCACGGGCGTTTATCCAATTTATAAAAAATAAAACCGCGCGCTCTCTGATACGCCAACATGGCTATCACATTCCCATTTCAAAATAATACTTTAAAAAAAATCACTAAAACTCACGATTTATTATTTAAAGCAGAAAAAGAGGAAATATTTTCTCTTTTCCTGCCTCAATAACAACCTGAATTCTGTGATATGTTTATGAGCAGAGAAGAAACTAACGACCTCTCAATAGGTTCATATCATTTCTTATCAATAGATGTTACGCGGCGAGCAAGTGAGGGGGAGGAAAAATGCCCAAGCGGAAAATATTACCAATAGAACATCTTTCCAAGGACTCTCAAAATTTCTTTGAAGTGATGAAAAATGAAAAAGACCTTCCACTAATCCTTGTGGCAGCGAGCTATATTGACATGGTCTAATTGATTGATACACCCCAGTTAAGGATAATTCACTTAACTG
>CAYNYJ010000099.1:0-8902 GCA_964401355.1 uncultured Ectothiorhodospiraceae bacterium | reverse complement strand
TTGTAAATTTATTTATTGTTTGGTGCTTATATTAGGAACAATTGTTCTCTGACCCTATTTGACCCTATTTGACCCTATTTGACCCTATTTGACCCTCTGCAGCTTTCTGAATCCTAAAACTGTGATGCATAAGCCAGCTAAAAGCGCTATACCCCCGATAATATATCGCTCATCACCAAGCACTATATTCCAAATATTTCCTCGAATAAGAATATTAACTCCTGCAAACAGAATTGATGCTCCTATAACAACCATAGGAATATCTATTTTATCTAGAGCTATCATCTGAGAAGCTCATGTGGGGGTATTGCAGAACCAATAGCAAAACCTGCTACACCAGCAGCAGGAATAACTAAGCTAGCCCCACTTATCACCGGCGCTCCAGGAAACATACTCGTAGAAAAAGCAAGAGCACTTTCTTGTACAACGGGTCTGGTAATAACTGGCAAAGACGTTACCGCCAAGTCAGCACCCAAAGTAACAGCAGCACGCCCACTATTCATCGCACTAACCGCCCACCCAATTGCTCGACCTCCTACCGATACTGCTGCAACAGCCCCAGAGGCTGGAAGTGTCGCAGCCGCCCCAAGGACAAATGCCGCCCCGGCTCGTTGTTCACTGTCGGAAGGAAAGTTCCCCGTAAACTGACTGCTATCAATGCCGTGGCAACTTAAACATTCAGCAGACTGAGCTGATAGCACTGCATTTTGACCTGTAAAAGTAGTCCCTTGAGCCGATGCCGTAGTAAAATTCCCCGCATAACTCGACCCCTGACTCCCCCCAACACTAACCGCCGCCTGCGCCAACCCCAACGGATCCGTAAAAT
This sequence comes from uncultured Ectothiorhodospiraceae bacterium, assembly GCA_964401355.1. Classification (GTDB taxonomy): domain Bacteria; phylum Pseudomonadota; class Gammaproteobacteria; order SZUA-152; family SZUA-152; genus SZUA-152. The sequence continues at coordinate 8,076 of CAYNYJ010000099.1, read as the reverse complement.
TCTGCGGCGAGTTATTAACATAAGTATAAGGATTCAATCCCCCCGCAAACCCAATAGGATCACGCTGGGTAAAGCGCCCCATGCCCGGATCATAATAACGCGCCCGGAAATACATCAGCCCGGTAGCATCCGGCTCGCGCCCAGTAAACCCAAACTGCGGAACACCTCCGCCGGCAATCACAGTACCCCAACTGTCGTAACGGGTGCTGGCCTGTGTTGCGCCAGCGGCATTGGTGACGGCCACGGCCGAACCCAAACCGTCGTTATGGTAGTAACGGGTATCGGCGGTATTTGGCGTACTGCGGATAACCGCTTTATCCACCCCGGTGTAGTTGTAATACGCCAGTGCATCACCCCAGGTGGCACCAAATTCGGCCCAAATGCTCATACCGCTGTAGGTATAACGATTGATTGCACCACCGACATTTTTCTCAATGCGCCGACCTTGGTGGTCATAGGTGTAGGTTTCGGTGCTGATGTCGTTGCCAGCCACCTGACTGAGTCGATCAAGGGCATTGTAGGTAAAGGTACGAGTTACGCCGCCTTCGCTTTTGAACGTCAGGTTACCTTTGTCGTCATAGGTAAAGCTGGCGGCTTGCGTACCGGTGTCTGAACCGGTGAGGATCTGGTTGAGTTGTTGTGCGGCATCGTATTGATAAAAATAGGTGTTGCCGCCATTGGGTGTTCGGGTGCGGCGGTTGTTGTACGGGTCATAGCTGTATTGCTCGACCAGCGTGGTGCCACTGTCTTTTTTAACGTCCGTTACCCGGTCCAGGTTGTCGTAGCTATATTGGTAGTCGGTACTGGTACCGGCGATGTTTTCCAGATGGGTCGCGCGACGCCCGACGGCATCATAAGTGTAGTCATGCTGGCTGACGATGCCTGCGCTGGTGCTGTTTTTCAGGCTGAGCAGGTTGTTGCCGGCGTCATATTTGTATTGTGCTTTAAGGCCATTGGGGATGCTGGTTTCGCGCAGCCTGCCACCGGCATCGAAGATAAAGTTCACTCGGTCGCCATTGGCGGCGAGCATGGCCGTGAGGCGACTGGCAGCATCGTAGAGAAAGTCGGTGCGTTTGCCGTCACTGTCGGCAACGCTGTTGAGCAGGCCGCCGGGGCTGTAGTCATAGGTTAAGACTTTGCTGCCTCGGCTGTCGGTGATAGTCGTCAATCGGTTCGCTTCGTCATAACCATAGGTGTAGGTCACTTCCGGGGCGATGACTTGTGTCATTTGGCCGAGCACATTGTATTCGTAACGGGTGATGTGCGGGGTCGGATCACTCGCGGACAGTTTTGCGGTTTGTGTGGTCAGCAGGCCGTTGCGGGTATCGTCGTAGCTGTAGCTGACAATGTGGCCATTGGGTGATTCGGTCCGCTTAAGATTGCCGTGTGTGTCGTAAAAGCTTTTTGTCACTTTGCCGTTCGCATCGGTTGCGGTGATTTGGCGACCGAAATCATCGTAGGCATAGATGGCCTGGTCTGCCAACACATCTGAGCCGACTGCGCCGGAGGTATCGGCGGTGTAACCCGCGCGGATTTTGGTAACAAAGCCGAGATTGTTATATTCCGTGACAGTGACCTGACGAATGGAAAGCATACCGTAACTGTTGTGCACTGAGCCCACGGTACGTACGGGTCGGTTCAGTGAATCAAAGTCGGTGAGGTTTTCACGGGCGGTGTTATCCAGCGTGCGGATGACGTTGCCGTTATTGTCGTAAAAATATTGCAGGGTGCGGCTGTCGGGTGTGGTGACCAGCTTCAGTCGGCCATTTTCTTCCGCACCATAGTATTCGTACTGAGTGGCATTACCGTTAGGGTCGGTAGTGGTGATGGGACGACCGCCGATGTCGTAGTCTGTTTTGACTTCATGGCCCTGTTCGTCGAAGGCACGTGTCGGTCGATTCATACCGTCATATTCAAAACGAATGCTGTAGCCATCTGGGTTGGTGACTTGCAGTATGTTGCCTATTTCGTCGTACTCGGTACGGCTGGTGAAACCGGCTTTGTTCTTTGTCGACGTTGGTCGGTTCAGGGTATCGTATTCAATGGTGTTGTAGACCTGCATGCCCATTTTGCCGTCGCTGCCCATACCCAGCAGGTGTGTGCGGACGAGGTTGCCACTGTCGTCATAACTGAAGTCACGCCATTCGCCGAGGGTATCAGTCTTACGAGCGATCCGGCCATTGGTATCATATTCAATGCCAAACTCGTAGAAGTCAGCACCGACTCCGATGGTCATTCTGCCCAGGGAATCAAAGACCTGGGTTCCGTTTACGCAGTAAGAAACCAGATTGTCATTGTTGTCATGTTGCATGCCGCAACGTTTGACGGTGGTGGGGTTTAAGCCCTTGGCATCGTAGAAGTACTCGATATACGGGCCCGTTTGCGTAACAAAATCGCGCACACGTTTGCTGGTTAATAAATCGCCGTTCGTATTATACGTATTGATTGTCCACGCCAGGATGTCAGTTGCAGGAGGTACATAATTACAATCTTTTGCCTGATCTTTTGTTAATACTACGCCCTTCTTCAACGCAATGGATTGAGTTCTGTTGCCGTTGGCATCATACCGGCTCAGGCTGTAATTACTGGCAGCATCTATTACGGTGCAATATTGGTGGAAAGCATTCTTACCGTAGTACTCCAGGGTACTGCCATCAGGTAATGTGCTTTTCTTCAAATCACCATCTGTTGAGTCATATTCATGCAGGGTTTCGTACCCGAGAGCATGGCGGACGGTGGTTTCGTTAAGTGGGTTATCGGTATCGTTGTATTCGTACGTACGCCGGGAACCATCGCCCTGCACGTGTTGGAGTTGTTGACCCCATTCGTTGAACAGATAAGTTTGACTGATGCCGCGTTCATTAACGGTAGTGGTCTCACGGCGGAAGGTGTTGTACCTAAATGTAAAACTTTTTCCATGACTGTTCGTATGACGGAACACCTTCCCATTGGTGTAATACTCAAACGTCATGGTATCGCCATTCGGTTTGGTGAAAGATTCCATAGCATGATCAAGATTCTGACCATCCGCAGCGAGGTAGTATGTATAAGTTGTCGATGCTTCTATGCCTGCCACAGCGAGCGGTGGCTCGTAACTAGCAAGGTTGTTGCTAGTGTCATAGTTATAACGATAGGTGCGATCAACCCAATCAACCACACGGGTAATATGCGCATTACCGTCATCGTAGTAGAACGTTAAGTTGCGACTAAGATCGTCGGTAACGGTTTGCAAATTATTGCCACTATAGGCAAAGCGAAGGGTGTTGCCATTTTTATCGACAACGCGAATTAATTTTGCAGTAGTATCAGGTGAGCCAGCAACATTCTCAAAATAGAATGTAAGGCCATTCTTTTCTTTGATGCTGTATTCGCCATTGGCTTCACGAGTTGCCGTTACATTAATGCCTTTAGGATTAATCAGAGTCGTACTAAGCGGCACACCGGTAGCATCGCCAACGACGGTAAAATTGCTAGTACTTGCAGTGCCATCGACCCAAAAGACCTGACTAGTAAGATTATCGCTATCGCCATTGCTATCGACATCGAAAAACTTTAGATAGTGATTAAAACTATGAGTCCAGCCATAGCCCAACGGGCCGTCCTTGCGCGCATGAGAGTTGTAAAACCGTTCGAAGACAATGTTTAATCCACCAAGGCCTTTAAGAGTGATATCCGCCTCTTGTATGTACATATTACCGGAGACTAGATTAACAGGGTCACCGCTTGAAGAAGTGTTGGGCGTGTTGCCTTGACCAGAGCCATTACCCAAGTTTGGAGTATTAATAGTAGTACTGCTGTTTAAATCATTGCTAAGTGATTGATAGACGGACTCGTCTATCTGATTTTGGAAGCCCGTGTTTAGTGAAAGATCAAACGTCAATGAGGGAGGGGTCGAAAGAGTATAGCCCCCACCGAGCACGTAGCCGCCGGAGATGGTGTAATTTATGGGATTGGAAATTTTGGTAAGTATCTGCTCCTCAGTTAAGGTTAATGTGTCCTCAGAAAGTATATATCCATCCAGAATTCCCACTTCTTTGTTATATTCTGCCACCCAAACAGCACCAAGCCAATCTTCATATTGTATACGACAGGCTGGCAGAGTAATTTTTGTGTAACCATCAGTATACTGTGCTGTATTTGTACCGTCAGATATTGTTTTTTTGTAGCCATCAGTCAGCAATGCTTTTAAAACGTTGATTTGATTAACGGAATAATTTAAATCATCGGGTGATGAGAGGCAGGATTGGTTCAATTTAGTATCTACTTCAGCACTTGTCGTCAAAATCACGACTGGAATTCCCATATCATTAGCGAACTGAATGCCCCGCACCGAACTTACCGCGTCTAGATTTGCATGTTCCTGCCAGATGTAGGATTCGTATGCAGAAGCAGCATAACCGTCAAGCAGAAAGCTGTCATAATCATTCGAGCCATCAATGATATTTCTAGGTCCAAATAAGCCTCCTGGCACATCAATTAGCAGCCCTCCTCTAGATACCGCAAAAGGCAGATCAAACACATAACTTACCTTCATTGCAGTGGCAGTTAAGCCAATATGGTTCCCGCTATCGACCGTGCTACCATGGAGTACCCCTATTTCTTTTGCAGAGGAGGTAATGTAGTCCATGAATTTAAAACCAACGAGGTGCAGGTATTCACCCAGGGTGTCATCTTTCAAAATGGTATCGTCGGGATTAGCCGCAATGCTTGCCAGCAATTTTGCGGCACGCTCTTCGATCAAACGCTCTGAACCCTGAAATGCATAGGTTTGCAGAGCGTGGTAGTTGTGGCCACCAATATTTGTAAAACTTTTACTGTTGTAAGTCTCGGAATCACGACGGATGGTGATATTAAGCCGGTTGTCTACCCTACAAAAATCAACTGCCCCACGCGTACCTGCCGGAGTGACATCCACTCCCTCAAGCCTAAAAACGGCTTCTACATTACTTACTAAACAGGGCTTTCCTTCCCCGTCCCAAGTGGTATCAATCCAAGTTTGATCATCGACCGTCGCGCCTTTGAATGACAGCGTTAATCGGCGGGTGACAAGAGTGGGCATGTCTATGGATAGCGGGGATAACAGCTGTTCATATACTAGATTATCGTTGCTATCTAGTAATGGGTCACCATTACTGGCTAACTTGACTTTGTTAATAACGAACTCTACCTGCACACGATGAGCTGATGGTAATGCTGCAATATCTGATGTGGTGGTACCGGGCCAGGCAATAAAGGCTCTCACTTCGTACGGCAAGGTACTAGGCAAGATGTCGATGCCTTTCTGCACGATCGTCCCCCGGTATCCACCCCCAAAATCCAAAGACCGGCCCAGTGCCGTTTCCATCTGGTCACGTAGGGCTTCGTGAGGCATCACCGTAGTGCGTGTACTTAGATAGCTGGTATAATCAAATGAAAATCCAGGGATATCGGCTACCGTGGTGCCGTCAGTGTAAGTCATTTCTTTGAAGCTAGGATCTAACGGAATCCAGTTAAAGCCGCTGTTGTTACCACCGCTCCCTCGATAGTTATCGTATGGCACGCAGACTTCTGTCCAGACATGAATGAGCTGTACGTCAGATGTATCTGTGATGTATACCGAGGGGACTTGGGTTGCTTTCAATCTTAGTTGAGCTGCTGAGCTTGTTTTGGTACCGAGCCAATTACGCAAACGTAAATCATCAGATAGATGAATTATTCCCATCACATAACGCGCCGGTAGCCCAGACACTCGCATCAGTGCAATGAGCAGTGATGCCTGGTCCGTAGCATTACCAGAACCACTTTTAAGTGTACCCAAGGCACCTTTCATAGAACCAAAGTAAGGCTGAAATTCGATGTTATTTTTGAGCCAAGCATAAATCTTCAGCGGTGAATGCTGTAACTGCTCGGCCAAGGCTTGTATGTCAGGATCTGTGACATCAACTTCCGGCAATGCCGAAGCGACATCAGCCGGGTTAAAACCACAGCTGGCGGCCTCGCTAGCTGCAGGATGAATGGGGTCTGCATGGGCAGTCGAGATACCTATTGACCGACTCAATACGTTTACTAGGTTCTCTCCAAAACTGTTATTCAAGGCTTCGAGCTGTTTTATTTCAGGAGTGAGCTTATTGTTCGATTGAATCAGTGCAATTGGGGACACTTCAGGAGAGACATACGCCGGTGGCGGAGCTGTTGGAAAGTCGTCTGGGGTCAGAGTCGTGGGCATTCCCTGCGTTACTGTTGGCTGGGACTCACCGCGCACACCAATGCGCGGAGGATGCAGACGTTGCAAAGTCTGTTGTGCGGCTACAATTGCCTGGGCCAGTGAACTGCCTGTAGCACTAGTTACGGCAGTGAGCACAAGTTTTAGCTGTTCGAAACGCTGCGCAATTTTTTTGGCCTGTTCTGAGTCCTGCATGTCCCGCTCAGATAGCCAACGTTCAACTTCCACCTGCAGAGTTAAAAATTCAGCTTGTTTGGAGACTAATTGTTGCTGGAGGTGTCGACTTGAATTTCCCGTAATGTTTCCCTGCAAGCGTCCCAATAACTTTTGAGTATCAGCGAGATGATGATCAAGTGAGGTGCTCAGCTCATTCGCCGTATTTACCTCACCTGTTTCCAGCCATTTCCCTACAACCCGCTGGCGTAATGTTTCCGCATCAAGGACGGCAGCACTCGCAGTTGATGTAATATTCTCAATATTATTTGAAGGCTGGTGCTGATCTAAATCCACTGGATTCACGGTAGCAACTTTAGAAGTCGAGGATATGTGCGACGGTGTGTCGCCAGACACCCAAACAAGGCCGCTAATAATACCTACCGTAACAACAAAAAATAATGATGCTACTTGTAATTTGTTTTTTGACTGAATATTGACATGGTTTGAATTTGATCGCATTTTTAAGCCTAATTGTTATTGTCTGTATAAAGCAGGTGTATGTTTTATCAATTTTTAGCTATAAATTTATGAATCCAAAACCCGTAACATTGTATGCGGTTTAATGGTTGTTCCTGTTATTGCAGCCATTACCGTACAGTACTCCAACCTCTATTACAGTTGAGGTCGTCCACGCATCAGATGCTACAAAACCACTAAATGCTGTGGTAAATATAAATATGCTCAAGCTTGTAATCAATTTTGTTTTCATATTTCACCCTTCAATCCATGAAAAAAGGAGGCTATCACCTTAATTACTTGTTATTTTCTCATTCTTAGATGTGTTAATAATGCTACATTCCCTTGATATGTAGAGCACAGCGCATCATCAACATTACCCGTAACATTAGAGTTACTTGCGAAAGCAGTTAATACAACAGATAAATATTGCTTTCCTTCTTCAGTTGATTTGTCAAACGCAAAGTAAGTGCCTGCAGAAGCACATCCTGGACGTGGCTGTATTCCACAATTTAACTGAACATGTGCGTTATTAACGCCAGCCACGATAACTTCAACTATTTTACAATCTTCGAAGTCATACCCATGAGAAATAGCAGGTGTAAGTAAACATAGAAATATAATTGACAACACTTTAACGTTCATAAAATTCCCTTTTTTTATCCCGACTCCTGATAAAGAATGTTGTTAAGATTTATAGCAGGAAGCTCTTTTCGCTGCTATAAACATGTTACGATGGGACTGTATCCTTAGACATATCAATCCTTCAATAGGTAGATATTTTGCATTGCCTCATAAGGTGACGCTCCCCAGTTTAAACATGTCCCATTACCTATGAGGTGTATTTTTTACCTGACGCTAATGCTGTCATGACCATAGATTGCCAAGATTTACCGAAAGACGTAGTCACATCAAATGTAAATTGAGCATAACCAGCTACAGTGCTGCATACCGTTTCCGTAACCATTGTCCCACCCGGCCCTGTTACGCGCGCAAACTAACCGCGTCCAGTTTGAATTCTTTTTTCTTGCTGCCATTTCGATTGCCCTCAATTAAGTGAATTATCCTTAACTGGGGTGTATCAATCAATTGGACCACGCCAATCCCAGGCGCAATAACAGTAATCCTAAAAAACGTTATTGAATTCACGCGTGAATTCAATTTGTAAGTGCAACTCTGACTCACGGTAAGAGGGCAAGCTG
>CAYNYJ010000098.1:0-9584 GCA_964401355.1 uncultured Ectothiorhodospiraceae bacterium | reverse complement strand
CACGGTAGCAGGATGATGGATGGATTTTTAGATGGGGTTTACTGATCGCTTACCTATGAAGGGCACCAGTGTAGGGGCAACCTTTATCACTCTAATCAGCTGATATCGCTACAATACTACAAATGAAGAGTGGATTTCTTTGGTACTTACTGTGGTTGGCCGTGGACGAGTTCTGCTAGAGCAAAACCTAATATTATTATTTAACATAATTAAGATTATGCGCAATTAGAATGTAGGCGTTATATAAAAGTGTCACCTCTTAGTTAGTTAGAAATGTCCCTCCAGCGCGCCCTGTGAGTTCCATATTATAGGTTAGCGGTAGCATTTTGATGGAACTCGATTACATTGCGGTCTTGGTCTCTAATAAAGAACATATAGATAAAAAAAAATTTAATTTCCATCCCAATGAAAAAGACTGTTTTTCCTTTCACTGTACTCAACAACTTCGATATCGCCACCTTCGGAGGCACCTTCACCAACAAATGAACATGGTCTGGCTGAATATTAATCTCAACCACCTCACATCCCAATCTTTTCGATATTTCCTAATTTATTCCATTGGTCTGCTGTGCCTATTTGTTACCACATGGACGCTTAAAACTCTTGCGTGCGCGCTCCACTTTACCTCTGATCACGCAGTCTGCAACATGATCGTTAATCAGCCCCATAGCTTGCATGAAGGCATACACCGTGGTGGGGCCGAGAAATTTCCAGCCCAGCTTTTTCAAATCCTTTGACAACGCAATTGATTCTGCTGAGGCCGAAACGGTCTGCGGTTCAACAAGTTGCTTCGCGTCTGGTGCGTAGCGCCAGACGAAGGCAGCCAGCGAGCCTTCCTGTTTAACAAGTTTCCTGGCCTGCCGCGCATTGTTAATAGTGGCCTCAATCTTACCTCTATGGCGGACGATTCCTTCGTCCTTTAGCAAACGAGTGAGATCGCGCTGAGTAAAGCGCGCTATTCTATCAAAATCAAAATCATGGAAAGCGGCGCGGAAATTCTCACGCTTGGCGAGTATGGTGCGCCAACTCAGCCCGGATTGAAAACTCTCCAGACTCAATTTCTCGAATAAACGTTGATCATCACTAACCGGAAAGCCCCATTCGGTGTCATGGTAAGCTAGGAATTCCGGTGCGGCACCACACCAGCGGCAACGTGACTTTCCGTCAGAACCTACTATTATCTCTGTGCTCATATGACTCCAGCCCCAATTTTGAATTTACTCAGTCGAGCAAGAAATTTAAACGGTCATCGGCATCTGAAGGCGTGATTTCAAGAATTTCCGCACTTACCACATTTTCTAATACAAACGGATCATCGTTCACCCTGCTTTGAAGATCGGATAGCGACGTATTATGCGCCACAACACTGCCACCCAAGTTCGGCTGAAGACTACCGACCAGCAAAAACACGCCGTCATCAAACCCTTGTTTGATCCAGTTTTTATGGCCCTGCATAAATTCCGGGGCCTGTTTTTTATTGTCAGAGAATTTCAGCAATACTATAAACACCCAATTAAACCTCCTGAATAAATTTAGTAATCGCGATTAAACTGCGCTGTCGGGATACTGGCTAAGCCACTCGTGCAAATTATTGACTTCTTGTTTGATAAATTTTTCATCATTAAAAGCACTGGCCAAAGTCGCCACTCCCTGACTGCGAGCTAATAGATGCATTGCCAATTCATCTGCTCTTTTTTTGTATCCCAGCTGTTGAAACTGACGTTTTAGCCAGAGGCGAAACAAAGTGAATAGTTTGTTAGCATCATCTTGAGCCGAGTGATTGAGTTTAGTCAGCTCGGTCGTCAATGTACCCACCGGGCAGCCGAAGCGTTTTATTTTTGCTCGGTTCATAATCAAGATATTGATAAAACTACGGATGCGATCAGTTGGAGTTTCTCCCTCGATCATCCATTGATCCAGCATGGCTTGAGTATTGGCTAACCGGAGATTGATTACCGCATCTAAAATTTCATCTTTGGTTTTAAAGTGGTAGTAAAAATTTCCCCGGGAAATTTTCACCACCTCGGCGATGCGCGCGAACGACGTATGCTCAAACCCCTGTTGATAAAACAGCTGGTCGGCAGCCTCAATAATTTTATCCCGCTTGGATATACCGCTCATAATAAAATCTTCTGATTACAGGTTTGCTTTTTCATTATGATAAAACGCATAGTCGGTATAGCCAACCTCGTTGCCACCATAAAAAGTCGTTGTGTCAGCTTCGTTTAATGGCAGGTTTTCGTAGTACCGGTGCACCAGATCCGGATTTGCCAGGAAAGGAATACCAAAGGCCACCAGACACGCATTACCATTTGTAATCGTCGCTTGCGCTTTCTCCAGGTTATAGCCGTTGTTGGCAATATAAGTCCCAGAAAACTTAGCGCGTAAGGCGTGGTAGTCAACCTGACTGGCTTTGCTCATCATATCGCCTTCCAGTACGTGCACATAAGCTAGGTGACGAGCACTCAATTGCTCGAAATAATATTCAAAATGCGACTGCGGGTTTGAGTCTGACATTGAATTAAAGCTGTTTTCGGGTGATAACCGTACACCCACTCGATCAACTGGCCAGATAATGCTGACCTCATCAAGAATTTCGTTCAACAAGCGTATACGATTTTCAACACTGCCACCGTAATCATCAGAACGGTAGTTACTGCCGTCGCGCAAGAACTGGTCGATGATATATCCATTTGCACCATGCACTTCGACACCATCAAATCCTGCATGTTTTGCCATCTCCGCACCCTGGCGGAATTGTTCCACAATGAGTGATATTTCTTGGGTATCCAAAGCACGTGGCATTTCGAAATCCAACATGCCGGTATAAGTCACCGCTTGTCCACTGGGCTTTATGGCTGAGGGAGCGACCGGGAGTGCGTTATCAGCTTGCAGGCTGGAATGCGATATGCGGCCACAATGCTGTAACTGCGCAAAAATACGTCCACCTTCTGCATGCACTGCTGCGATTAACGGTTTCCAGCTATCCGCTTGATTTTCGGTAAATAACCCAGGCGTATTGGGATATCCCACACCTTGAGCCGACACAGGAGCTGACTCTGTAATGAGCAAGCCTGCTGAAGCTCTTTGCTGGTAATGCGTTACCATCATGGTAGACACCAGCCCCTCTTCATTCGCTCTATTTCGCGTCATCGGAGCCATCACCATACGATTAGAAAGCGTCAGATCTCCGAACTGAAAAGGCTTAAATATATCTGTGGACATGAATATCTCCTTTGACCTCTATTTGCATTAATTAGGACAATCGCCCTATCCGCAAAATACGTTAGGACATTCGTCCTATATTGTCAACTAAACAATACTAACAACTAATGTCTCATCTGTTTTTGGGACTAATTGTTACCAACAATCAGTTCTATTCAACAAATCAAAAATAGGTCACAAGAGAGGGCAGTAATTCAATCTAAAAATCTTCCATACCTTCAATATCCAGGGCCGCAAAACGCATGACAGGCTGTAGACTCCTGCTCTTTTTTCATCATATCCTGAGCGTTTTCAGCACTACGAAATTGGACAATATCGATATACTTCCCTTCTGCCGCTCTAACCAACTCACGCCGAATAATGCCCACTTGACCATTTTCAAATTTCTTTGAAAACGATCATACCGAAATAAGGTCAGTTTCATTTTTACCTTTTGCCAGTTTTATAGGGGCGAGTATCGTTATAGGGGTTGTCATATCTTTCTCCTTACAGTGAAATTAATTCAGTCAAAATAGTATATTGAAAAATATGTCATTTTATGACATATTTTTTGAATTATGCGCTCTTCAACTCTTTCTCGAATTGAGCGGCTGGAAATCATAACGAATCGATCACCAATATTGTAAAACATGCTGGCGAACCCAAAGAAATCGCCATCTTTTTTTCAGCAAATGCAGGAACCTCACAGTGGATATTAGCGATTGACGATAATGGCGGCGGATTTAAGCAGAGCGAACCCAACCCAAAAGCAGGCCGAGGATTACATGGGATGCAAAACCGTGCGGACGCACTGGATGCCGTGCTTATGATTGATAGCAGCCCCGGCAACGGAACCAATATCTGCCTGACCATTCCGATGAAAACCAAAACCTAGCCCACCCAGAAAATCCGGGGTTTCAGACACCGGAACGGGTTACGTGGCCAGCGGAGCTCTGGCGACCTGGTGTAACCCAACGGCACCAGTCAAACGGATAGGACATAACAAATGACAAAGGAAACACGTCAGCCACGATTCGCCGCATTCCTCATTCTGGGCGTATCCATCCTCTACGCGAATGCGGTTCAAGCCGGTTCCGAGACCTACAAACCAGAGTACCCTGTGAGCTCTCACAACGGAATGCTAAGAGACACAAGGTGACGGTATTAACGTGACACGGGGTTCTGTTATTCCAATTATTTTCAATAAAATACCGGACGCGGACAGCGAAAAGCCACAGCCCCTAATTTCCGCAAGCAAGATCAGGCGCAGCTTTAGGCAGTCTTTCTTAAACCTACAAGTGATGTGATTTTTCGCGCCCGCTTAACTCGTACATTTCGTTTTGGCGTATTGAGTGCGTCCCAAACATCATTTCTTGCCTGTAGGTTAAGCCAGAAATCAGGACTGTTATCGAACGACGGTTGACACACAGTTCATTAACCGTTTTTCGACTAACTCCCATAGCATCAGCCAAGCCCTGTTGTGTAATACCCATAGGGACTAAAAATTCCTCTGTGAGCATTTCACCTGGACTAACGGGCTTTCGTTTCGTGATGTTCATTCTTTCACCTCATTGATATTTATGGCTATCTAAATACAAGCCTTCGGCTTCGCCATGACCACCATCCCACTCAAATCACCAACGCAGGCGCGAAACTAACGTGCGAAGGCCGCACGACATCCAAAGGATGAGGCCGCAGCCGCCCACGGGTCTTGGTGGTGACTACGCGGCCACCACTGCCACATGCGCCTCACGTTGTGTACGCGGGCTTTTCTTTTTGATGCGAATTTCAATATCCCGATCAAGCGCATTCAGCAAACCAAAAAGCCGTTCCACGGAAAAATGTTTCAAGTTGCCTCTTTTCAGATTCGAGACTTGAGGCTGGGAAATCCCCAGCACCTCAGCCGCTTCGGCCTGGGTGATATTGCGGTGTTTCACAATAGAATTAACCGCAGCCGCAATTTGAGCCTTTACCTTTAGCTCTTCCGGCTTCTTGCAGCCAAGATCAGCAAAAATATTGCCACTGCTCTCGGTCACTGTGATTTTTTCAGGTTTCGTGGTCATTGGTTTAGCTCACTAGGCCGCTTCATCCGTAACAGTGAGATTAACCCGCTTCCCTACTGAAGCAAGCATTCTCACCAACCGGTCAATAGTGAATTTCTCGTAACGACCCTTGATAGCATCGCTCAGGATCGGCTGTTTAATGCCCATCGAAGCAGCAGCCTCGGTTTGAGTTAAGCCAGAGCCATCTACCCACGCTCGGATCTCCGCAAGCAAGATCAAACGCAGTTTTTCATTTTCCGCATCGGGAACATTCAGGTCTGCAAAAATATTTCCGCCAGCAGGCGTCACATGGTTTGTATTCATTTTTTCCTCTCCTGTTCCAGTTCACGAAAGCGAGCTTTAGCAACATCAATATCTTTCTTCGGCGTCTTTTGGGTCTTCTTTTGAAAAGCGTGAAGCACATACACAGCCTCTTCAAATTTAGCGATATACAGCACCCGGAATTCACCTTCAATATGAATCCGTATTTCTTTCACGCCCTGGCCAACACTGGCCATTGGTTTCAATCTGAGGGGTCAAACCCCAGCTGAACAAAACCAAGCTGGAAACCTGCTTCCCGGCGCGCCTCCACCGGGAAAGCTAACAAATCCTTATAGCTGCTACCGCGCCAACTCAAATCCTTTTCGTTCATCATTGAATTATACCAAATTTGTTATAATTTGCAAGTTTCAAGGCCACTATGGCGGCCTAAGCCGCCACCTCCTTCTGGTCAGAATTCGCGACTTTCTCCATGATGAATTGATGCGCCTTGCTGGCATGACTTGCCGCCGTAACAATCGCCCGCTTGTCGCCCTTCATAATGTCCAGCCAATGGTTGATATAATTGCTGTGCTGAAAATCACCAGCAAGGCCCAGCTCGGCATTGATAAACGCACTCCCGATCTCGGCCACCAATTCCTCAAATGCATACGATGATTCGCCAAACCGTTTCGTGAAATTGCGATCAAGGCGCGACTTGTGGCCCGTCCAGTGGGTTAGCTCATGGGTTGCAGTTGCGTAAAAATCTTCGGCGCGAGCAAAGCGGGTGCGCTCAGGCAGTACGATCAAATCCGGGCCGGGCGCAAAGAAGGCCCGTTGCCCCTTTTCTTGTATCTCTGCACCACTGGCTGCCAGTAGCGACTCGGCGGCCTCGATGGGGCTGAACATCTCCCGCACGGTTAAATCCGTAGACTCGACGTTTAAGCCTTCAACCTGGTCAATGTTAAAAACAGAAAAGCCCTTCGCCATAGGGTAACGAGTCATTTCGCCGGTCTCTTTGTCCTTACCCTCGACATTTTTAAAAAACATACACCGCACCGATTGAGACCCCTTCATCACCTGACCCTCCATCGCCTGCGCCTGCTTGTACGTCAACCATGAATTATTGCTATACCCATGCTCAACCGCTGCCAGATACAACAAAATAATGTTAATGCCGGAATACCTCACACCTGTACTGTGGTTCGTAGGCATCACGCTCACGCCGGAACGATCCCACGGGCATACCCACGGAGACACCCCCGACTCTAAAGCCGCAATGATTGAGTCTGTTACTTCTTGATAAATGTCAGCCTTTGCCATGTCTTTTCCCCTCGGTTTTATTTTCAGTGCCAGCACTGCGCTGGCGCTCTGACACGCTGGCGAAGCGCGGGGGTAGCAGAATGCAAGGGAGGGGAATCACCCGGCCTGCACAAGAGAGGAGAAACGACGAACGCGGAAGGTGGGGGAAACCCTTGCATGACGCGAGGGGCAGCACCCCTTAGCGGGGTTCAGGCAAGCGGAGCGCGGCAGGTGATAGGGATATGTAGGGCAAATCCTACAAGGATGAAACGATAGCGGAACCCGGAAAAGCCCGGCCCGCAGGGGTCACGCTGATACAATTGCACTCCGCAACTTGCGTAGCCTGGGGTGCAAATACATGGACTATAAATTTGAAATAATGGCCCTAATCGCAGCCATTACCGCCATAATTTCGCTTGTAACGTTGGTGCGCAAAAGCAAAGAAAAAAAGCGTGAAGAAGCAGAAAAAAACAAAAGCGATATTTCCACATACATCTACATCGCAGGCCCAGGGCATCGCCTCGGCATCATCAACAACGGCAACGTACCCGTAACGGATCTTAATCTCAGCATCGAACCCCTCGACGGCCAATCAAGTCCCCTGATTCCGTCAGAACTTGAGAACACACTACCCGTTAAACGCCTGGCCCCAGGTGATGAAATAAATTTGATCATGGCACTATCAAGTGACACCGGATCAACATTCACGATCCCCCTCACGTGGAAAACTGAGGACGGAAAAACGCACAGTAAAGAATCACTGAAATCAATCTAAAATTGCAGGCCACCCAGCCACAAATGACGGGTTACAGATCCAGCCACCGGCGCAATACATGGTGTAACCCATAGGCAATTGACCAGAACAAGGCCGCCCCGAAGGGCGGCCTTGCTGGAGATTACGCCTTGCTTTCAGCGTCTGCGGTCTCGCCTTTCTCCTTGGGCGGAAACAAAACGATCTCGCCGTTAACCGGGTAGGCTTCGAGCCGGAGACCGTAACCGCCCTTTTTGTTCTTCCAGGCTGCACCGATCTTGGTGAAGAAAGGATTTTCCTCAGTGCCGGTGACCATAAAGGCGTGCAGTTCTGGTTTTCTTTTGCTGTTACTCATTTGTCTTACTCCTGTGGTTGGTGGTTAAAACGAATACGCCACCGACAAAAGCCGCGACCGTTGACGGGGGCGCAAATTCGGGACAAGTGATTGTGTGGGCAGTGCAACAACACGAACGAAGACCCGCCCGCAGGGTTGATTTGCGCCCGTGGCAAAAGCGGCTAAGGTGAAGCGTTAATTGAGTTCAACCGGCCATGGGGCCAGACACAAAATATGTGCAACAGAAAACAAGCCAGCTATCCGCCAGTCAGCGGTACTGAAAGAAAAACGTCAACAAGGAAGGTCGGACAAGCAGGAAGAGGGAAGGATGGTTTCACCGGATAGAGGCCAGCTGCTCTGGCAACACAATGTCATTTTTCCGCTACGGGATTAAGGAAACGCGGATAGTGAAAAAATTATGCAGCCATCAACAGCATGGCCACGCTGGGCCAAATGGAAAATAGAAAAAATCAGGCGGGTTACAGATCCAAGTGCTTGCCGGCGACTTGGTGTAACCCATGCACATCAAGCTTCTGAGAAAATGACCCATTCTGTGGAAATGGGCAAAAACAACCTAACCGCTGTTTAAGGGGAAATTAGTGCCTTTGCTGCGTCTTGTTGCCCTAAAATACGCACAATAAAAACGCGCTCCGGCTCTATCCGGTAATAAATCGAATGTGAATGGTAAACACTGCGACAGTAGCCTTCGCGGATATGATCAACGGCCGGGTAAAGCTTCGGCTGTTCTGCCAGTTCACCAAAACGCTGTTTCATGCCGTTTTGATAATCCAACGCTTGGGTAAGGCCGAACTTGTCAATTCCAAAATTAAAAATATTACCAAAATCTTGGTCTGCGGCCTTGGCTAATTCATAGCGTCCCATTTTTACGCCGTTCCTCGATTACAGCGTTGATAATATCGTCCGGTGTCCGGTCGCTCGTTCCGCTTTCCTCGCCTTCGATCAGCGCGGCGCGGATTGCTTCAAGCTCTGTCTTGTTGGCTTGATCACGGCGGATCAAATCACGGATATATTCGCTATCGTTCGTGAACGCGCCCGCTGCAATTTGCGCTTTGATCCAGCTATCCTGTTGATCGGTAACGGTGATCGTTTTTCGTGTGGTACTCATAAAACGGCCTCCAAAGAGGTATGAAGAAATCATACTATTGATGCAGTATAGCACACACCTCATTTTTGCCACTATTTTTGAGGGTCAGCCGGGATCCACCACATTTGGGATTTCAGATAGCGCCCGCACACCCTGTGAAACACTATTGGGAATAGTGTTTCAAATCACCCCTCATCCGCCAAGATAACCTCATAAAAGCCGTACAGCGGCCTTTATTATGACAGGGGTATGTATGGCAAATCCTACAAGGATGACGCGATAGCGGAACTCGGAAAAGCCCGGCCCGAAGGGGTCACACAGGAAAAAATGTAAAACTTAAATCTAAGGAAAATAGATTGTTTATAAACGCATACCCACAAAATTGGTAATTACCCAAATACTTTAATTCTCTTGCTCTATATAGTGGAAACAGCAATGATAAACTATTGGTTTATATCTATTTATTATATGTAACTCATGGTTTTGTATAAGCCGTAAGATGCCGGTACCATACCCATCTGTATGTTTTTGGGTTTTGCTACACAGGGCGGTGTTTATTATGTTGTATGCGGTGATGAGTCTGTTATC
>CAYNYJ010000097.1:0-9655 GCA_964401355.1 uncultured Ectothiorhodospiraceae bacterium | reverse complement strand
AGGTATTTTTCGGAATCAACCCACCTGTTGCACTAGCGAATTGAATTCACGTAAGCATGTAGAACGTCTATGCAGAAAAATCAGCTCAGCGGAACTTATATATGTTCCGGTTAGATCGTTGGCCGAGGATGATTTAAATGAGTGCTTCCCACTCGTGAGAAAGAGGATCCTGGAACATGGGGGTAATGAAGTAATCGGATGGACGATATGGCTATGGCCCAATGTTTTAGTCGAAGCCGAGTTTCATTCCGTCTGGAAAAACCATGATGGAGAATTGATAGATATTACGCCGAAGCAAAACGAAGAGGAGAAAATTCTCTTTTTACCAGATGAAAAAAAACAATATGAAGGACGCCAAGTGGACAATATCAGAATGGCGCTGCGAGATGATGCTGTTGTAAATGATTTTATCAAGTTAGCGAAAAATCGATATGAAATTATGAATCTCGGTGAAAGAGCAGGTCAGCATGGGATGGTTAGTATTCCGGCTGAAAAAATCCATCCAAATATTGAAATGGGGATGTTTTTAGAGCGCATGCTGCATGAAAAAATCCGTGCAATTGATTTATGTCCATGTGGTAGCGGAAGAAAATATAAACGATGTCATCATCTCACTGTAAATGCTCTAACAAGTACATAAAGTGAAACGTTAGCACACAAAGCCACAATCATATGGCGAAATAGCCATACCCCTGCTATTCTTAATCTTATGAGCGCATCAAGTTTCGAGTGGAGCGAGGCAAAAAACAAAGAAAACCAACAAAAACATGGCGTTAACTTTTATCAAGCACAGCATGCCTTTCTGGACAAAAAGCGTATTATTGCTAAAGACACTACTCACAGCCAAAAAGAACAACGTTACTATTGTTTTGGGCTAAATGAAGAGAAGGACGGAATTCTCACTGTTCGCTTTACATATCGGTCTGGTCAAATCCGGATTTTCGGTGCAGGTTATTGGCATAAAGGTAAAAAAATCTATGAACAAACCCATTCGATATAGCAATGAACCTCTGAGTGACATTGCATTTATTCCAGATTTTCTGCCATCTCCAGAAGAGCTGGCTCTAAAAAAAGAAAATACAAAAGTCACTATTTCATTAAGCTCTGAGAGCGTCGCATATTTTAAAGATGCCGCTAAAAAACATCATATGCAATACCAAAAAATTATTCGTCAGTTACTAGATGAATATGTTGCTCACCAAAAAAGTGCTGACAAGTAAATCAACGTGGCATTGATCATCCCCCACTTTAGCAAACACCAACGTCAACCAAATGGTGGGGTGTCACATACCAAAATACACTCAGCGCAGAAAGACCAGACGATACACAAATGAATGTGAATACTGGCTAAAGCCGGTGGCTTCGGGTTACGGCTAGAAGCTGGATTGATCGGCCATACGGCCGATTGTTCCCTCTCCCAAAACTGGGAGTACCCACAGGGCATAAAAGGGCTAGGGTGAGGGTTCACGGAGCATTCACCCCTCACCCCAACCCTCTCCCCTTAAGGGGAGAGGGAGCAAAAGCAACAATGCCGACCAAAGGCGTGGGATTTTATATCCCCTATTAAAATACTTTAAAGTTGAAGCCATTCAACTCAATCTGCTTAAAAATATACCGGTAAAAGATGTAACCATACCCTCGACACTCACCCGTTCATGCTGTCACGCTGGCAAAAGGAATACCGGGAATTTCCGTTTTGCTCGCAAACAGTTCAATGAGCAAATCCTTCAATGCCTTAATGCGCATGATGCCTCTTAAATCGGGATGAATCAGCAGCCAGATATCCAATGCTGCGGCTTCAATTATCGGGGTGATGCGTTTTAGCTGGGGGTCATTTTCAGCAAACCAGGGGGTGAGGCAACCAATACCGGCTCCGTTTCGTATCAGGCTGCTTAAGGTCTTGTAGGTCGTCACTCGGGCTACCGTGGGCGCACCGTTGGACGCTTTTTCTGTCCATTGTTCGACCGAGGATTGTGCATACGCGGATGCCCAACGCACCCAGGGGTAACTGGCCAACGGTTTCGATTCATCAAACTCGAAATCGGCGCTGGCATACACCGCAATCGGGAGCTGCCACACTTTTTTCCCCACCATGTCTTGCGGCGGCGTTTGGGTAAATCTCAACGCAATATCGGCTTCTCTCATCGCCAAATTCGCCACGGCGGTTTCACTGCTCAGGTGAATATTCAACTTTGGATGCTGTTGTGAAAACTGCGCTAGTCGTTCACAGACCCAGTCATCAAAAATACCCGGGATATGAATATGCACGTCGCCGCTTAACTCTGTATCCGCGCCTTCAATTCGCTTCTGTGACCGGAGTAAAAGGTTTTCCATTCCTTCGGCCGCCTGGCTAATAATTTTGCCAGACGCCGTCATCACATAACCAGAAGGAGTTTGTTCAAACAACCGGACAGACAGTTGTTGTTCTAACGCCGCAATTCTTCTCGACACCGTTGTGTGATTAACCGCCAGGCTTTTGGCCGCCCCTCTGATCGTGCCGGTTCGCGCTAGCGCCAGTACGAACCGCGCATCATCCCAATTTGCCACGCCATTTCTCCTGTCAGTAATGCGTGTGACGATCCGCCACCGAAAACCTTAGCCGCTGAGAACAGCCCATTCAATCGGTGCAATTATGCACCAACTGTGGCTAATTATGTGCATTTATTATCCGTGAATCAATTGCTAAAGTTAGTGCGTTCCCATCAACGCACTCGGAGATCGACATGAAAGCACCTCAATTACCCGGAAAATACGAAGTCAGAACTGCCGTTATTATCAATACCCCCGCAGCAACGGTTTGGGATGTCCTGAAAGATTTTAGCAATGTCAGCAACTGGGCACCCACCGTGACCGAATCCTATTATCTCAACACCAAGACATCCGGCGTCGGCACAGGAAGGCATTGCCACATTGAAGGATTTGGTGACATTCAGGAATACGTGACTGACTGGCAGGAAGGCACAGGCTTTACCTATTCCGTCACCGCCTTGGGGCCTTTGGCGGCGTCCAACAGCAGCTGGTGGCTAACGCGTATCGATAACCAAACAACGAAGCTTGAGGTGGTTTTCAGTTACGACCTTCGCTTTGGCCTGTTCGGCAAGATTCTCCACAAACTTATGATGCGTAAGAAGCTGGAAAAATCGCTACCGGAGACGGTGGCCGCCACCAAAACGCACGTCGAAAAAACTTACCAACCAGAACTGTTCATCCCCTTATCGGTGGCCAGTTAACTTGGCCACCCGATCTATTCATATTCCTTCTGCTCATGCAGAAGAAATATGGGAGATCAAATGATGACAATACGATGTTATGCGGACCCCAGCTCTGGGAGTTGCCAAAGAGTCAGTGCCGTTATTCAACACTTCAACATCGAAGTCGATATCGAAGAAATATTTATCGATCTGTTTGCGGGCGATACCGGGGCGAGGGGTTTTTAACAAAAAACCCCTCGGGAATGGTGCCCGTGTTAGTCGATGACACCCGTAATGGAAATAAAATCATCCTGTCGGAAGCTACCGCAATTATGATTTATCTCTGTGAAAAATTTGGTGATTCAGAACCGCTATTCAAGGCCTCCTATTTTTAGTGACACACCCAACAACTCACTTGAATGACATCAGCGACTCCAGCAAATCTCCCACCTGTTGCATACCACCCTTCAGGTTTTTTTCAATGTCTTCCATGGTGATGATACCGTCAGCCTTACCGGCCGCCCAATTGGCGACCACCGCGCAGCAGGCATAACACAGCTCCAACTCGCGGGCGAGTGCCGCTTCGGGCATGCCGGTCATGCCGACCAAGTGACAACCATCACGCTCCAGGCGTTCGATTTCTGCTGCGGTTTCCAGGCGTGGCCCTTGGGTCGCCGCGTAAGTGCCGCCATCCACACACTCGATGTTGCCAGCGGCGGCGGCTTTGAGCAAACGCTGGCGTAGTTCGTCGCAATAAGGTTCGGTAAAATCGATGTGTTTGACCTGTGACTCACCGCTTTTAGCGCCACCATCAAAAAAGCTGCTGGGCCGTCCCCAGGTGTAATCGATGAGCTGATCCGGAATGACCAAACGTCCGGGGCCCATGTCCGCGCGAATACCACCCACTGCGGCCACCGCCAATACACGGTCGGCACCCGCTTCACGCAGGGCCCAAAGGTTGGCGCGGTAATTCACTTGATGGGAAGCCAAACTGTGGCTGTAACCGTGGCGAGGAAGAAACAACACTTCCTGGCCACACAGGTTACCGCGGGTGATCGGCCCGGAAGGTTCACCAAAGGGGGTGTTGATGACTTCGCGCTTGTCGACGTGCAAAATGCCCAGCGTATCAAGACCGGTGCCGCCAATAATCGCCAGTCTTTTTTCGGTATCACTCATAACACGTTCACATTCCCTTTACCGCATAAATGCCCGCGACATTGCGTAAATACCCTTTGTAATCCATGCCGTAACCAAACAGATAACGGTCTTCCACTTGCAGGCCGATGTAGTCGGCCTCAATGCCATGCTTTCGATCGTGCATTTTTTCAACCAGCGCGACCGTTTCCACACTGCTCGCACTGGCCTGCCGGCAATGCTCGGCAATGGCAGCCAGGGTATAACCCTCATCGAGAATGTCATCAATGATCAACACATGACGATCCTTCAGCGAATGCTTGGGTTCGGCCAACCATTTGAGATCCCCTCCCTGGGTATCCCCCCGGTAACGGGTGGCGTGTAAATAATCCTGCTCTAACGGGAAGTCGAGCCTCAACAACAAGCTACCGGTGACAATCAATCCACCATTCATGACGCACAATATCAATGGATTATTGTCACGATGTCTGGCGGTGATTTTTTCGGCCATGCGATCTAGCGCCGCTTCAATTTGTTCAGAAGTAAACAGGCAGTCTGCCTCGGCGCGGACTTGTCGAATATGTTCCAGAAAAGTCGTCATGTTTTCACTGCTGTCCCGATAACTTTATAACCGTCATGCTGGCGCAGGCCAGCATCCAGAAAGTTGTTGAACCCATTAGATTCCGGCCTTCGCCGGAATACCCAAAGCGCTTCGCGGGGCAGGCACTGACGGAAGAGGTTGCTTAGAATTCATGCCTCAAGTTCTCAAATCACATTATAGGCCGCGCAAAACAACGCATTACAGCATAACAAGTATTTGTTAACGGGGCAGCAGTGATGTGTTTTGTTTGTTTGTTTGTTTGTTTGTTTTTAATAACACTAATAGGTGAAGGTAACGGTATCTTCGTCCATCGCCTCGCTGATGATGTAGGCGGCACCGACGGTCTCATCGATTTCCGGAATCAGATCATCGCCCCACAGCTCCAGATTGGAGGTGCAAATCTTAAGCTTGGCACCGGCATCCACCGCATCGCGCATCAGATCGTAAACGGTCTTTTTACTGTTTTCCGAAAAATGCAATTTTTCTGCAACACCGATATTGGCCAGCACCCCAGCACGACCGGTCAATAAAATTTCCACCTCGTATTCCATCGCCGCAGCAACACTGGCCTGCATAAACGGCGTCCCCAGCTCCGAGGGATTGCTGGGATCGGTATTCATCAAAATAATTAACAATTTGTCAGCCATGATTTTCTCGCTATCAATTTAGGAAACCTCTGATTTATTCTGGACGAAGTAGAGCGTTGCATAAGTGTCAGTAGGACTGACACTTATTGTGATCTAAAATGTTCAGATTTTTGATGCCCTCTGGGTGCAAGGCGCGAATCGCACGTAATAGCTGGCTATTATGAAGATTCGCAACGATGAAGCTGGATATTTTAGGCGCAAGATACGAGTTCATGAATAGATCAGAGGTTCCTTAGTGGTTTCAACTTGGCTCAGCATTCCCTATTGAGTATTCAATGCGGGAACATTGGCCAACACCACACCATCCGGCACATGCACCGTGGAGGTGGGGAAGGCCATTTCTGCACCATGTTGGGCGATGATGTCGGCGATCTTCAGCAGCACGTCCTGCTTGATCACGTGGAACTCGGTCCACACCGTGGTTTTGGTAAAGGTGTACACAAAGAAATCCACGGACGACGGCGTGCAGGCGACAAAGTTCACCATCAAGGTCTGCGTGGCATCAATCGCCGAATGGACCTTTAACATCGCTTCAACATCGGTTGTGATAGCGGACATCTGCTGGATATCTTCATAACGAATGCCAAAGGTTTCGTAGATTCGGCGATGGGTCATGCGCGAGGGATTTTCCACCGCAATATTAGCAAACACTGAATTAGGCACATACAAGGGACGCTTGTCGAAGGTGCGAATCACCGTGAGACGCCAACCGATGCGCTCGATAGTGCCTTCAATTTCACGGTCGGGGGAACGCACCCAGTCGCCCACAGAAAAGGGCCGATCGAGATAAATCATCAGCCCGCCAAAAAAATTGGCCAGCAAATCACGCGCCGCAAAGCCTATGGCAATGCCACCCACCCCGCCAAAAGCCAACACCCCGGAGATGCTGAAGCCCATGGTCTGCAATACCACCAGCCCGGCGGTAATCATCACCGAGAGGCGTATCAGTTTGGCGATGGCGTCCATGGTGGTGACATCCACTGGCTCACCCTTGACCTCACCCGCAGCGATCAGGTTGCCTTCGGCCTGTTTGATGAAACGCACCAAAAACCAGGTGAGCGCAACAATAATCAGCACGTCCCGAATCGGTTCGACAGAATCGAAAATTTCGCCCCCCGTTTGCGCCGAAACGATTTGCGCGGCAAAACTGATGCCCAACACCCAAATCAATAGGCTCAACGGTTTGCGCATAGCCTCAAGCACTGCGTCATCCCAAAGCGTGGCGGTTTTTTTCAGGCGCCGAGCCAGGCCGCGCAGAATGCGACGCTGGAAAAAATCAGCCAATAGCGCCACAAATACCACGACAAAGACCTGCATGACCCACACGCTCTCACTTTGCCAAAACCCATTCTGTAAAAAATCAAAATTCATTATGAACACCTATGGTTTCGCCCCCGGTTCGACTGGGGCCAGACGCATCATAACGAAAAAAGGTGGGATCACGCCACGCAGCAGCCAGGATTCGCGGCGCGACCCGTGTCATATCAGCCAGATTTGAGGCCAAACGGCCCAAAGGATGCCACTTACAGAAAGCCAGACTCCTCTATTTACAGTGACGCACAACCAAGCGGCCTGTCTAGATCGAGATTTTTAAAATGCGAGCCATGGAATACCATATTGGCTACAGATGTTAACCGAACGACATACTATATTTTAAGGTACAGAAAAACTATTACATCAAAAACGGATGTGAATTTTAACTGCGCCGGTCGCAACCGCCAGGGCTGTGTCAAAGCAGTTGCGTAAAAAACCGTTGATCAAAATAAATTTATCTCGGACGCTTTGACGCCTTCGGGACGTTCGATCCGCATAGGCAGTCCTCACAGTGTTGCGCGTATTTCGGATATCGCATGATTGATATCCGATATTCAGTGACGACATCGGCCGAAAAATGTCCAGGTAGCATTTTATCCCTGCACCATCACGCCCTTCCCGCACCGCAAATCCAACCACAACGAACTATCCGGTCTCGCCGCAGTCAGCATATTTACACGCAGTATGGCTAAATCCCGTATAGTTATGAACGAAACTTGTCACTGCAATATCACGCCTGCACGCAGGTTTTTATTCTGACGTTTTACGCCGGTCGTAACACCGGTATTTGAGGCTCCCCCCAACATGTTGACCCGGTATCCCACGCTCTTCGCCATACTCCTGCTTTGCACGGTTCTCCTCATGTCCGTCGCGCTTGCCGAAGAACCTGCTCCCGACTTCAGTCTGCCGACTTTTCCTGATGACACCCCTATCAACCTCGCAGACCTTAAAGGCCGCGTGGTGTATCTGGATTTCTGGGCAACCTGGTGCCCCCCCTGCCGGAAATCTTTTCCCTGGATGGATGAAATGCACGAGCGCTACAAAGATCAGGGACTGATCATTGTCGCCGTCAGTGTCGACAAAAAACGCGAGCTGATCGAAAAATTCATGACAAAAATGCAACCCGGATTTATCATCGCCCACGACCTCAGTGGCAAGATCGCCAAAGCTTACAAACTGCGCGCCATGCCAACCTCTTACTTGATCGACCGCAACGGCCAACTGGTCAGCACCCACATGGGTTTCCGCAACAAAGACAAAGCCAGGCAAGAAGCGGCCATTCAGACCCTGTTGGACAAATAACCCTGATGAAAGCACTCCTGTTCAGCATCGTTATCACCCTTGGCTTGAGTGCCTGCAGCCTCCAACCCGTGCAACCCTGGGATCGTGATTTACTGGCCCAACCCAAAATGCAACTGATCGCCGACCCACTGGAAAGCTATCTCGATGAACACACCTATTTCAGCAAGGAGGCTTCCAGCGGCGGACAAGGGGTGGGAGGCGGAGGTTGCGGATGCAACTGAAAAAGCCAAAACCGGCCCCGCGAAATATTCGCGCTCAGCTGGCGGCGGCGACCTGCACGTTACTGGCAAGTACCGGCCATGCAGCAGGGCTACTGACATCCGGTAATAACTGGAGCATCGATTCTGCCTTATTGATTTATGCCGAAAAAGATCGCATTGCACTGGCCGAACCAGTGCTGCGCATCCGCAAGGAAATTGATGACGATGAGTTCATCAGCGTTCGCATGGTGGCCGACGTACTCACCGGCGCCTCCCCTAATGGTGCGGTACCTTCCGACACCGCGCAAACCTTTACCACCCCCTCGGGCAACGCAACCTACACCGAAGCCGCCAACACCACGCCCGTGGACGATACCTTCAAAGATGCCCGCGGCGCACTCAGTGTGGAATGGGACACACCCCTGGGCATGAGTTCACGCGGCCTCTTCGGCGCCAACGTCTCCAAGGAATTTGATTACCTGTCCACCGGTGTCTCCGCCACCCTCAGCCGCGACATCAACCAACGCAATACCACCCTGACCGTAGGCGTCTCTTTCAACAATGACACCGTAAACCCGGTGGGTGGAGCGCCTCTCGGGTTTTCGCAAATGCCCACATTCCCCACCCAAAAAACCATCGATAGCCGCGAAAAATCAAAGACCGTCAAGGAAGTACTATTCGGTGTTACGCAAGTCATCAATCGACGCACCCTGATGCAGTTTAATTACAGTCGCGGCCAAAGCGACGGCTACCTAACCGAACCGTACAAAATTCTCAGCGTGCTGGAAAATGATGGCAGTGGCAATTTACGTAGCAGCAATCCCTACGTTTATGAGAATCGCCCCAATCAACGCATCTACCAAAGCCTGTACTGGAAGGGAGTGCATCAACTCCGCAATGCTGCCTTGCTTAACGAAAGTGTCATCAACCTTTCTTATCGCTATTTCTGGGATGACTGGGGCATCACATCGCACACCGTTGACCTGCACTACCGTTTCGATTTTAGCGGCGGCCACTATTTACAACCTCACTTACGATATTACCAACAGGGCGCCGCCGACTTTTATCGGCAAACCCTGATCGACGGCGAAGAGGCCACGCTACGCTACGCCAGCGCCGATTCCCGGCTCGGCGAATTCACCACACGAACCCTGGGCATGAAATACGGCTTCGACTTTAAAAATGGCGTCGAGTTAAATTTCCGGGTGGAAATCACTGCTGTCCCGTTAACTTTCACAGCAATACCAACTGATTATCGGCATGCCT
>CAYNYJ010000096.1:0-9683 GCA_964401355.1 uncultured Ectothiorhodospiraceae bacterium | reverse complement strand
GCACTCAGCACTCAGCACTCAGCACTCAGCACTCAGCACTCAGCACTCAGCACTAGATTTTAGCCGCATCCCGCAGCGCATCGGCCTTGTCGGTCACTTCCCACGGGAAACCCTCGTCTTCGCGACCGAAATGACCATAGGCCGCAGTGGCCGCGTAAATGGGCCGTAACAAATCGAGCATTTTCACCAGGCCACCGGCGCGCAGGTCAAAGTGCTCGCGCACCAATTCCACGATGCGACCCTCTTCCAGTTTGCTGGTGCCGAAGGTTTCGACGCTGATAGAGGTTGGCTCAGACACGCCAATGGCATAAGACACCTGAATTTCACAGCGCTCAGCCAAGCCAGCAGCAACGATGTTTTTCGCCACATACCGGGTCGCGTAGGCGGCCGAACGATCCACCTTGGAAGGATCCTTGCCGGAAAAGGCACCGCCACCGTGGCGCGCCATGCCGCCATAGGTATCAACGATAATCTTGCGCCCGGTCAAGCCGCAATCACCCACCGGGCCACCGATAACAAAACGACCGGTGGGATTGATATGATATTTCGTGTCTTTTGTTAACCACTCCGCAGGCAATACCGGTTTGATGATTTCATCCATCACCGCTTCGCGCAGCGCCGCAGTATCGATGTCGTCACTGTGCTGGGTAGAGAGCACCACGGCGTCAATAGCCACCGGTTTGTTATCCTCATAGCGAAACGTCACTTGGCTTTTAGCATCGGGACGCAACCAGGGCAAGGTGCCATTTTTACGCACCTCGGCCTGACGCTTGACCAGACGGTGCGCGTAGGTGATAGGCGCGGGCATCAACACGTCGGTTTCATTGCTGGCATAGCCAAACATCATGCCCTGATCACCTGCTCCCTGTTCATGACCCTCGTTTTCATCCACGCCCATGGCGATATCGGCAGACTGTTTGTCGATGGAGGTCAGCACCGCGCAGGATTCATAATCGAAGCCCATATCCGAACTGTTGTAACCAATACGCTTGACGGTCTCGCGTACCACTGCCTGCATATCCACCCAGGCTGAAGTAGTAATTTCACCGGAGATCACCACCATACCGGTGTTAACCATGGTTTCACAGGCCACACGGGCAGTGGTATCCTGCTCGAAAATAGCATCTAAAATGGCATCAGAAATCTGGTCAGCAACCTTGTCAGGATGCCCCTCGGAAACAGATTCCGAAGTAAATAAGTGCGAATTCGCCATATTAGTGTTATTCCTTGCGCGCATTGCGCTTTGTTAATGATCAGTAATTGATGTGGGCGCGAAAAAACAGTGTATTCTACCCGCTGGGCTAGCGCCTTTCAAATCACTGTATCCAGCCACTATTTGGGCGATTCATCCCGACCGTAGCGATCTTCAAATCGGACGATGTCGTCCTCACCAAGGTAGCTGCCGGACTGCACTTCAATAATCTCCAGTGGTACCGAACCGGGGTTCTCCAAGCGGTGTTTTTCGCCAATAGGAATGTACGTCGACTGATTTTCCGTGAGCAGAAATTCCTGGTCACCCCGGGTCACCTTGGCCGTGCCCTTGACCACAATCCAATGCTCGGCGCGATGATGGTGCATCTGTAAAGACAAGGCCGCGCCAGGCTTAACCACGATGCGTTTAACCTGAAAGCGCTCGCCCGCATCCACCCCTTCGTAGGAACCCCAAGGGCGATACACCTGCCGGTGCACCAGACGTTCACTGCGCCCATTAGCCTTTAACTGCTCGACGATCTTTTTCACATCCTGGGCATGGTCTTTGTGCGCCACCATCACCGCGTCGGCAGTTTCCACCACCAGAATATTGTCCAGCCCCACACCGGCCACCAACCGATGTTCCGCATGAAACAGGCTGTTGCGGCAGTTGTGCGACAGCACATCGCCCTTGCTGACGTTACCGTCAGCACAGGATTCGCCCACGCCCCAAATCGCCGACCAGGCTCCAAGATCTGACCAGCCCGCATCCAGCGGGACGATGGCTGCCGAAACAGCCGCTACAACCTGATTTTTTTCATTGCCGTTGACGCCCAGTTTTTCCATCACGGCATAATCAATAGAGTCACTGGGACAGGTCTTGAACGCCTCGGCATCCAGGCGACAAAAATCCAGATCTTCGGCGGCTTTGTCCAAAGCCTGACGACAGGCATCGACCATGCGTGGCTGAAGCCGTGTCAATTGCTCGATCCACACCGAGGCCCGCATCACAAACATCCCGCTGTTCCACAGATATTCGCCAGAATCCACGTAGCTTTGGGCCGTTTGAGCGTCTGGCTTTTCTACGAAGGCCGATAACAAATAGGACTGAGGGCTGAGGACTAAGGACTGAGTGGCGGCGGTAACGATGAGCTCGCCTTTGCGAATGTAACCGAAACCGGTTTCAGCAGCCGTGGGCACAATACCAAAGGTCACCAGAGCGCCATCGTCCGCCAACGCGGCGGCGGTTTTTACCGCCGCATGATAAGCCGCCGTATCGGCGATCACATGATCTGCTGGCATCACCAGCAACACCGGGTCATCGCCTTTGTTGAGGGCTGCAAACGCTGCCACTGTCAGTGCAGGTGCTGTATTTCTACCTTCGGGTTCCAGCAAGATAGCGGCGGTTTCGTGGTCAATGGCCCGCAGTTGCTCAGCAACCAAAAACCGGTGCTGCTCGTTACAAACGATCATTGGCTCAGCCACCAGCCCCATTAAAGCTGACAAACCCTCCAGGCGTTGAACCGTTTGCTGCAGCAAGGTGAATTCACCCTGAAAGACCAACAACTGTTTAGGGTATTGCTCGCGCGATAACGGCCAAAGCCGGGTACCGGCACCGCCGGAAAGAATGACAGGTTGGATTTTCATGAATGCCCAGAATCAAGATAATTGGTGTATGCGAGCTGATATTAACATCGACGGCACATTATGCCTTTATTTTTCAGTCCCGCACGACCCGGCTTTGGCTGCACTTTTAACCAAAGCTCAGCAAAAAGTACCACGAACACCCCCAGCACCAGAAATAACAACACGATCAGCGAACAACCTTGGGGCCCTTATCTCCCTTAAATAACGCATCACCGGGCGATAGGCGCCATTCGAATTGATCAAATAACAGCCATGCCCGGCGAGTACGTTTGCTGCGCAAAAACACCGCGATGCCGAGGTGACTCTGCTTATGTCTTAGCCTTAAACAACAATCTTAAACCCAGACTTACTAACAAGTCACTAATAATGAATACTACTCATGTTACTTAAACCCACCGTCATGCTGACATTCGCCGGCATGACGACCGGGATTTTAAAAAGAAGCAGTATCCTTTTCAGGCGACTGGGTAGTAAATCAGCGCCCCTCAGCAAACAATCACTTAATCCTGCTCGTGAATCACCAGAATTGCGCGGTTTTTTTCCAAGGTCTTTTCGCCCACCCCTTTAACCTGGATCAAATCCTCCAACCGCTTGAACGGACCGTTCGCCTCACGGTAAGCAACAATAGCGGCAGCTTTAGCAGCACCGATACCACTGAGTTCTGCCGCCAGAGTACTGGCATCCGCAGTATTAATATCCACCGGTGCCGCGAACACGCCCAATGAAGCCACGAGCAAAAACAGCGCAAAGCAACTGGAAACAACTACTTGTGAAAAATGACGCGATACAATTGACATAACAAGACTCCTTTCTTGTGAGATTGCCATAATATTATGTTGCGCCGATCAGCCTAAAGAACCCCACCCTGTTGGTCAATCAAATGCCTGCGGTGATATTACCTGGTCCCGATTCACCGTTAGACAGAAAAATTGATGGCCGCATGAATATTAGCCAACGCCACAAGCGGATCCTTCGCCTGAGTAATGGGCCGCCCCACCACCAGATAACTCGCACCCGAACGAATCGCATCTTCCGGGGTAGTAATGCGTTTTTGATCACCGGCGGCGGCTCCGGCAGGACGCACACCCGGGGTGATTAACCGAAAACTATCGGCAACCATTTCCCGCAGGGCCGACACCTCCCGCGGCGAGCACACCACACCATCCAGCCCGGCTGATTCGGCCAGCCTCGCCAGCCGCAGCACATTGTCTTCAGGGTTCCCCGCCAGGCCCACCTCATGCAATTCATCCGCATCCAGACTGGTCAGTATCGTCACTGCAATTAGCAAAGGGCGATGCACCGTTTTATCGATAGCCTCGCGCGCAGCTTCCATCATGCGCCGTCCCCCGAGGGCGTGCACATTCACCATCCACACACCCAATTCGGCCGCGGCACGACAAGCCTGTGCGGTGGTATTGGGAATGTCGTGATATTTCAGATCCAGAAACACATCAAAATTCAATTGCTGCAATTGCTCGACCAGAACCGGCCCCGCGCGAGTGAATAATTCTTTACCCACCTTTACGCGACACTGTTGGGGGTCAAGCTCATGCGCCAATTTCAGCGCAGTGTCCGCACTGGGAAAATCCAATGCGACTATTATTTTAGGATCAAGCACTTTCACGATACCTCTCTACAAACGCTCTTTAACGTTCTCTAGTCATTTTCCATTTCAGCCAAGCGCGACTATTCACCGATAACGCCCTGTATCGGTCGAATACTCGCCCACTCCTGGCAGCCCGGGCAATGCCAGCGCAAGGTCTTGGCCTTGAAACCACAATGACCGCAACGATAGGGCAATTTCTCTTCCAGCAGTCGCCGGGTCAGCTCTTTCAAGATCAGCAAATTGTCACGCGCGACACCCTCACTGTTCACCAAATGCAGTTCGATTAACTGATCCAGACCGCGCACCGAGGGCCGTTCACGCAAGGAAGCCGTAATACGTTCCGAGGCTTCACGTTCACCTCCGCGCTGACGCAAGACCTCGGCCAAACCCAACAAAGGCGTGATGCCCCCAAATTCCGACGAAAGATAAGCCAGATAGTGCTCCGCTTCATCCTGCCTGCCCAGGGCTTGATAACACTCCAACAGGGGTTCCACAACCTCGGGCAAATAATGCGCGTCCTGTTTTTCAACCTGTTTCAAGGTTTTAATCGCGGCTTTACAATCACCACTGAGTCGTTGAACCGTCGCTTGCAGCAGACTGGCGCGCACACACTGACGATCGACACCCAGGGCCCGTTTACACATTTTCAGGGTGGGGCGGTATTCGCCCTTGGCCAGCAGGCCATCTCCCTGCTCACAATAAAATTGCGCAATAATAGTGTTCATTCGACGTCCGCTAAGATGCTCCAAGCGACGCGCCATATCGATGGCCTTTTCCCAGTCTTTCTCCTGGGTATAAATGACCAGCAATTTTTCCAGGGCCTCAGCGCGATATTCACCCTCTTCCAAAAGCTCTGTAAACAGACTTTCCGAGCGATCCAGCAAACCCGCCCGCAGGTAATCCTGGCCCAGCTCAAACAATGCCAACGCCCGTTGTTTTTTGCTCAAGGTCGGCCGCGCAATCAAATTCTGGTGGATACGAATGGCACGATCGCCCTCACCCCGACGACGAAACAAATTACCCAACGCCAAATGCGTTTCAACGGTGTCATTATCGACTTGCAACATGTCCACAAACACGTCGATGGCTTTATCCGGCTGTTCGTTTAACAGCAGATTCAGGCCCTTAAAATAATTCGAGGAAAAATCCGAGCTGGCACGCTCTGTTGCTGCACCGGATGACACAAACTGTCGACGTGCCACCCACCAGCCGGATACGGCGGCGACCGGCAATAGAATAAATAACAGCGCCAACTCCATGTTATTGACACTCCATTGTGCGCCCGATTGTCATGCTGAGGGACATCATGCTGCCACTATTCAGTGGCCGTCATTTAAGGGTAGCGAGCGCAGGTTGAACACCTCCTGCTCGGCAATCCGAGCCGATTTTCGCAATTTGGCTAACTCGCGCTTTTGGCCAAATACGATACCCATCGATGCCAGCACACCCAAGCCCGCCCCGAAAATAATGGCGATAACCACCACCAGTGACAGCGGTGCCTGGATGTCACCAAAGTAATAATTCAAGCGCACAGTATCCGCATTCATTAACGCAAAGGTCAGCCCCAGCAATGAAACCAACAGCAACAAGGCAAAAGTAATGATTCGTTTCATAATTGATATCTCATCTAAATGGCGCTTAGTTAAGCTGGAAACTGCCATTTACCCAACTTATTTCGTCATTCCGGCGTAGGCCGGAATCCAGGGGGCATTACGATAATTGTCAGTTCTGGATCCCGGCCTACGCCGGGATGACGATAGATTTAAGCTTAACTAAGCGCCACTCGTATCTCACCCTGTTTTACATCACAACCCACAAGCCGGAACTGCTACTGATTACGCCAACCGTACCACAAAAAAAAACGGTATTTGCGAATTCGCAAATACCGTTTTTTAGCTAAGACCGTTTTTTAACTGAAATATGGCGTGACAACAATATCCGCAATATTGGCCGGACAAGCTACTCTTTGATGATGTTCACACGTTCGCGTAATTCCTTACCCGGTTTAAAATGTGGAACATACTTGCCCGACAACGCCACCGCTTCCCCGGTCTTCGGATTACGACCAATGCGCGGCGGACGAAAATGCAGCGAAAAACTACCAAAGCCACGGATCTCGATACGCTGACCCGTCGAGAGATTTTTCGCCATCTGCTCAATCAGGGTCTTCACCGAAAGCTCCACATCTTTGTACGGCAAATGCGGTTGTCGGCGTGCGATCCGCTCGATTAGTTCTGATTTTGTCATCTCACCAATCCCATTACCTACCAGGCCAATTTCGTATTAACACCTTCACACCGATGCCTTTGTTTTCACTACAAGGCAACACAAAGCACCGGCATGAAAAGTGTCGGACTTAGCTATACAGCGTCCCTTTACTCAGATTCTTTATTATTTTCCATTTGCTGTTTCAACAGATCACCCAGGGTACCCCCCGTAACCTCAGGCTGCTTGCGCGTGTAATCCTGAACCGCTTCGACTTCTTCCGCAGTATCCTTGGCTTTAATCGACAGATTCAGGTTACGGTTTTTACGGTCAACACCAATGAAACGGGTTTCGACTTCATCACCCGCCTTGAGCATGGTGCGCGCGTCTTCGACCCGGTCACGAGCAATTTCGGAAGCACGAATGTAGCCTTCGATGCCGTCACCCAGATCGACCGTGGCACCCTTGGCGTCCACTTCAGTGATCGTACCGTTCACGTTGGTGCCCTTGGGATGTGCTGCCAGGTAATTGGAGAAGGGATCCTGCTCCATCTGCTTGACGCCCAGGGAAATACGCTCACGCTCGGGGTCAATGGCCAGAATCACCGTCTCCAGCTCGTCGCCCTTCTTGTAGGCACGGATCGCATCTTCATCCGGCTCGTTCCAGGAAATGTCGGACATGTGCACCAGACCATCAATGTTGCCATCCAGACCAATGAACACGCCAAAATCGGTGATCGACTTGATGGTGCCGATGATCTTGTCACCCTTGTTGTGAGTGGCCGCAAACTCGTCCCACGGATTCGCTTTACACTGTTTCATGCCCAGTGAAATACGGCGACGTTCGGGGTCGATTTCCAGTACCACCACTTCGACTTCAGCACCGGCATCAACCAGTTTGTTGGGCGCGATGTTCTTGTTGGTCCAATCCATTTCGGACACATGCACCAAGCCTTCCACGCCTTCTTCGATTTCCACGAAACAACCGTAGTCGGTGAGATTAGTGACCTTACCGAACAGACGTGAACCCACTGGGTAACGACGCGCAATATCTTCCCAGGGATCTTCGCCCATTTGCTTGAGGCCCAGCGAAACACGAGTGCGCTCACGGTCAAACTTAAGCACTTTGACGTCGATCTCCGCACCCACTTCGACGATCTCACTCGGATGTTTGATGCGCTTCCAGGACATGTCAGTGATGTGCAACAGACCATCGATGCCGCCCAGGTCGATAAACGCACCGTAGTCGGTCAAATTCTTCACAATACCCTTGAGGGTCTGACCTTCGGCCAGGCTTTCGATCAGTGCATCGCGCTCTTCGGAGGACTCAGCTTCCACCACGGCACGACGCGAAACCACCACGTTGTTGCGCTTCTGGTCCAGTTTGATGACCTTGAATTCCAGCTCTTTGCCTTCCAGGTAAGTGGTGTCACGCACAGGACGCACATCCACCAGGGAACCCGGCAAGAAAGCACGGATGGTTTCGAGTTCAACCGTAAAGCCGCCTTTGACCTTACCATTGATAATACCGATGACAGTTTCGCCATCATTGAATGCGGTTTCCAGTTTGCGCCAGGAATGCGCACGGATCGCTTTTTCGCGGGACAGTTTGGTTTCACCGAAACCGTCTTCCACATATTCCAGTACCACCTCGACTTCGTCGCCAACGCTAATGGTGATTTCACCCTTTTCGTTGCGGAATTCATCGATGGTGATGGCACCTTCGGACTTCAGTCCAGCGTTGACGACCACCACTTCCGAGGTAATATCGACAACAACACCATTCAGTAAAGCACCCTGACGCATTTCAACCTGGGCCAGGCTCTCTTCAAACATTTCTGCAAAGCTTTCGCTCATTTTCTCATTCCTTAACGCTGTGGGTTCGTTTCTCACAAATCACCACGATTTGTGATGCTACGTCCAGACTCTTTTTGGCAAAAAGTCCAGCAACGCCTTATCAAGTGTCCACTTATCGCGGCCGTTTTTACCGTTATAACAACAGCAAGCACGACACGACCCAGTCGACGGATTGTTAATGAATTAAGCTGCCCACTCATCACCATGATGAACCACTGCGGACAACACCTGTAGTACGACTAAAAAGTACGACTAAAAAGTACAACCAAACAATTTATCTTTCACCAACGTTAACTATAGAACGTCAGCAGCCTTTTGGAATGGCTGACACATTCTTTGCAAAGAACCTGTTAGTTTAGACGCACCTGACACAGCTGCCAGAGATGGTCGACCACTTCATCGATACTCAGCGCCGAGGTATCCAGTTCTACAGCATCCTCGGCCGGCACCAAAGGTGATGCCGAGCGATTCCGATCACGCTCATCGCGCTCGGCTATCTCGTCCAAAAGGCTGCGCATCGTAACACCTAAACCCTTGTCTTTCAACTGGTTATAGCGTCTTCGCGCTCGCTCTTCAGCGCTCGCCGTTAGAAAAATCTTGAGCACCGCAGAGGGAAACACGACGGTGCCCATGTCGCGACCGTCGGCCACCAGCCCCGGCGACTGCGCAAAGGCCCGCTGACGATCCAGCAAAGCCTCGCGCACCACAGGCAACGCGGCAACCTTGGAGGCCCCATTACCCGTGGTTTCCCTGCGCAATTCCTGGGTGACATCTTCACCTTCCAGCAGCACCACCATCTCCTGATCCCCCTCCCCGGCCACGAACTCCACATCCAGGTGCGCCGCCAAGGGGCGCAGGGACTCCACATCGTCCAGCGCAATTTGATGTTTCTGTGCCGCCAATGCCACCAAACGATACAACGCACCGCTGTCCAGAATATGCCAGCCGAGCCGTTGCGCGATAAGGCGCGTAATGGTGCCCTTGCCCGAGGCAGTGGGGCCGTCGATGGTTATGATTAAGGAGGTTTTGTTGATATTCATCGGTTAATCCAAAGGTGGAGGCTAATTAGTAAATTTTAGTGCTGAGTGCTGAGGACTAAGCAAAAGATAGGAACCCGCCGCATTCTTAGCACTTAGCACTTAGCACTTAGCACTTAGCACTTAGCACTTAGCACTTAG
>CAYNYJ010000095.1:0-9892 GCA_964401355.1 uncultured Ectothiorhodospiraceae bacterium | reverse complement strand
ATCATGGGTGAATCAGGCCTCTTTACTTACTCGTTAACGGGACAGCAGTGACATACTTATATAAATACAGAAGCCTGAGTGCAAAATCCTGCGGGTATGTTGAACGTATAATCTGCCATGACGAGTTATATTTTCCCAAACCATCTTCTTTCAATGATCCATTCGATTGCCGGCCAGTCTTTACATTCGAAGCTACCGATAAGGAAATAACCTCATACTACGAAAAACTTTTAAAGAAATTTAAACCGGATCTCAATCGAAACCAGCGTCGACAAGAAGCAAAAACAATGCTCAAAGACCCTGACAGAAACCCGAAAAACCCTAAATCCATGAAGCGCATACAGCGTGAGCACACGAATAAAATAACTGAAAAAACTGGAGTATTATGCCTTTCTTCAAAACCAGATGATATT
The DNA here is from genome assembly GCA_964401355.1 of uncultured Ectothiorhodospiraceae bacterium. GTDB lineage: Bacteria > Pseudomonadota > Gammaproteobacteria > SZUA-152 > SZUA-152 > SZUA-152. The sequence continues at coordinate 9,479 of CAYNYJ010000095.1, read as the reverse complement.
TTGATGTGGTCACACTACGCTGATTCCCACCAGGGAATATGCATAAAATTCAATTGGCAGTTTGAATTTTATGCGCAGTCTCAAGAGGTAAAATATCCACCTATTCGGCCAAGAATTAATCCATATCGTCAGAGTAACAATGAAATGCTGGAGGCTGCATTGCTAACAAAATCTGAACAATGGCGCTATGAAAATGAATGGCGATTAATTCAATACTTAGAAGGCCCCGGGGTGTACAAAGTCCCACCACAAGCATTAACTGGAATAATACTAGGTGCGCAGATATCAAAAAAGAATAGAGAAAAAGTAATAGGCTGGGTTAAAGAACGAAACCACCCAGTTAAACTTTATTCTGCATCACTCTGTGATAAAAGCTTTTCTCTAAATATTGAGCCGGTAAGTTGAGGTACGCGGCTGCGAACCCCAGCGAAATATTAACGGGAGTTCCACAGCTAATCGTTCAGTTGTTTTATTGTTTTCCTGGCGGAAGCTGCGTATTCATTTCTTTTGAGTGGCCAAAAGAAACAGAACCAAGGAAAAAGCCACCCGATCCCTCGCCGCGCGTTGCGCGGTACCTTGCGCTCCTCAGAATTTTGCGCACGAGCTAAACTCGGTCGCTACGCTCCCTCAGACACCGCTCGCTTTTCCGCAAAATCCCTGCGGTACTCAACGAAGGATGACGGGACTGAACTGCGTCGTAGATTCTTGAATCTGGGGTTTTGACCTTTGTCCCTTCGATGTTGCCGAGCATCGCAGCCTGCATTGGATTGAGCAAAAATTTGTTTGAGCGAAGCGAGTTTATTTTTGCGCCAATGAAGGCGAGAAGCGCGGGGTAGTCACGTAGTGACAAAATCGTAGAGCGGCTTTTCTTTTGGTTACTTTTCTTTGGCCGTGCAAAGAAAAGTAACTCGCAGCCCTTAGCTAAAAAAATAAAACATCCTCTGTACTATCAAGGCTGAGAATCCACACACTAGCCTTTCGGTGGGCATTGCCTTTATGCCCTGTGGGTACACCCTACAAAACCCTAATCAGCTTCAATCAAACGCGCCAACACCACCCCGCCTTTGTGATAAAGTATTTCGTAAGGCTCGATTTGCGATAAATATTTCGATTTGGTTAATACAATTTCGCCCCGTTGCGGCCGACGCGTCTCGGTCACGCGCTGACGATAAACACTGAAGCTCGGGGTATTCAAATGCCAACGCACTACCGTGATATTTTCGGGATAGCTTTTTGCCAACAGCGCGGCTTCTTTTATCGGCCCCTGGTGCAGGCCCGCCAGTACCGGCAACAAAAATGCGGACAGTGAAAAGGCCGTGAGCACACCGCTCATCACCAGCTTGTCCGAGGCCAAAAACTGGCGTTCACCCATACACCAAATGCTGAACATAATCGCGGCCACAAAAAACAACCGGTAGACTAATGAGAAATGGGACTCATATTCGGCGAGCATTTCACGCAGGTAAAGATCCTTCACCCCGGGCAGCACGCCATCGATAATTTCCGGCAACAGCAATAAAATCACGAACAGCACCAGCTGTGGCATGAATAGCCAGAGCTTTGATTCCACCTTGTCCGCCCACAACGCAATAACCACAAACATGCCCGTCAAACCGTACAGCACGTAGTGCGGTAGTTTGGTGCCGGACAGGGAAAAGAAGCCCACCACAAACACCAGCCAGATCAGCGCAAACAGACTCAGTTCATCACGTAGCAGCTGTTTAACGTTCAGCAAGGCTTTAATGAAAACCGTGGTAAACGGCAACACCGCCACCAGCAGCACCGGCAGGTAATAAAAAATACCGCCGCCGTGTTGCTCCATGGCGCCACCAAAGCGATCAATATTGTGTTTAAAGAAAAAGCCTTGAATAAAGGCATCACCTTCTTTGAGGTATTGCGCCACGTACCAGGGCATGGCAATTGCCACAAAAATCACAATTCCCAACGGGTTGAAAACCATTTTCAACCAAACACTCAATTCTTTTTTAACCGTAAAAAATAAAAAACTCACCGCCAATGGCACCAACACTGCGACCGGCCCCTTGGTCAAAAAACCCAAACCAATGAACGTAAATATCAATAACAGCCAGCGCCGTTCACGTTCTTTCCAATACAGGTAAACGCAAAACAAGGCGCTGGCAATAAACAGGTTCAACAGCGCGTCCGCGGTGGCCGCCTTGGCCATTATCGACACCTCAAACGCGGTGGCAGTGATGATTGCCGCCAACAGAGCACTGCGTTCATCCCGCACCCGACGCACAAAGGCAAACACTGCCAGCACCCACAGCGTCGCCGCCACCGCCGAGGGCAGTCGGAAAGCAAATTCATTAATACCAAACAACCAGACGCTGACCGCCTGCAACCAGTAAATCAAAATCGGTTTATCGTAGCGCGGCTGGCCATCAAGGAAGGTGGAGATGAAATCGCCGCGCACAAACATCTCGCGGGTGGCCTCGCTGAAGGCGCCTTCATCGAGGTCAAATAACGGAATCGCGTAAATATTCAGGTAAAAACTCACCGCCACCGCGAGCAGCAAGAATAATTGCAGCGTTTTAGTACTGAATGCCCGAGGGTCAACGACAGAATTAGGAGTCACAATAGTCATATATTTTATGTTATGCGTTTTAAAAAAAGTGATGCCGTTTGAGCCGGCATCTCATCATCTAAACTTCACCATGGCCTGCGCCATGTCACTGACAAGCCCAGTATCGCTAAATCCTGGAGATTATGGAAAGAGAAGATTAGAATAACAGCCAACCAGACCGGGGCCTGTACCCTGCAATAATACCGAGGTCAGCTTGAACACACAAACACCGCCGCAACCCTCTGCCACTCATAAAAAAGGCCTGCTGAAATACATATTCGGTACACTAATCCTACTGGCATTCGTGGTCTTCGTTGAATATTTTATCGGCTGGGTAAAACTGCTCGCCCCCTGGAAAGATCTCGACACCCTGCCTCTGATAACGGCCGTGAGCCTGATTTTTGTCACCTACGGCCTGCGCACACTGCGCATTTATGATTTTTTCCGCGCCGAAATGAAACATCGCTTCACCCTCTGCCTGCGCCTCTCGTTACAGCACAACATGCTCAACAACCTGCTCCCCATGCGCACTGGCGAACTCAGCTTTCCAGTACTTATGTCACGTTATTTTTCCATCCCCGCAGTACGCTCCATCCCCGCCCTGCTCTGGTTCCGGCTGCTGGACCTGCACACTCTGCTGGTACTCGCCCTGCTGGTGGCCGGCAAGGATTTCCTGCCACTGTGGGCGGTCGCTGTCAGCACCGTACTCTGGTTATCCCTGCCCTGGCTGGCCTTCCGGCTTTATCGCCCCTGGCTGAAGGCCATCGACCATCATCAGGGCAAGGTATGGACGCTCCTGCGCATGATTCTGGAAAGCCTGCCCCAGGATCATGCCAAATTCTGGCGTTCCTGGATGTGGACAGTGCTCAACTGGATATTGAAGCTGACAGTATTCGCCTGGGTGCTGATGCTGTTCAGCGATACGGAATTTGCCGCCGCCTGGCTGGGGGCCACCGCCGGAGACCTCACCAGCGTCTTACCCATCCACGGCATCGCTGGCGCAGGCACCTTTGAAGCAGGCGTCGTTGCAGGACTCATCCCGTTTGGCATCAGCGCCGCCGACGCCCTCACCGCCGCCATCAATCTGCACCTGTTTCTGTTGAGCTGCACGGTCTTTTCGGGAATTCTCAGCCGCGCGTTACCGAAAAAGCAACTCTGAACTCCGACCATTAAAGGGCGTTACTGGCTCTCGCCCTGCCCACGCCTGCACCAAAAAACCACCCCCAAAAACCACCATTGGCAATTCCGTCGCAGGCAATGAATAATCAGCACATGTTCCGCCCGTTTCAACACACTGGCCTTTGCCCCGTCATCGTCGAACGACAGCGCCACTGGGCACTTCTGCTGGCAATGTTTTTTCTGTCGTCCGGCAACACTACCAATGCCGCGCTTCCCGAACAATTCACCGCTGTGTACACCGTTAAAAAAGCTGGCATCACCGTCGGCGAGACCCGGCGCGTACTCAGCCATGAAAATGGCCTGTACCTGTTTGAATCCATTACTCGCCCCAGCGGCATCGCCAAACTGTTCACCAACGGGCAGGTGGTCGAACGCAGCCATTGGCAATTTTTTCAGGGCAAGCCCCGGCCCCAGCAATACACCTTCTTTAACAGCGGCGGCAAAAATAAACGCAACGTCACACTGGATTTTGACTGGACGAAAAACCAAGTCACCAACACCGTCAACGGTGACCCCTGGCGCATGCCACTGGAACACGGCACTTCCGACAAACTGCTCTATCAACTACGCATCATGCAGGACTTACCGACGACCGATACTTCGTTACGCTATCCCGTCGCCGACGGCGGCAAACTGAAATATTACAATATCGAAATCCTCGGCACCGAACGCATTCGCACCCCCCTGGGCATCTTCACCACGACACGTCTGCGCTACACCAAAGGCCGTCGCCAAACCACGCTGTGGTGCGCCGAAGAGCTGCAATATCTGCCTGTACGCATCGAGCAACGCAAGGGTAATGACAGCCCAGTGACCGCAGTACTCACCAAGGTAAGAGGTTTCAGCTACACGTTGCCGTCCCAAACACAGTGAGCGCCGCTTTTAAACCTGCGGTTTCCAAAAAGCCTTTTTTTGGAACTATACTGTTGAGTACCCCTAACAAAGACAGGAGGTGGATGATGTTTCCAAACCTGTTACACAGAATCTATTTTGTAATCCCAGATCTCCCCCATACCCAGGCCATTATCGAGGAACTGGAACAGGTCGATGTGCCACGCGAGCAATTGCACGTGGTGGGCGGAGGTGATCTCACAGGCTTCCCTGTCGCCACTGTGGCACAACAACACGATCGCATCTGGCTCCTGGAACGTCTGTTCTGGAGCGCCGACCTGGTGCTGTTTGGTGTTGCCTTGCTCGGCCTGGTGTTTGCATTGGCATCAGCATCAATCGTGTGGGCGCTGCTGGCCAGCGGCGTAATGCTGGCCACTTTTTTACTGGGTAACCAGTTTGCGTCCAACATACCGCACACGCACTTGGCCGATCTGCAAAATCCGCTGAGCCACGGCGAGACCATCCTGATGGTGGATATTCCTCAACAAAGAGTGAATGAAATTGAGCACCTCGTCACCCGGCATCATGCCGAGGCACAGATTGGTGGCATTGGCTGGGCAGTAAAATCGTGGGACGCCTAAAAACAGCGGATTGACTCCATCTTCATCGTTCTGGCCCACGCTCTCTGGGCCAGAAATACCGGAACACTAACAACCCGACTTGCATCCTCTTTTTTACTCCGCTTCCTTCCATGTTCAGAGATGGCCCCGCAAATTTGCACACCCCGTTAAGTGGATTTTCTGCTCAACCGAGGCATGATATGCTCAAGTTCTCTTTTCAAAAATATAGAAGCCTTTCCATAAGTATGCTTATGGTGGTTTGCCTCCAAGTCAGAAAGGTCGTGCATAATATCCTTGAGAATGCCGAGCTTGCTTGTCCAGCGCCCATTAGGTAACTGACGTGCTACATGAGTGAATTTTCCATCGAGCACGTAAAGTGCGAATTTCTCAAAACCATTTTCGAGATCAGGATTGCCGGTAACTTGGTAGCCCTGTGTTCCAAAAAGCTCGATATAGGTTTGAGCTAAGGAAGAATCCTGCGATATGCCATGGGGCCAATAGTATGGGGGGACGGTGCCGGTACTATTATTCCAAATGACTCCCAATAACGGAGTTTGTCTTTTGACGCCCAAGAAACACAATTATAATTAATATCATGAGGGCTGGTGATAGTCTCGTTAGTGCCTACAAGGTTCGGAAATATCCCGCATATTTTTACTATTTCCTGTTTATCTTTAGCCATGGATAGGGAGCATATGTCACTCAGCTAGCATCTGGAATACCCCCTCTATGCCCTTAAAGCTATTGGTCTGCATGCGCGCACCCTCTCTCGCATTTCGGTCAATTATCAGGATGTCCTGTTTTTAGTTCACAGGTTGGGCTGCCAATTAATTAACAGGGGTGCTTGTTAAAAATACTTCGGCCTCACTTCACATGACAATGCCGACACAACTCCGGATCCACCCAGCGCAATGCTGCGAAAGGTTGATGCGGATCATGGCAGGGGGCGCAGGTCATTACGCTGTGCAGGGGTAACGTGTTGCTGGATGCAATCACCGGGACGTCTATTATGTGTTCCCCGGCGATGATGCGGTTGCGGTGACAATCCACGCAGAGGCCGGAAAGAGGCCTTATGAGATCGCTGGCGCTGGGAGTAGCGGAAGCGTGGCAGTCGCTACAGACGTGATCCGTTGCTGCTGTGGCGCTGAGGCTGACGAGCAGAACTGCCAGGCCGACCACGGAGGCAAGGTTAAGTACTATTCTGCCCTCACAAAAATATTCCCTGCTAGCGGACAATCCAAAAAACCGAAACCATTTCTGACGTAACAAACCCTGCACATCAACGCCACTCAACACATCCAAATTTTTAGCCGGAGAACATCGATGCATCTTTGATGTCCACGTCGAAAAACCTTACAGTATTTTTTTCATGAATTATTCGCTAATCTTCTTGTTTTTAAAGTGATTACCCCTCGGCATACACCCTTAATCCTGGTTTTGTTCCAATAGCCCCCTCCAATTTACGTCGACTTTTTTTACACCTCCGAAATGCAGCGGCCAAGAAAATATCGTAACCGCATGACTACACAAAATTATTTCTCATCGGCATAAAATATGCCTCCCCACAAATACTTAAATCGAATGTATTTGATGCCACCGAAACCCAATCGATCTATGTCCAAATTTTGTCGTCAGGGAGAGCTAAAGATGAAAAAGTCATTAAGAAAATTCACTATCGCAGCATTAGCGCTGATCGTGCCCGCCTTTATGGCTGGCAACGCACAAGCCATACCGGTTGATCTCGAGCTTGCGCTTGTTATCGACACATCAGGCAGTGTGAGTTCTACGGAATTTGCTTTACAGATCAATGGCTATGCAGCCGCCTTTAATAACGTTGATGTACAAAACGCCATTCAAACACTGGGAGATGCAGGAACTGGCGGCATTGCCGTTGGCGTCTATTTCTTTGACACATTGGCCTCCCCGCAAATTAACTGGACTCAACTCGTCTCCGCAGCGGACGCCGCAGACTTCGCAACCGCCCTGGCGGCTTTAACAGACCCAACTGACGGCTGGACAAATATTGCGCGGGGTATGGATCTTGGCATAGCCGGTATATTGGGCAACAACTTTGAAGGTAGCAGGCTGGTGATGGATGTTTCCGGTGACGGAAAACAAAACGTGAACTTCGCGGGAGTGCCCAGCACTGTCAGCACTGAATGTTCTCCGTCCAAGATAAATACCAGTCTCTGCTACGGTTTAGTTGAAACCGAGCGTGACCAGGCTGCAGCAGTAGGAATCACCATCAATGGGCTGGCTATCATCGATGACTTTACCGACCTTGCCATGTACTACGGTGACTATGTAGCAACCGCCGACGGCTTTGTTTTTAACGCCACGTTTAACACCTTTGCCTCAGCAGTTGAGCAAAAGATTTTTCGTGAAATTACCACCCAGGTCACCCAGGTTCCGGAGCCCGCAACGCTTTTACTGATGGGCATAGGTTTGCTGGGTATGGCGATGCGTCAACGTAAAGCCGCATAACTTTACTTTTCCGCCTTTCATTAAAAACGGCAGCCCATTGGATTGGCTGCCGTTTTTTGTATCCAAATCAAATCACTGCTGTCCCGTTAACTTTATAACCGTCATGCTGGCGCAGGCCAGCATCCAGAAAGTCGTTGAACCACCACCAAAAGTAGGCGCTCTTAGGCGACCACTGGATTCCGGCATTCGCCGGAATACCCAAAACGCTACGCGGGGCAGGCTCTGACGGAAGAGGCTGTTTAAAATTCATGTCTCAATTTCTCATATCACATTACAGACCGCACAAAACAACTCATTACAGCATGACAAGTATTTTTTAACGGGACAGCAGTGAAATCAAATAGTAAAAATACTGCTTTATCAGGCCTTCGGCAGAGTAACACCTGTCTGCCCCTGATATTTTCCACCGCGATCTTTGTACGAGGTCTCACACACTTCGTCGCCGGTGAAAAACAACATCTGCGCCACACCTTCGTTGGCGTAGATTTTAGCGGGCAAGGTTGTGGTATTGGAAAACTCCAGCGTTACGTGGCCTTCCCACTCCGGTTCCAGCGGGGTGACATTGACGATAATGCCACAGCGGGCATAAGTAGATTTACCCAAACATATGGCCAGCGTATCACGCGGAATACGGAAAAATTCTACGGTGCGCGCCAAGGCAAAAGAGTTGGGGGGAATGATGCAAACATCAGACTTTATATCCACAAAACCATCTTCCGCAAAATTCTTTGGATCGACGATAGCAGAGTTAATATTAGTGAAGACTTTAAACTCGTCGGCACAGCGCACGTCATAACCGTAACTGGATGTTCCGTAAGAGATGATACGATGACCATCCGCCTCGCGCATTTGCCCCGGCTCAAAGGGCTCGATCATGCCGTGGCGTTCCGCCATGCGGCGAATCCATTTGTCTGCCTTAATACCCACTGCTTTTTCCCCTCTCGGAAACTGCTCCATGCGTTTCTCTATCTCCTGCATCCATGCAGTCGACCCTGACCCTCTCCCCCAAGGGGAGAGGGGATGGTTATTTTATTATCTCGTCACTCCGGCGAAGGCCGGAGCCCAGTGCTATTGGCGCGTTCTGGATACCGGCTTGCGCCGGTATAACGGTAAGTTTTTGTAGGGTATACCCACAAGGGCATAAAGGCATCGCCCACCAATTACGACAACCTAACCCATGCTGGTGGGCAGTGTCTTTTATGCCCACCGGTACACCCTACGGAATTATTCGACTACCCGCTTAATTATTTTGAATCACGATATTCGGGAACTTGGCACTGAACTCCCGCGCCCGCAAAGAAAGCTTGGCCGCAGTGCGGCGCGCGATCTCCCGGTAAATCTGCGTGATGCGGCCATCAGGATCGGCCGCCACAGTGGGATTACCGGCATCCACTTCTTCGCGAATCTGCTTGTCCAGCGGCAAGGCACCAATGAGATCCACGTCGTACTGTTCAGACATGCTCTGACCGCCGCCCTGGCCGAAAATGTGCTCTTCATGGCCGCACTCGGAACAAATATGAATGCTCATATTTTCAACGATACCCAGCACTGCCACGTCCACCTTTTCAAACATCTTCAGCGCCTTGCGCGCATCCAACAGGGCGATGTCCTGCGGCGTGGTGACGATCAATGCGCCACTCACCGGCACTTTTTGCGCCAGGGTGAGTTGAATGTCGCCAGTGCCCGGCGGCAAATCAATGATCAAATAATCCACGTCGGTCCAGTTGGTGTCATTGAGCAACTGTTCCAGCGCCTGGGTGACCATCGGCCCACGCCAGATC
>CAYNYJ010000094.1:0-10150 GCA_964401355.1 uncultured Ectothiorhodospiraceae bacterium | reverse complement strand
GTTAAGTGAATTATCCTTAACTGGGGTGTATCAATCAATTAGACCATGTCACTTGCCGGTTAGTGGCGCCTGGGGACATGTTTAAACCTTGAACTGTCCCACCAATTGTTGCATTTGTATGGCGAGCTGGTTCAATGAAGCGCCAGCACTCGCGAGCTGGGTACTGCTTTCGGCATTTTCTTCGGTGGCCTGACTGATATTGACGATGTTTTTATCCATATCTGCGGCGACCGCGCTCTGTTCCTCGGCAGCACTGGCAATCTGGACGTTCATCTCACTGATCATCGTGACTGCTTCGGTAATGCTTCTTAAGGCCTCTCCGGCATTGGCCGTCTTGGCGACGCCTTGCTCCGAGGTGGTTTTGCTGTGGCTCATGATCTCCACTGCTTGCTTCGCGCTGGACTGTGCAAACTCTCAATCATGACCTGAATTTCTTGAGTAGATTCCTGGGTGCGGCTGGCCAGAGTGCGTACCTCGTCGGCCACCACCGCAAAGCCACGTCCCTGTTCGCCGGCCCGTGCTGCTTCGATGGCGGCGTTGAGAGCCAGCAGGTTGGTCTGCTCCGCGATGCCGCGAATCACATCCAATACGGAGCCCACATTTTGACTGTCCTCACGCAGTTGATTGACCGCGCTGGCACCTTGTTCCACATCGGTGGCCAGGTGGTTGATGATAGAAATGGTTTCATCGACGACGATATTGCCGTTGCTTGCGGCGTTGTTGGCGGCCTCGGCGGCTTGCCCTGCATTGCGCGCCACCTCGAACACGGTGGTGGCCATCTCGTTGCTGGCCGTGGCCACTTGATTCGTTTCAATGCGTTGCTGTTCCATATCTTCGCGGCTGTGTGCGGCGATAGTCGCCATCTCTTCTGCCGCCGTGCCTACCTGGGCACTGTATTCCGCCAATTCCAGAATGATGCTCTGCAGCTTGTCCATGAAGGTGTTGAAATGATCCACTAACTGCCCCATTTCATTCTGATTGCCCGTCGGCAGACGTCGGGTCAGACACGATTGATATGCGATTCCTGATAGGAATCAGATTTTCGATCTCCGCCCCGCGTTTTCGGTGTTGCCTGCCGAGAAGTTAATTTTTCAATTTTTGTCTTGAATCTATCATTTCCCATCACCCAGGCTTTATTCGTGGCTTCCCTGATTTCTTCCAAGGTTATCTCCGTAATACGTGTCCGAAACAGCTGCCGATAGGCCTTTCTTCTTTCATCAGATGACTTGCCTAATCTCTTGTAAAGCAGATGCGGGGCCACCAATTCATTTACTTTACCTAGGGCATTGCATCGATAGCTTGACCACGGGTATTCCGACGGGTGATTAACCATTTGGGCACGTATGGGGTTCAGTTCAATATACCGGCTACAGGTTAACAGATACTGCTCAGAATCAATCAGTGTGGCCTTGTAACGACCTTCCCATAACGTGCCTGTCCGGTCATACGTGTAATTAAAGTACTGAACATACCGCCGCCCCAGACTTTGCATAACTTTGCTAATACCGTCTTCTGTATTGGGCGTCATGAGCAAATGAACGTGGTTGGTCATTAAAACATAAGCATGCACATCACACCGATGCTGCTTACATGCATCCTCAAGACTCTTTAAATAAAATCGGTAATCGTCATCGCTGACAAAGATGACTTCGCGGTTGTTGCCACGCTGAATAACGTGTTGAGGTTGCCCGGGGATCACAAAACGGGGTAATCGTGCCATGATTAAAATCTGCTCTGATAGGTAGTTGGGGTGATAATAACACAAATTTAAAATCAATCGAGTCTGACCCTATTGATTCCGCTATTGATTCCGATTCTTCCAAGAGTTGCCACCTGGAATATAATTTGAGGAAGCTGTATTCAACCTCCTACCTTAAAGCTCACATTTCTGATAAAGATGACTCTGGGACTTCGAGAGACTTTCCATTGGAGAATTCAACGATATATATAATTTCTCCAATCTCTACAGAGAATTTATCTGCTATATCTGGCCTATCGGCTTTACGCATCCCACAGATAGATCCACAGTTTCCGGGAAGAAACTTACTGTCTGCTGACGGAATTACTCGAACTGATTCACCCCAATCGTATTTATTGTTCATTGTAACGGCAACCATGGTGTTCCATCTGAATTTGTAATACCTGGTACGTGGGCGTGTGGGTCTTGTGCACGAGGATCATCATGTGTATTTGGATGCCCCCCATCAACCCTTGTGCCAGTTGGATTTCCAGCAGGATCACGAACTTGTTGCCATGTTCCATCTGGAGAACTACTAATTGATTCACCCTCTCCAACAGGAATGGCATTACCATTTCCATCGACCACAATAACAGGTATATCTACTGGCCCATCATAAGGATTGCTATTGCCTCCTTCAGTTGGACATTGCTCACCTTCTTCTGAATCTTCATTGGCATTCTCATTCCTGACGCCGTCAGGAATATCACATCCCCCCATAATTCGGCATAGAGCAGTTGCACCAGCAACACAGGCTGCAGGAAATCTTGAGCAGAAAGCAATAACACCTACGCCTACCCCAACACCAGGATTTAGTCCTTTAGGATCAGCCCATTTATTCGGATTCCCCCCAACATACCCATATGTATTCAATCCACCACGCAACCCAATCGGATCACTGGTGATATACCGCCCAGTCTCCGGATCATAATACCGAAAGTAGTTATAGTGTAACCCAGTCTCCCCATCATAGTACTGTCCCGGGAAGCGAATATTATTTTCAATTGACGCTGTCGTTAAACGTGCGATCCCACCAAACGGTTTATATATCGCATTCCAAACGATATCCCCCGCGGCATCGGTAATCACTTGCGGTGTGCCAAGATGATCCGTGTGAACATAATAGGATGTAGACGCTGATGACACTCCACTGATTTGTTCGATATTTTGATAACTAACCGAGGTGTTGCTGATCAAGCCCTGGGTTCGAAAACCAATGGCTGCACTAGAAGAAATATTTAACGCTATTGGGTTTCCAAGTGCTGCCCAGTTATTACCATCCGTTGAGGCATAGGCAATAACATTTCCACTGACTTCTTCAATTTTTAGGTATTGGTAACTACCAACCGCATAGCTGATAGTTTGTATTCCACTGCCATTGTTATACGACACCCGGATGGATCTCACTGGTGACCGAAGAATCTTGCGACCGAAGAAACGTAAATAATAATAACGACGTTTTGAGAAACGCTCGATACGAACATAGTCTGCATAGGGTGCGGAGCTTTCTCTGATTTCAAGACCTACGGCGGTTCCGCGTAAACTGTATGGAAAAGCCGATACCCTTGCGCTGATACTGCCATTACTGATATGAGGCGCATAGGCGTAATACGCATTATTTCCAGCGACATCCGCTTGATTAATGGTCAACGTGTCACCTGTTAGAGACACTGAAGTTGTCGCTTGACCGTTTCCGTACTGACCTAACCAGACCCCGCCTTCCGAAACTCCGCCTTCATTAAAGGCTATGAGGCGACCTTCGTGATAAACATAGTCTCGGCTCTTATCATTATTGAGGTTTATCTCGTAGATCAGCTCGCCACTGGGCCCATAGATATAGTGATAGCTATTACCGTCGGAAACTTTTCTGTCACGTTGACCCATGGAGTTGTAACTATAAGTAGCTATTCGACTGCCGCCTTCGGAGATGCCAACTATCCTTCTACTGTCATCATAGGTATAGGTGCGGTTGTTATCCCTCGCTATACTGCCGTCTGGGTAGTAGCTATAGGCATGACTGTCAGCACCAGAGCCTATCGCTGTGATACCAATCAAGCGTTGATTGATTAGTCCCCCCGAATCTGTTGGGTAACGATAAAATTCGGTAAAAGATTCAAGATCATCTAACTCCAATAATTTGGTTCTATCAGTTCTATTGCCTACACCGTCATACATATAGCTATAATTTCCGTAATCTCCAGCTGCATTTTCCAGTCGTTCTTTGGGGTCGTAAAAAAAATCTTGTGTTCGGGTATTTGAATAATAATCCTGAATAAAATCTATATTACTGTTGTTGTCATATTGATAATCCAAGTTTATATAAGGGCTGGAGTTTAAGGTATCGAGACGAGTCAGCGCGTCAAAATTATGATCTAACATATAACCGTTGCCATATTGAAAGGTCGACATTGGCCCGAAGGGCTGGTATTGGATGTTTGAGGCGATACTCGTCCCTTCACCTCTAATTTTTACGCGAGTTACCTGTCCATCAGTGCGGATATAGTCAATAATTCTTCCGCTAGGATAATGAATTGCGGTGATGGAATTTCCATTATTGCCATCGTTATATTCATATTGAGTTTCATAGCGTTGGCCTGCAATGGTTCGAATATCGGAAAGCACATTGCCCCGTCTCGAATATATCCACTCGATTTTGTCACCATTTGATTTACTGATTGTGGTTAATCGACTAATGCCGTGATTGGTACGACCGCTTGTGAATGTTTGGTCATAGGTGAGAGTGACGCCCGCTTGGGTGGGATAGGTAATACCTTCCAACCTGTTGAGGTGGTCATATGCATAATCTGTTGTTATAAGGTTTGCATCCGTTTTCGCGGTGATGTTGCCCGCATCATCATAAAAATATTGTGTGGCACCAGTATTAGGGCTGTCCATGGTGAGAAGCAGCCCGAAACCATCGTAGTGATAGGTGGTTTCCAGGCCTTCCTGGTCAGTGACCGAGGTAGGCAAACCTTGGGCATTATATTGATAAGAGGCCGTTGTCGTTGGTGAGTCTCGGAGGTCATCAACGGTATCGAGCCTGCCTAGTGCATCAAACACGGTTGATAGTCGACCGTTATTACCATCGACGATGCCTGATGGGTTGTTGTTAGAATCATACTCAACTTCTTGCATGACCTTCGCGGAAGAAACGCCCCCAAGGTCATACATTTTCCAAAAGCGACCTAAGGCATCAAACCGGGTTTCTGTGTGTCGGCGTTTGACGCCGCTGGCTGTGAATGTCTTGACGATCATATCTTCGCCAACACCACTGGTTCTTTGTCGGTCTATTGTTAACGACTCCCCAAGATGGTTGTTAACGGTATTTAGCCGTCCCCCATCATCGTAGTTATATTCAAGGTAACTTCCATCGGGTAGCTCGAATCTTTTAATCTTGCCTCGTTCATCATAGGCGATGATTGTGCTTAAGTTATTAGTGGTAATACTTTCTAGTTCACCTTTTGCTGTGTAGGCTAAAGTGCTTGTTTCATTATTCACCGTAGTAAGGCTGCGGGGTAACCCTCGGGCGTTATGGCCACTGAAAGTTGCGGTGTGGCCTGAGTCATTTTCGATGGTTACCAGGTTGCCAATACTATCGAAGGTATATGTTGTTGTAGCACCGCGAGGATTGACCGTTTCTAAAGTCTCAATACGATGCAAGCCATCTGCGTCACTTCCGAAGTATCTGTAATTATATGTCCAGGCTCTTTCTTTTGAATGTGATCGCGTATATCCGGGGGGATCAATCGTGGTGTCAGTTTCCGTATAAGTGCTGACTCTTCCGTGCTCATAGGAGACTTCTTTAGAAATACCCGGTTTTGTAATGGACTCTATTTGTCGAAACGCTTGGCCGGTTGATGCCAAAGCGTTGTTTGTCCAGGTATAGGAAATCTCTCGATCCGCCCCCTCATCTACATTTCTGTAAGTCACTCTATCCAACAAACCCACTTTGGAGAGATCATTAGCCGATAATGAATAGTCGTAATCGGTGACCAGCCCAGTCACAGTATCAGTGACTAAATTACGATTGCCATTAGCATCATAGATATAGGTTGAATTACTACGAACACAGTTGCCAGCTAACAATGCTTCGCCTTCAACTGACGAAAGAATGGGGCGATTATTAAGCCGGCCATAGTTGAATGTAGTACGCCGACCATGAGTGTTCCATACGTCCCAAGCGTGCGCCGGACTTATTTCTTCTACGTAATGTGATTGAGCGATATCTGTAGAACCTACAGTGCTCTTTATCGCTTTACCACTTGACGCGTATTCAACAGAAGATGTGTAAATATTCTGGCCAGCAGGGTTGTAGGACCGAACACGACTAATAGCAGAGTCTTTAATCCAATTGGCTGGCTCTGGGGTTTTGAAAGCCCCCACGCTGTACTCAAATGTTCTTTTGCTGCCATCAGACCATATGATTTCTTTTAATCTTGCAGCGAATACCCTTTGATCACCGACGCAGGAATCTCCCACACAGGCACCAGGTGATGTTGTAGGAAAATCTTTACTTACATCATCAAAATTAAGCGAAATTTCAGTTGCGCCAGGGACCGTAAGGACACTAGGCATATAATGATAATCGGTGCTAGTTACTAACCTATATTTCGGGATACAAAAGATGGGACATAGCTCTATTCTGCTTGTAAACGTGTGAATATTTTTTCTTTTTATTAACGCTATAGTTAAGACTTGCCCCGTTTCAACATATTCAACCGCCATGGAGTTTGGCAAGCTATACGTGACGGCGTGTGTTCCGCCGCCCTGAAGATTTTTAACCTCAATTAGTTTGCCGACACTGTCATAGGTTTCTTGAGTACCATTTAGAGAGGTATAAACATATTTTTCAACCTGCCCTGAAGTAGATAGTATATGTTTTAATTCGCCGAGCTCTTTATTTACTATTGTGATGGTCGAGTCAGTTGGGTTGGAATCAATTATTCCTGTATAAACATTACTTTTCCCTGTGTATCTGAAAAACATTGATTGGCCATTAGGCCTGCGCATTTCAATAATGACAAACCCTTTACTGTCCCGGTCAAAAGTGAGGTGCTGCCCATAACTATAGGTCCACTGGCCTTGGATAAATGACCCATTTGATATGACATCATAGTGTCGACTGTTGTAATAGAGATTATACGTTAATGGAAACTCACCCCTACCCTTAAAAATTTTCTCTTTAAAAAACTTATTGCCTGACGCAATGTTTATCGGGTTAGGCGTGCCTGCGGCCGGGCATGACTGATTTGGATCACCATTGTATTCATTTGCTCCGAAGAATCCTGCAACGCCACCAGCATAGCCGATATCGGACAATGCCATCATCATTAACGCGATGACAAGTTTGTAATTATTTCGTCCAACGACCATAATAACTCTCCTTGTTTTTCTTTTTTTCCGGCTTTAATGTCTTAATGATCGGACGATAATCCATGTTTTAATAATTTCTGAAATATATCAGTTATTTAATGTAAAACCTTTTGGTTGAGGTGGCGACTGTATCTCTAGCTCCTTCCAACCTTGTGGTGACGCATAGTAATACTCAACAAATATTTTATTTAAGAATCTGATAATCGCGGAGTAGGGATATCCCGTTTTTTGCATTTTCAATAATGCTTTTTTGGTTTTAGGTACATCTTGTTTGCTTAACCTATTGAGCCCCAAGATCATCCATTGCCGAGTCTTTTGATTGTTCTTCATCAATTGCTCAAGCAATTCCCACACTATCGGTGTATCTGCCCCCGGGCCATATTCATCTGAAGGCAGTAACACGGCCATCCAATTGCGACATGTTGCTTTCCATTCTAGGTTAGCTGTATTGCTTGCTCTGGAATATAACGATTTCGTACTTAACCCAAGTACGCTGTAAAAAATAAATTTTCGTCTTGTTATTTTCATTATTTTTGTAAATTATCAGCACACTTACGGCCAATATATAAACCTAAAACTTGTAAGATCAATGATGGGTTTGCGATTAATCCTCTACCGATTATTGAAGCATCACTGATATAAACATTATCATATCCCCACAACTGTCCATTTGTATTAACCGCTGAACTTCCTGGGTTACTTCCAAGCGTGCATGTCCCTCTCAGCATTGAGCCTACGATGGGATATTCAACATTCCCCATGGGCAGTATGATTTTTGCTTTTGCTGCAGTTGACCATTGCAATAATGCCTTGCGTATTTTTTCAATCATTTCCGAATCTGAACCATTTATTGATTTTACAAATGCTTTTTCTTTAGTTGTTCCAATACCGTCTTCAAAACGTGTAGAACTTTCGGCATAACCACCTATACCTGCTAACTTTGAATAATGTTCTCTCACCCATGCGCGAATATCACCTTGATACCCTTCGCTCATAAGCATTCTTGCTGTTGATACTGGCCCGGTGATTCCTGCATGATTTCGCCCTTGGCTCATCAAAATACCTTGCTCGGCAAATTCTTCAACAAGAATATCAATCGGAATCCCTGCATATCCCCGTGCTGATTTTCCAGGAACACTTAAAAGAAGACTTTGCCATATACTTCCGGTTAAATATCGCCCCACATTTTTATTGCCAATACCATCAGGGGCCAATTCCTGCCTGCTGTGTCGGAGCAAATAAGGTGTCTCTAATACCCCAGCAGAAACAATAACGGCACTAACTGGTAAATCAATTATTTTGTTTTGTTGAGTGAATTTAATATGTGTAACAGTATGTTTATCTGACAGAACCAAAGAGTCGACTTTTGCGTTAGACAGTATTTCAACATTCCCCGTTTTTAATGCCCTAGGTAACCAAGTCCTATCTGCACTGCTTTTGTCACCTGGACGGCAACCATAAACGCACAATCCACAATAGTTACAGGCAGGCCGTTCATTGTGTGGCTTGGACAAAATAGCAACTGGCGCATGTCGAACTTTCCAGTTTAATTTTTTTGCGCTTTCGAACAGATGATTTGATACAGGATTTAATTTGTGGGCCGGCTGAATTTCACCCGCAATCTGTAAAAAATCAATCACTTCGTTTTTAATTCTATTAATTTCCGTAACGGGTAATCCCCACTGCTTAATCACCGAATTTGATGGGGCCTGTGATACAGCTTGAAAATATAAAGTACTCCCTCCGAGTCCTCTACCCTGTTGTAATTCAAATGGCCCCTTCCATTCCGCGGAGTGCTTTCGCCAAGGAGGTGTACTAAGTTCATAATCGAACTTATTCGTTAGAATATCACTCGTATGTAAGCGATCCCCACGCTCTATTATCTTCACGTTGACGCCCTGTTCAGCCAAGGCAACTGCTGCGGATAAACCTCCTGCTCCCGCTCCTATAATTGCTACTGTTTTATTCATATCTAATATGCCGATACGTCGGTGATCTCACACGAGCTAACATTATCAATTATTCTGATTTTCAACTTCTTTCCTATAAATTGAGACATTTTCAACACAACATATATATTATTTCCAGCATCTGTCATGCCATTCAATTTAAGAAACACGCCAGTTTGAGATACAGTTAAAAGATACAGTTAAACGATGCCCCAAATTCAATTTTTCTAAATAAAAATAATCGCGCACGTATCAATCTGCACCTTCATATTACTATCGTCACAGAAATTTTTATCACCCTATACTTGGCCGCACTGATGCAGATAAATCCACCAGCGACTGTATATTCCTTAATTTTCTACCCATAAAGCTGCGAAGCAGTTTGGGCTTGCCGCCGCTAGAATGAAAAAACCCACCAACCATTTTCTCATAGAAAACAATACTTGGCTTGCCCATGAGCCATAGTGCGATGAAAATACAGAAATTAAAATGGATCGGAAATAGGCACCATTCGATATTGGTGTTCTATTATAAGTTTGAATAATGTTGATAGGCCGCCGCACGTTTTCACGTACAGTTTGTCTACAGATAGGCATCCATTCCTCTCCATTTTACTGAAATATTTTTATTGCGTATTACGCTGTACTATAATTCTCATTATCTATCAGCAGTATATTCATACTTTAAGTTATGGCGCAACCCAGTGTTGTGTGGAAAATTACCATTTAAAATTAACTTTAGATTTTTACAATCTTCAAGCATTGATATTTACTTGAACACTAACGCACTAATATCTTTGCATTATCGTTAAAGGGGCAGGCATCATATTCTAAACGCCATCTTAAGAAGCATAATCACGTTGCATAGTGCAAGGAGATTGCTAACACTTAATCTACCCAAAAATGGGGTATGCTCCCGCCTTATAATTCCGTAGTTGGTACCCATTTTTACAGCTCTCACTGTGTACTTTATCACAACCTTAAAATATTCAATGACTTGTCTTTTTCATTATTCTCACGGATAGCGTGTAGCATGTAACGTGAATTCAATTCGCTAGTGCAACAGGTGGGTTGATTCCGAAAAATACCTG
>CAYNYJ010000093.1:0-10497 GCA_964401355.1 uncultured Ectothiorhodospiraceae bacterium | reverse complement strand
ATGACGACCGGGATTTTAAAAAGAAGCAGTATCCTTTTCAGGCGACTGGGTAGTAGGTAGACAGTTTATACTGTTATTCACCTACTTGGAGTTTCTACAAAACCATCAAAAAATGAGGGGATCCAAACTATTAGCAGTGAATAACTATCTATCTATTAGCTTGACGCTGATCCTATTTTTTTCTTGGCCAAACGTTCAAACCAATAAGCTAATGAGGGTAGCAGCAGAATGGCGCCCAACATATTTACAATAAACATAAACGTGAGCAAGATGCCCATATCGGCTTGAAATTTTAACGGTGAAAAGATCCAGGTAGCAACACCGATGGCAAGTGTTATCGCGGTAAAAAGTACACCGCTACCGGTTTGATACAGCGTCGTGCAATAGGCTTCATAAAGATTTTCATGTGATTGTCGGTGTTCTTGAAGCCGACTGTAAATATAAATACCGTAGTCAACACCGACACCAACCCCCAGTGCTACGACAGGTAATGTAGCAACCTTTAGTCCAATATCGAGCATTGCCATTACCGCGTAGGCCAATAAAGAAACTAACCCCAGGGGTAAGATGACACATAAGGTGATACTCAATGAATGAAAGGTAATAAAACATAAAGCGATAATAGTTAAAAATAAATAGAGTAAAATTGGAAACTGGGCGCGTTCAATTTCTTCATTCGTTGCCGCCATAACACCGACATTACCCGTCGCCAGCATAAATTTAATTTCATTGTTTTGCTGTGTATTCCGATATTGCTTTACCGCATCTGTAATCCTGGAGATGGTTTCCGCTTTATGATCTTGAGTGAAAATTATTACCGGCATTACACTACAATCCATATTCAGCAAGCCACTACTGCTGGGAATATACGCTACCGATTGCGCCATGGCGGATTGATTGCGCGGTAATGCCCGCCATTTCAAGCTTCCTTCATTCCAGCCAGCATTAATAACTTTAACAATTCCGGGCATAGCGATAACCGATTGCACGCCCTCCACATTTTCCATAAACCACTGAAACTCATCAATAGCCGTCATAATGTCATGACGTATACATGCCTCTTTTGAGGTTTCTACAATGACCGTCAGAATATCTACGCCAATCGAAAATTTTTGGGTGATAATTTCCGTGTCAATGTTATACGGCGAATCGGCATGCAACTCAGGAACACCGCGATGCAGGTCGCCAATTTTAACATTCATTGCCTTTTCACTGGCAACCACCAGCAAAACCAGTGACAGCCCAATGATCATAGCGGCCGGTTTGGCCGTGGCGGCTTTGGCAAGAAAACGCCAGTAGCGTCGCTTGGATTGTGCACGGGCCTGTAACTTTTTCCGATGACCTGGCCCGGGATTAATATAAGACAAAAGCACCGGCAGCAAAAACAAATTAGTCAAAATAATAACGGCAACACCCAGACTTGCGGTAACCGCCATCTCCTGGATGACTCTTATTTCTATCAAATAAATACTGATAAAACCGATGGCATCACTGGCCAAAGCAATGGTACTGGGAATTAATAAGCGCTTGAAACAGGTACGTGCGGCGCTCTGTGCCGTGGCACCCAAAAATAGTCCATTATTGTGATTGTTCACCATTTGCACGCCATGACTAATGGCGATAGCAAACACTAAAAATGGGATTAAAACAGACATAGGGTCAATGCCATAACCCAGCAATGTTAATAATCCCATTTGCCAAACGACCACAGTTAGCGCAGCGACGAGTAATACACTGGTCAAGCTGATCGAGAAGGTAAAAAGATAAACCAGCAATGCCGTAATAGTGAAGGAAAGAATAAAAAACAGAACAACCCGCCCGGCACCGTCCGCAATTTCACCTATGGCTTTAGCAAACCCAATAATGTGTATATCAATGTCGTTGGATTGGTATTTTTGGCGTATTTTTTCTTCCAGCTCCTGTGCGACGTCAATATAGCTGAGTGCCTCACCGGTATCCGGATTAAACTCCTGCAATTGGGCGCTGACAACGGCCCCAGTAAAGTCATTTGCGACCAAACGCCCGACAATACCGGCTTTAATTATGTTTTCTCGAACCTGTTGCAAGCCTTCTTCCGTGGCCTGAAAGTTTGCCGGTATGACGTTACCACCCGCGATACCGTCTTCAACAACCTCGGTAAAGCGCACATTGGGGGTAAACAAAGAGGTGACTTGTGCGCGATCCACGCCGGGGATAAAAAACACCTCATCGGTGACTGCGGCCAAGCGATCAAAAAAAGGTTGGGTAAAAATATCCCCTTCTTTCACCGTTAAGGCAATGAGAATTCGATTAGCCCCACCAAAGTTTTGCTGATGCTTACTAAACGTCTGCATGTATTCATGCTGCATCGGCAGCAGTTTGGTAAATCCCGCGTCAATATGGATTTGCGTTGCAAAATACAACATAACGCTCGTGAGAATGACAAACAGAGCGATAACGAGCTTACGAAATTTAAATAGCCGCTGTTCCAGGTAGGCGATAAAGTGATTAATCATCCTTGAATCATCCATTGGACGGCAGGCAAAGTGCCTGTTTGTAATGAAAAGTTAACGTAAATGGAAAGGCGCAACGGGCCCGCTTTTATTGCGCAAAGTCGATCGATACTAACGACTGGAAAGACCGCCAATCGCGTTAAAAAATATGCTGGAGAGATCGCAGCGTCTTTTTGTCCACGGAAGGACTTATGCTGCGAAGCACAGGATGTGCGGGAGCAGTCACATAGAAAATGAATTGCCACGTAACTGGAATATCTTTTCATATTAACAACTTATAATTACATCGTGACGATCATTTAAGAGCGCCTATTTTTTAAAACTGATGAACCAGGGGTCATGGTTTAAATGTCGTTATACCTGCCTCTCCCAACAGTATAATCTCGTTATCTTTCCCTTCAAGGATGGCAGAAATACCCTTGCGGCCAGGCAGCTGGTAGAACTCAAACTTCCCACCTGTACAATCTCTACTATGCAACAAAACCCCATTTAGACCTGCGATAAAACAGTGGCCTGCCCGGCTTTTAAAGCCGCTGGTCAGCATTGCCTGGGTTTGGCTGTTTATTGGTTGCCAATTCTCCCCATTGTTTTCGGAAAAAAATAAATTCCCACGAAGCCCAAACAGAAAAAGCTGCTGTGCATTAACTGGCAAGGTGGCAAAAAATGAACCGGCATAGGGTGAGTGCAAACTTTTCCATGTTTCTCCACTATCCTCAGAGCGATAAACCATACCTGCTTCCGCCGCAATATAAAGCGTTCCATTGGTGGCTTGTGAAATGTGATTAAGATGAAAATCATCTTGTTTATCGACCCAGCGTTGCGTCCAGGTTTCACCACCATCCACCGTCTTTAGAAGCAAACCATAAGCACCAATAGCAAACCCTGTTTTCTCATCCTTGAACCAGACATCTAACAACGGCGACTCTTGCTTGGGATCGGTATAAACTTGCTGCCAATGCCTGGCTCCATCTGTGGTGCGAAGTATGGTTGCATCGTGACCCACCGCCCAGCCGATTGTCTGGTTGTGCAGATAAACACCCGTAAGCAGCACACGACTGGGAACCTCTGCTTGCTGCCAATTTTGGCCTTGGTCTTCGCTATAAAGGATATGACCCCGTTCGCCGACTGCCACCAACAGCCCCGCTCGTTGATCACCATCCAGCAATAAAGAATGAATGGCAAGACGAGACGGCAGCGCCATTTGTTGATTGTTGTTTTGTGCCGCTGCCAAATCAATGGTCAGCGTCATCAACACACAACAAACCATTATCCAGAGAACCCGGCCATACACTCTCTTCTTATAATACGTGGCCTTGGGATAACAATCAGACATTAAAAAAACCTGTTTAACGCCGCCCCTCTCGACGCAGTGAAGCCGGCGTATAATCACGGGTGCTGCGCTCAAAATTAAACTCATACATTTTATCTTCGTTATCCAACCCAAACGCCAGATAGCGCCCAGCCTGAAGATCGGTATGCACCTCAAGTGTGGCCCACAATGCCGGCAGCTCATAATAATTTATGACATGTCCCTCGGATACTCGCCATAACTGGTCACGATTATCATATTGATCAACGAGCAGAATTTGCCAGGAGTCTTCGTCAACGTAAAATGTGCGACGTTTATATATATGCCGCAAACCCTCTTTTAATGTCGCTTCCACCACCCATACCCGATGCAGTTCATAGCGAAGATGCTCGGGGTTAATGTGCAATGGTTTGAGAATATCACTGTACTTCAATGAATCACTGTGCAGCTTATAACTATTGTAGGGTACGTAAATCTCCTTGCGTCCCACTAATTCCCAATTGTAGCGTTCAGGGCTACCGGTAAACATGTCAAATTGATCGGTCGTTCGCATACCATCCGATGCGGTACCGGGGTTATCAAATGCGACATTAGGGGCTCGGCGTACCCGCCGCTGGCCCGGATTATAAAGCCACGCCTTCCGCGGTTCTTTAAATTGATCCATGGTTTCGTGAACTAATAAAATACCGCCCGCCAAGCGCGGTGGGGACAACACTTTTTGCATAAAATATAATACGATATTGTTAAGATCTTTTTCCTCCATCCCCTCTTGTGCATACTGCATGTAAAGCTCATCGTAAAATTTAACCAAGGTATAGTCACCGTTGCGTGTCGGCGCAGCTTGCGAAATATGTCTCGCCACAGTAGCACCTCGCCAGCGCAGAATATGGTTCCATATGACTTCCAGGCCGTTGCTAGGAATAGGAAAAGGTATGCCAATGATGGCCCCACTGACACCATTGCCGTTGTCCGTCAAACGTGCCGTTGCCGCATTCTTTTTGGTTGCGTCATAAATGCGTTGTGGCATCGCGGCACTGCGCCGTGTCGGGTAGATATTGAGATAAAAACTGTCATAGGCGTTCAGCATCGCCTTATGTCCGGCGGATAGTTTATCCCCCTGTTGCGCCATGTTGTTTTTATCAATGCGAAATAAGGGCTTATCTGCGGCATAGGGGTCCGGGTGATGATCTCCCGGTTTATAGTTGGCGGGAGGCTCGGTAATCCCGCCGTCCCAGGCTGGAATAACGCCACTATCATTGCCTGCTTTGATGGCACCAATGGGTGTTAAATCATTTCCAAGCCGTTCAATCTCTTGCGAGGTAGCTGCGGCCCAAACCGGGGCGCTCGTTAAACAGAACATGATGGCGCAGGATGCCGACTGCAATCGCTTGCCTTTGGCCATCGACTTTATAATCCTACTTACCTCTTGGCTAAGCATGGCATCACTCCTTAGAAGAAATATTTTATGTTGGCGGCGACAAAGTCGCGGTCATTGATAAGGTTGTAACGCCCGGCACCGGAAAAACGTGTATAGCTAATGTCAAAAGTCGTTCTATTTTGATAATCGGCACTTAACCCTAAAGTGGCTGCGGTTCGCCCCTCAATAAAATTACCGCCAGGCCCCGGCGAAACGCCATTAACATCGTGTTGCCAGGCAATGCGTGGTGCAAGATTGATTGACTTGAAAACATTATTAAATTGCATGCGCCCAAATAAACGATATCCCCATGAGGTCGCATCTGCAAAATGATCAGCGGTTTCGAAAGTACCCGAATGAAACGCGGCAAGCGCGGAGTTTCCACTGATAAAGGTACCAGGCCCGTTGAGCCGCAAAATATCTTTATTCGGCATGTCAACGACTTGAGTAACACCAACTTCACCCAGGATTACCGTAGTATCTGCGCCCAAGCCTGGGCCAAATATCATGGTGGTCGTTACTTGTGCCTGCACCACATCCCTGCGAATGTAACCCAATATATCGCTATCAAAAGGAACCAATCCCAATTGCCCAAAATTGGCGAGCGGTGCTGCACCGGTATTGCCTGGGTTCAAATTATCCTGAGCGCCGAGTACAGCGAAAAGCAATTCAATGTCGTCAATTTGTAGCGGTACATCCTGGCGATAAGAAACCTCGCCTTGTACTGCGACACCGGTGCGCCCGAGAGTGGTGTTAAAACTCAAGCCGTAAAGCTTTATATCTTCGGGGTAACTAATAAAGTAACGGGAAGACTGAACATAGGACAAACCATCAGGGTCAACACCCGCAGCAGCGGCGGCACTGCCGCTAGTGGCACCTATAATCGGCAGTCGGCTGTGATATTTAATATAATAGAATCCAAATTCAGTATCGTTGAGCAGGGGAGAATAAAGCCGGAATGCGATGCCATACTGGCCACTGTCCTCCGCCTCTCGGTTGGGAGAACGCGCAACCACCGCAGTGGTTGCGGGCGGGCTGACAACGACATTACTGGGAATGGTATCGGGCACAGCCCCAAAGCCCAGCAGGACGCGACTGCCACCTGCTCCCGCAAAATCATTGGTACTGAAATACGAGCCCGGCGGATCAATGATGGTCTCTTGCCAGCGTAATTGGTAAAATAACTCAATATTGCTGTTGTCGCCGGTCGCCAGGGAAGCGGAGATCATCGGTATCGGTATCAGGGCCTCTCGCAGTTCCGCACCCGGAATACGGATTTTACTCACATCCACCGGGTTAATCGTATTAATACTGTTTTGGATAAAAGTGCTCTCACCCCAACTGATTAATTGATTACCAAAGCGTATTTCCCCGGGTTTATCAGCAACATCAAATTGCCCCCAGACATACGCATCCAGCAGCTTTACATCTTTACCCACCAGGTCTTTTGCTGCATCGGATAGTTCCGCTTTTTCCCGATCTCTTTTTTCATTTTCTATATCGTAAAATGCCGTGCCACGAAAAAAACCACCGTAGCGTCGATACCTCAACTCCATTTCTGTGGTGATTTTAAAGGCATTGCTAAAAATGCCTTTATTGTAATTGAGGTTGCCATCATCCGCATTAACCCCAAAGGCTTCACCCCCGTTGGCACTCCCGATAATGCGCGGATCACGATCTGCTACCCGCGCGGAGACACCATACGATAGGGTTGTATCCAAATTTGCCGAGAGCTCACCCCGCTCAAACTCAAGGGCATACGCCCCATTAGCGGTAAAAATCAGCGATGCGGCAATCGTGCTTTTTAGTAAATTCTTGTTCATTGTCGTTTCCCTCAAAACATCCCTGATGTGGGTTTATTCCACCACTGACTCATCACTGATGACCACCTGCTGCCCATCGGATGCGAAAAAGCTAGCCGTCGCCGTTTGCATCACGGTTGTCACCGTTGCGTTCTCACTGGGATCAAGCACTGAACGGTGATCACCGGCGGTAAAACGAATAAAAGCCAGCATGTCATTCGTATCAGACGTTGTTGTGCTCACTTGCACCAGACTCAAGAGGCTCGCCAATGGGTCGGTACCTGACAGTGGGGCGGGGACTGTACCGGCAGGCGCATCAGCCAATACATTATTCGGGATCACCTGATCCCCGATCACCTCAAACAACAAAACACCCCGGCCGATACTGGCGGCTGTGGCATAATTATTCGGGTCGCCGCTGTCCATCAGCGTTTGTGCAGCCCCCATGAAACTTTCATAGCTGCTGGTGCCCTTGTCCACACCCACAGCCGCCAAGCCGGCAGCGATAATGGGGCCAAACGTGGCCGAGCCATCGAGCAGTTTGGCGATGCCGCCACCCGGCATGGCCAACACCGCATCTTTTACTCCAGGCTCCAGGGCCAGAAAAACGCTGCCGACCATTGCGCCCAGAGAATGGCCGAAGAAATAGACGTTTCCTGTATCGATATCAGCACCGCCGCCATCATAGTCCAGGGTGCTTAAGGCAGCATTCAGGGTGAACAAATCAGCAATGCCCTGCCGCAAATTGTCACGCGTGGTTAATAAATTTCTTAAATTAATAAAATGGCTCCCCGAGGTATCGGCAATTCCATCAGGGCCTGGCGCCGAGGTATTGTTGTCAATGAGATCAAGATCGAAGGTGCGCTCGATACCGGAATACAACGCTGAGGCCGATGCAAGACCGTGTAAGGGCAAGTCGATGGCAATAGCGGCGAAACCTGCGCTTGCCAGGGCATCCGCTATGGCCAGCATGGCGCTGCGATCACTGGTAATTCCGTGCATAAATATCACGATTGGCCACGGCGCCGCGCCCGTTTTTGGAATGGAAAGCAGCAATGGAATCGTTTCGGTACTGGTGGCAACCGGGGTCGAATTAAACTGGGTTAAATGTGTGCCACCCACCCCTTGCCAGAAGCGGTTCAAAGGATCAGTGGGTAAACTGGACGTATTGCTGAGATAGTAGGGAATGTCGATGCTGCCCACATAAATGTTCGCCAGCCCGGGACCGGCCCCCAATAACGCGTTGGTATCCCCGATACTGGTTGGATTGATTGACGCGGTGCCCAGCGCATTTAGTTTGGCTTCTTCCAGCACGTCACCAATCGATTGGCTCGAAAAGGTCCAGCTCAGGGCGACGTTACTGGAACTCAACCCCTGACCGGCAAGTGCCGCTTCCTGGGCATTCACCAATTGCCGCAGGGGTTCCAGCGCCAGGGCCTGAGCATCGGTTAATGTGGCAACCTGGCTGACACCCAGGTCATCAACCAGGGGATTAGTGGATTGGGTAATCACATAGGTTGCCTCTGAGGCAAGCTGGCGCCCGTCGGCGCTTTGAATGCCGGTAGTCAGCGCGAGCATATAATGGCTTTTGGCAGCCAATGGTTTCAGTGGCGAAATAACCAGGGTTTTACCCTCCGGATCAACCGGTGAAATACTGGCGATGAATTCCATGCCATAAACCAGTTCACGGACAACACTTGTCACTCCGCCCGCAATCCCACTCAAGCTCACCTCAAACATACGCACGGTGGCGGCCGATAAAGTGGCGGCATCAATGGCCAGATTCGTTTTAGTGCTAATAGGCGCAATGGTGGAAAACCCATCCAGGGCATTTAACGCCACGGGCGGATCAGAAAAATCGTTGGGATCATCAACCGGAATATTGAGTGTCGCGTCGGTGGAACCGCTAAATAACAGATTGGATGGAAACGGAATCACGCCATCGCCTGGGCTGAAACGTGCAATAAACCCGGTGCGGCTGCGGTCGATATTTAACTCGTCCTCAACGTTGTTATCCCTACTATCACAAGCATTGAGTAACAACAGACCACAAAGAACAGAAATGACACATCGAATATTCATTACCCCTTTCTCCCGGATGTCAGCGTAGTTGATTTAACAACTCTCACCATGGATGACTCAATGGCTCCCCATGGCGTGATAACCATGGAGAGAATAGAGGAATAACCACCCTTTTACTATGAGCCACATTTTTGCACAACCACCGCACTTACTACCTAGGCCGCAGCAAACAATACGGTCTGCTCTTCAAAAAATGATCTGATGAAATTTTTATATCGTTTAAGGCTCTCTAAATCCATAGCTCGATTCATTAATCGATTCGCCTTTCTTTAGCGGTTTTTTTGACCTGCCCACATTTTTCATCTGGTTCCAAACTAACTCATCGGGGTTAAAATCAGGCGCGTAAGGTGGCAGAAAAACCATTTCCAGCTTTCCTTCGCAAAGAATACAGCGGCTTTTTTAGTATTTCGTTCTCCTCTTTGAGTCGCTTATTTTCCTGTCTCAGTTTTGCCGCTTCACCTTGGTGTTCTTTTTTAATGTATCCGTTAAACTGGGGGAGGTTCAATCTGACCCTATCGATTATGTTGTTCAATAAAGGCTCTCATGTCACCAAGTGATTGCTGTAATTGTTCATGTGAAAATCTATCGTTTAGAGCATTTTCCGAATGATGGATTTGATGGCGTATAAATTCACTAATTATCTTTTGCTCTTCTACTGTATTGCCTTTACGATTAACCCTTATGTATAAAGTTGTTTCTTTACCATCTTTGAAGTCGTTTAAAAGTCCTTCACTTTCAATAAAACCATATAACTCATTATGGTACTCTTCATCTGACTCATCAAAAGCTAAGTAATTCACTTCATTTAAGGAAGGGTAAGGTAAATCACCTCTTTCAATATTAACAACTTCCTTCGTGGCACCATCTTTAATTAATTTAAGATGGTCGAATTCTAAAAGCTTCACAATTGAAGGACTATGAGTTGTTAATAATATCTGCGTGTCATCAGCTTTAGATAATTCAATAAAGGCTTCTATCAATTTTCTTTGATGATTTGGATGTTGAGACGTTTCAGGCTCTTCTATAGCGTAAACAATACTAGGCACATCTTTTTCTTTTTGTCTTCTTTCAGCTTCGGCTCTGAAGAAATTTAATAAAATCAGCCTTTTTACACCACTGCCCCTCTTATTAATTGGTATATCATCATCTCCTGTTATTGAGACACTCTTAAAAACGTCCGCCCATTTTAAGCTTTCTGCACTCGGTATTACAGGCGTTAAGCTATCTGCAACTTCAGAATTCATTTCGTTTAGTTTTTCTAGGGTTTTACTAGCAACTTCATTTAGCTTTTCTTCTACTTCTCTCGCTACTTCATTTAAACTATTTATTAGTTTTTCATCCTGACCTGGTCAACCTTTTTGATACAACCCAGTTAAGCGGCTTCTTTCATCTCTG